>NC_022781.1:1315000-1643750 GCF_000496285.1 Bacillus toyonensis BCT-7112 | reverse complement strand
AAACTTACAAGCATTTAAAGAGAAAGTGGGAGACGAAGTAAAAATCTTCCCAATCTCAGCTGTAACGAAACAAGGTGTTCGTGATTTACTATTTGAAGTAGCGAACTTATTAGAAACAACACCAGAATTCCCAATGTACGATGTTGTTGAAGAGTCTGAAGCAAGTGTAATGTATAAATTTGATGCTGAAAGTCTTAAATTTGAAATTACACGTGAAAGTGACGGCACGTTTGTTATTTCTGGTTATGATATCGAGAAGACATTCAAAATGACTGACTTCTCACGTGATGAATCTATACGTCGTTTCGCTCGCCAAATGCGCGGAATGGGTATTGATGAAGCGCTTCGTGCACGTGGTGCAAAAGACGGAGATATTGTAAAAATTCTTGAATATGAATTTGAATTTATCGATTAAGACTGCCAAAGTATGGCGGTCTTTTTTTTATTCTGCTATTTGCAAGTAGTAAGATTCCCGCCTCAAAATTCAGCTGAAGCAAAGAAGTTAGGTGTGAATCAGGCTGCTAGTTAAAAATTACGAAGATAGGAAAAAATCCCCACTAATTAAATTTTCAATTTATAATAGAAAAAGAAGTAATTTTAGAAGAATATTTATGGGGAGAAAGAGAACATGTATAAAATATTAATTGTAGAAGACGATGAGAAAATTGCGGGAATATTAGAGGAGCATTTAGAAAGGTATGGCTATCAATCATTTAGAGCAATTGATTTACGTCATATAAAAGATGAATTCGTAAAAGTGAATCCACATCTCGTATTACTGGATATCAATTTACCATATTTTGATGGTTTCTATTGGTGTCGTCAAATCCGCACTGTATCGAATGCGCCGATTATTTTTGTTTCTGCAAGAACAGGGGAAATGGATCAAGTAATGGCAATTGAAAATGGCGGAGATGATTACATTACAAAGCCATTCCATTTAGATATTGTCATGGCTAAGGTGAAAAGTGCACTTCGACGTGGGTATGGTGAGTATGCTTCTGCGGCAGAAAGTGATTGTTTAGGTGTGAATGGACTTTTGTTATTCCCGTCCCAACACGTTGTTGAGTGGAAAGGGCAACAAACAGAGCTGACAAAAAATGAATTTTACTTATTAGAGTGTTTAATGAAACAAGCGAATCAATATGTAACGCGTGAAGAATTGTTAGAAGCTCTATGGGATGAAGTAGCTTTTGTTGATGATAATACACTGACTGTGAATGTAAAGCGCGTAAGGAAGAAACTAGAGGAGCTAGGTATTAAAAATGCGATTGTAACGAAACGTGGATACGGTTATGCGCTTCTTACAGAGTGGAGTGAAGGGCATGCAGGTTAAAAGTTACCTCATAGACCGCTTTGCTTTACTTCTTTCTTATGTTGTAAGTCTTTGTTTATTTGGACTCGTATTGCAGTTGCAAAGTCTTTTAGAAAAAAGATCAATTGATTGGAGTACGTGGTTATACGGACTTTTATTAGGGACAGTTGTGTTTACTGTATACCTCATTTACGATTACCGAAAAAGAAGTGTTTTTTTAAAGAGAATCGAAAAATATGTTGCTGATGGAAATACATTACATGATTCTTTACTTATTGATACTTCGTATACGACAGAACAAGAGATGATCGTTGAATCTTTTACGCTATTAAGACAGCAATATATGAATGAAGTTCATAAACAGCATGCGAAAGAGCAACAGCAAATGATATTTATGAACCAATGGATTCATCAAATGAAGACACCAGTATCTGTTATTGAGTTACTATTACAGAAGTTTGGTAAAGAGCATCGTGAAGCGAGAGCAACAGTTGAAAGTATTCGTGAAGAAAATAACCGTATACTAAATGGTTTAGATTTAGCGTTACATATGGCAAGGTTAGAGCAATTTGCGAAAGATTATAAAGTAGAAGTAGTAAATGTGATAGATATTATTCGAGGTATTATTAATGAAAATCGAAAGTCTTTCATTCAATCGTCTGTATTTCCGAAAGTAATGTTTGAAGAAGATACTTGTATGGTTGCATCTGATAGAAAATGGCTTAGTATTGCTATAGGGCAAATTGTTGTAAATGCAATTAAGTATACGAGAATTTCAGAAGCAGAGAAAAAGGAAATTCAATTTCAAATTGAAGAGAAAGATCAAAAGGTGTTATTACATATTAAAGACAATGGAATCGGTATTCCGGAGCAAGATGTAAAGCGTATATTTGATCCGTTCTTTACGGGGATAAATGGCCGTAAAACGAGAGAAGCGACTGGAATGGGTTTATATATTACGAAGGAAATTTGTGATAATTTACATCACGGTATTTATGTGCAATCGGCTGAAGGGGAAGGGACAACATTTACGTTCCAATTTGCAAAAGATGAAGAATATCATACATTAATGAGAAAAATGACAAAACTGTAAGATAACAAAACGTTTTGTAAGGGAAATCACTCGTTTCTTTTTCTTATTTTTCTTATAGTAAATGTAAGAAGAAAACACATAGGGGGATTAGAAATGAGTGTTCTTGAAGTAAAAGGATTAACGAAGGTGTATCAATCAAAAGGTTCAGTAGCGACGACTGCTTTAAATGATATAAATTTTAAAATAGAAGAAGGCGAATTTGTAGGGATTATGGGTCCTTCAGGAAGCGGAAAAACAACGCTTTTAAATTTATTAGCAACAATTGATAAGCAAACTTCAGGTCATGTGCTTGTAAATGGCGAAGAAATTAATCAAATGCGTGCTGCAAAATTAGCGGAGTTTCGCCGTACACATTTAGGATTCATTTTCCAAGATTTTAACTTACTTGATACGCTATCGATTAAAGAAAATATCATTTTACCACTTGTAATGGCGAAGAAATCTGTAAATGAAATCGATGCAAAAGTGCTTGAGATTGCAAAGTTTTTAAATATCGAAGGCATTTTAAATAAAAAAGTATATGAAGTATCAGGCGGCCAACAACAACGTGCAGCAGCTGCGAGAGCGATTATTCATGAACCGACGTTAATCTTAGCGGATGAGCCAACTGGAAACTTAGATTCTAAGTCGGCAAAATCATTAATGAGCGCGTTGCAAGATTTGCATGAACAAAAGAAAGTAACAATTGCAATGGTAACGCATGATCCAGTAGCGGCGAGTTATTGCGAACGTATTCTTTTCATACGTGATGGAGAGATTTTCTCAGAAATACATAAGGGAAGAACGAAACAAGCCTTTTTCCAAGAAATTTTGG
Source organism: Bacillus toyonensis BCT-7112 (assembly GCF_000496285.1). Lineage (GTDB taxonomy): Bacteria > Bacillota > Bacilli > Bacillales > Bacillaceae_G > Bacillus_A > Bacillus_A toyonensis. The sequence continues at coordinate 1,640,528 of NC_022781.1, read as the reverse complement.
ACGTACTTGCGATGCTAGGAGGAGAATATCATGAACTTTCGCCAGCTCGCGCTTAATAACGTAAAAGGAAATTGGCGTAATTATAAAGCGTTTCTTATTAGCAGTTGTTTATCGATTGTCGTATTTTTCATGTATGCTTCCTTCATTTATCATCCAGATGTCGTAAGCGGTAATATTAGTATGAGGGAGATGATTTCAAAAGGGTTAGAATCGATGAATTATATTGTAGTCATCTTCTCAGCACTTTTTATTTTATATGCAAATTCAACATTTTTAAGAGCAAGGAAAAAAGAGTTTGGTCTATTAACATTAATAGGCGGAACAAAATCACAACTTGGCCGAATGATTATATTAGAACAGCTTATGTTAGGTAGTATTGCAATTGTAGTAGGTATTGGACTTGGTATGCTTTGTTCAAAATTATTCTTCCAAGCATTAAGCGTAATATTGAAAATAGATAAAACACTTCCACTCGTATGGAATAGTAAAGCGGTTTTGATTACAGCGGGTGTATACTTAATTCTATTTTTAATTCTATCATTGTTTAGCGTTTGGACAGTAGGACGCTTGCAAATTATTGATTTATTAAGAGAAGCAAGAAAACAGAAAGTAGAACCTTTTGCGTTTACATGGTTATGCGTAGTTGGTATAGGATGTATTATTGTTGCATATGTACTTAGCTTCCAAGTAACATTTATGAATTTTGTCATCCTGTTTTTACCGATTGTAGGGCTGACGATAGGCGGAACTTATTTACTATTTACACAAGGTAGTACAGTCGTATTAAAGGCATTACAAAAACGAAAAAAATCTTTTTATACATATCCAAATATGTTCGTACTTAGCAATCTTATTTATAAAATGAAAGATAATGCCCGTTTTCTATTTGTAATTTCTATCATTACGGCGGTTGTATCTTCAGCAGTTGGTACGCTGTACGTATTTTTTGAGGATATGAGTTATAAGGCAGTAACTAGTACCCCGCATGCTATTTCTTATGAGGAAAAGGGAATCCATATGCATAATGTCATAAAAGAGGGAAAAACAAAAGAATTAATAAAAAAACACGGATTTGAAGAAGCGCGAGAAGTAACGTACGTAAAACTTCCTGGAACGCAAAAAATCACAATGTTTAACAGTGAACATGAGATGCCAATGGCGATTGTTTCAGAAAAAGAATATAACGCTGAAGTACGTAAACAAAAGAGAGAGCAAGTTAGAGAAGTTCATAATGCACCAGGTAGTGCAACGATGGTCATAATGGATATGGCGAATGATATGATGAAGATAGATCGTACGAAACCGTATGAAATTAAAATTAACGGACAAAAGCAATCTGTTCAATTAAATGAGCCAACTTCATTTTCTGTTTTTAATGATAGTGAATATCTCATTGTGAATGATCAAGATTTTGAGAAATACGCAAAGCTTGTACCAGATGAAGAAAAGACGAAATATTACGGTTATTATATAGAAGACTGGAAAAGTACGGAAGACCTTGTGTTAGATTTGAAAAAGGAGATTGCACCAGATAAGCAAGAGGAGTTAAATAACTCGGTGCTCGCTTATAAAAATATAAGGGAATCAGGAGCAATTACAATGTTCATCGGTTTCTTCGTAGCGGTACTATTCTTCTTCTTCGCTTGTAGTATGACATACTTTAAATGGTTTAACGATAAAGAACAAGATCGTATTCAATTTAAATCGTTAAAGAGAATCGGTATGACAGATAAAGAAATTCGTAAAATTGCAATTCGTCAAATGGGCGTTATCTTCTTTATCCCAATTTTAATCGGTGCCATTCATAGTGGGTTTGCTCTTCATACGTTAGGGAAAATGCTTTATATTGATTTATGGAAATCAGGTGCGATTGTAATTGGAACATACGTTATAGCTTCTGCGATTTACTTTATGATTGCACAAAGAGGATATTTGAAACACGTGCAAAGCTAGAGAAACCTCTAGCTTTTTGCTTATGTAGTAAGTTATAGGGGGACGATAGATGAACATTCGGCAACTAGCGCTGCAAAATATAAAAGGAAATTGGCGTAATTATAAAGTGTTTTTCTTAAGCAGTTGTTTTGCGATATTTGCGTCTTTTGCATACATGTCTGTCATTGTACATCCGTATATGCAGGAGACGATGTGGTATCAAAACGTACGCTGGGGACTTATTATATGTAATGTTATAGTCATTTCTTTTTTCGTCATATTTATTTTGTACTCTACTTCTATTTTCATAGAGGCACGTAAGAAAGAATTAGGGTTATATATGTTAATGGGAGCGACGAAGTCTAACGTAATAGGAGTGATAATGACCGAGCAAATATTAATCGGGATTTTCGCGAATATTTTCGGGGTTGGGCTTGGTATGATCTTTTTGAAACTCTTTTTTATGGTATTTAGTATGTTACTGGGCCTTCCGAAAGAACTCCCTGTCATATTTGATGTGAGAGCAATTGGGGTAACGTTTGTTACATATATGGTCGTTTTTATTGTCTTATCTTTTATAAGTGCTTTACGCATATGGAATATAAAAATCATTCGGTTATTGAAAGAATTTCGAACAGATAAAAAAGAGAAGAAAACATCAATGTGGCTTTGTATATTCGGTTTTATTTGTTTAGGTATAGGATATGCGTTAGCGTTACAAGCGACGATGCCAACGATAGCATTCTATTTTTTTCCTGTGTCTATACTTGTCTTTTTCGGAACTTATTTTTCTTTTACACACGGAACTGCTCAAATATTAGAAATAATAAAACGAAATAAAAAGATTATGTATACATATCCGTATTTATTTATAGTAAACCAATTGTCACATCGAATGAAAGAAAATGGTCGCTTTTTCTTTCTGATGTCTATGGCAACGACGTTTGTAGTTACGGCAACAGGTACGGTGTTCTTATATTTTTCTAGCATGCAAGATATGTGGCGAACTGGAGGGGTACACTCGTTTTCATACATAGAAAAAGGTATTTCTACTCATGAAGTCTTTGAGGAAGGTGCGGTTGAAAAATTACTGAATCAATACGGGTATGATGATTTTCAATATATGAGTTTTGTTGGAGTGTATGCATCCTTTCGGTCTAATAAAGGAGAAACAACAATAGCACCGCTTATAAAGGAAAGTGAATATAACCAAGAAGCGAGGAAACAAAAAAAGAAAATGTATCGTCCTAAAAAAGGTACAGTGACACTCGTTTATTATAATAAATACAATAATTCGAATGTATATAATCAAAAAGAGATTCAATTGCAAGTAATGAGTCAACCATATTCATTCGTATTTAACGGTCAGAAAGAAGGGGTTCAATTTAACTATCACCCTTCGTACATTAATGGTCTGTTCTTCGTTATGAATGATGAAGATTTTGACAGTATAGCAAATCAGGTTCTCGATTCTGAAAAAATGATATATAGAGGCTACACATTACCAAATATCGAAAAGACGAAGAAATTAAATGAAGATTTACGGAAACATATGAAACAAGATAATAATAATGCGTTTCGAAGTAATATGGAGTTATATGTAAATATGAAAGAAGGCGGCGATATTACTCTATTTGTAGGCTCATTCATTAGTATATTATTCTTTCTTACTTCATGTAGTATCGTATATTTTAAATGGTTTCATAATATTGCATCGGACCGAAAGCATTATGGTGCACTCTCTAAACTTGGAATGACGAAGGAAGAAGTATGGGAAATTTCTCGCTGGCAATTATGTATGCTATTTTTTGCGCCAATTATAGTAGGGAGTATGCATAGTGCAGTTGCGTTATATACGTTTCATAATACTTTCTTTATGGATGGATCATTAGGAAAAGTAGGCTTGTTTATTCTGTATTATATCGCTGCATGCATCGTTTATTTCTTCTTCGCTCAAAGAGAATATAAGAAACATTTAGACTAGCGGATGCTAGTCTTTTTTTAATATTCGAAATTTACATAGAAGAATATAAAAAAGTATGGTATAACAGTAAGAAAACGAAAAAGAGGGGAAAAGACGATGATTCGAGTAGGATATTTAGGACCAGAAGCAACATTTACAAATATGGCGGTGAGTCGTTTTTTTCCGGAAGCAGAGCATGTACCGTATCGAACGATTCCGGATTGTATAGATGCAGCCGCAAATGAAAGTGTAGATTTCGCAGTCGTACCGTTAGAAAACGCAATAGAAGGTTCAGTAAATATAACGGTCGATTACCTTGTGCATGAGCGACCACTTTCTATTGTAGGAGAAATTACAGTACCAATTCAGCAACATTTACTCGTACATCCGCAGTATGCAGAAGTGTGGGGAGAAGTATATGCAGTGCATTCACATCCGCATGCTATCGCACAATGTCATAAGTTTTTAAATGAAGAATTAAAAGGGGTAACTGTTCGAGACATGACATCAACAAGTGCTGCTGCACAATATGTGAAAGAACATCCTGAAGAAAAAATCGCTGCCATTGCAAATGAAGCAGCCGCAGAAAAATACGGATTAACAATTGTAAGACGTGACATTCATACGCATAAAAACAATCATACACGCTTCCTAGTGCTCCATAAGAAAAAGAAAGTAATACTCTCAAATAACGGAGAAAACCGCGGGGAGAAAACGACGCTTATGATAACGTTACCTGCAGATTATGCAGGGGCACTATATCAAGTGTTATCAGCTTTTGCATGGAGAAAATTAAATTTATCAAAAATCGAATCGCGCCCGATGAAAACAGGACTCGGAAATTACTTTTTCTTAATCGATGTCGATAAAGCATACGATGACGTATTATTGCCAGGCGTAACGATGGAACTTGAAGCGCTCGGTTTTTCTGTTACTGTGCTGGGGAGCTATTCTTCTTATTGGTTGTAAAGGGTAAGGGAGAGTATTTGTCGTATTTTGTAGTTAAATCGATATAATTTCAGTCGATAATATACCGTCTGATAGATAAATAAAATCCCACCATTTATAGGTGGGATTCTTTACTTTAACTTAGCAAGACGATCCTCTAACTGACCACGCCAAATATTGGCTAGTTCAGGAACAGCAAGAATCTTTTCAATGCCATCTTTATCTTTTCTATTATGAAAATAAATTTCGTTAGAAAACAAAACAGATACATTGTTTGATGGACGTTTTAGCAATGTGATTTTAGAATCTTTACGTACAGTACCTTCTTGAAGAACGCGGCATAGGTAGCCAGTAAATCCAGTTGCTACAATGCGCGGCAGTATGCCAGGAATACCGAGGCGTTTTGAAATAGTGCTACAAGGTACTCTTGCTTGTGTCACTTGAATGATTGCTTCACCAAGCTGATATGTATCTCCGATGCAAACATCACGCTCTAACATATTTGTTACGGTAATGTTTTCGCCAAATGTGGAAGCTGGAAGCGTAGTTTGAAATTCCTCTTCCCATAGTGCGTAATGCTCGTGTGGGTACACACAAACAGCGCGATCAGGACCGCCGTGATGTTTTAAATCCGCTACGTCATCACCACGAAATCCGTCTTTTGAGAGAAAGGCCTCTTCTGTAGGATCTTTACATATACCTGTTATCATTTCTTTATCTTCGCCATATTTCATTTGTTTCGGTTTACCAGTACTAAAGTGAACGAGTTCAATTCCCATATTCGATCTCCTTTACGATTGATTACAATATTATAGCATTAAAAAAGCACAGAGAATTATAAAAACTCTGTGCTTTACATTAATAAACGAGAAATCCTGCTTTATCTAAAGCCTCGCAAGCAGCGTCTAATTTTTCTTTAGAATCTGCTTCAATTGTATGTAAGTGAATACCATCTGTTAGTTGCGAAAGATAGGAAGCATTTGTATTTTCGATTTTTTGTAAATATTGCTCTACATCAAATCGATTACTTACCATAATTGATGCTGTTAAGTCGCCGTATACAGGGTGCTCAACTTTTACGTCTTTAATCGTAACGCCATGATCAACAAGCATTGTAAGTTCTTGACGTACTTCTGCTGGTTTATGTTGGCATACAATCACGCGTTCAAAAGCCTGTTGCTTCTCCTGTGGTTTTAAATATAAATAGCCTTGAGCAGTTGCGATAATTGGCTCGTTTCTTGCTTTTAGTAAGGAGATATCTTGCACAATAACTTGTCTACTTACGTTTGTCTTCTTAGATAGTTCGTTTCCAGATAACGGTTCATTTGCAGCAAGCAGCCACTGAAGGATAAGTTGTCGTCTTTCTTCACCTAAAATTTTTTTTGTTCATTTTGTTTCATTATGATTTAACACCTCTATAAAATTGATTTCCAATTGTGTGTAGTGCATGAATAGTAGTATCAATTTGTTCTTTCGTTGTTTGTTGTCCGAAAGAGAAGCGGACATATTGTTTAGCCTCTTCATACGTTCTTCCAATTGCAAGCATTGTTTTCGAAGGTTCTTGTTTACCAACTTGGCAAGCACTTCCGGTCGAGATGGCAATACCGCGGCGGTTGCATTCTAGCATTGTATATTGACCTTCTATTCCTTTTATTGTAACCCCAATAATATGTGGTAAACAAGAAGTAGAATGACCTTCTACTTCAATTTCTAGCGGAAGTGTTTGTAATTCCTCTAAAAAGTAGGATCGTAACTCTTTAAAACGTAAACTTTCTACCTGTTGATTTTTCAATATATTTTCAGCAGCTGTTAAAAAAGATGCGATGCCAGGAACGTTCACTGTGCCTGGGCGAAATCCTTTTTCGTGAGAAGTTCCCGGGAATATTTGTGCCCAGCGAACTTGCGGATTTATATAGCAAGCGCCGACACCTTTTGGACCGTATATTTTGTGTGCTGAAACAGAAAGACTATCAATTCCCATCTCAAAAACATGGATAGGCAGTTTACCAAACGTTTGCACACAATCCGTATGAAATAAAATATTATATGTTTTTAAAAGGGCCCCAATTTCTGCTATGTTTTGAACAGTCCCAATTTCAGAGTTACCATGCTGTATACTTGCTAGCACAGTATCTTCTGTAATAGCTGCCTCTAAATCTACTAAACAAATGAGTCCGCTTTTATCAACAGGAATTTCAGTGATCGTATAGCCTTTTGATTTTAGAGATTGAAAATAACTTCGAATGGATGCATGTTCCATAGGTGTCGTAATAATATGCTTCTTATTTCGGGCACTTAGAAGTGATTGAATCGCAAGATAGTTCGATTCCGATCCACAGCTTGTGAAAAATACTCCTTGTTCTTTGCCTCCAATCATTTCCGCAAATGTTTTTCGGCAAACTTGTAATAAAGAAGAAGCCGTTCCTCCAATATCATGTAAACTTTGTTCATTTCCGAAGTATTGCGAAGCTGCTTTCATATATGTTTGTAACGCTTCCCCGCTCATAGGTGTAGTAGCTGCATAGTCAAGATATATCATCATGTAAGTTCCTCTCTCTAGTAAGAGTTACATTTCTTTTACTTTTTAAATGGTAGTAGTGAAAATAAGAATTATAAAAAAACTCTTGTCATTATTTTAAAACTATGTAAATATAGGTGTCAAGACAGTTGAAAAGTGTAAAGTAGGAGGCAACAATTATGCCAAGTGCAGATGTCTTAATTATTGGAAGTGGCGTTGCGGCACTTCGTGTTGCAAAAGAGATTTGTCACGAAAAGAATGTGATTATTATCACAAAGGAGACGAAACGTAATAATAATACACATTTAGCTCAAGGTGGAATTGCCGCAGCGGTAGCGGCATATGACAATCCTAATGATCATTTTGAAGATACGTTAGTAGCAGGGTGTCATTATAACAATGAAGAAGTGGTCCGTTATTTAGTCGAGGAAGGACCGAAAGAAATTAATAACCTTATTGAAAGAGGAATGAAATTTGATGGAGATGAAACAGGTCCTCATCTTGGAAAAGAAGGGGCGCATCGAAAACGTCGTATTTTACATGCAGGTGGCGATGCAACAGGAAAGAATTTATTAGAGCATCTTATTCAAGAAGTAGCTCCATACGTTACGGTAGTGGAACAGGAAATGGTGCTCGATTTTATTATAGAAAAAGATAAATGTGTTGGGGCTTTAACTCGCAACAATAAAGGAGAACTGAAACGTTACAATGCAGATTATACGGTGTTAGCTTCAGGCGGTATTGGCGGTTTATACGCCTTTACTTCTAATGATGAGACAATTACAGGCGATGGACTTGCAATGGTGTACCGCGCAGGTGGGGAACTTGTAGATTTAGAGTTTATACAATTTCATCCGACGATGTTATACGCGGGTGGGCGTTGTTCCGGTCTCGTGTCCGAAGCTGTTCGCGGAGAAGGAGCTGTCCTTATAAATGGAAAAGGACAGCGTTTTATGATGGAGATACATCCTGAACAGGATCTAGCCCCGCGTGATGTAGTGGCTAGGGCTATTCATGAACAGCTACTTGCGGGTGAAAAAGTGTACTTAAACATCGAAATGATTCAAAACTTTGAACAACGCTTTCCGACCGTGTCATCGATATGTAAAACAAATGGAGTCGATATAAATAAAAAACTTATTCCGATCGTGCCCGGTACTCATTTTCACATGGGCGGCGTGAAAACGAACTGTGATGGAGAGACGTCTATTCTGAACTTATACGCAGTCGGTGAAGTAGCTTGTAACGGGGTTCATGGTGCAAATAGATTAGCGAGTAATTCATTATTAGAAGGTCTTGTGTTTGGAAAAAGAATCGGACGACACATTTTATCTAGAGAGACAAAAGAAAAGGTGAACATGCTAGCCGAAAAGGAAGCAAAGTTTATCGTTCTGAATCATTTACCGACGAAAGAAGAAATACAAAAATGCATGATGAAATATGTTGGGATTGTGCGAACAGAGCACAGTTTATCTTATGCGAAGAGATGGCTTAGTAAGTATGGTGTTCGAAATATGATATTACAACATGATGTTCTTACGAATGAAGAGATAACGCTTATTAATATGTTAACGGTTTGTGAGCTTATAGTTGTGTCAGCCTTGCAAAGAGAAGAAAGTATTGGCGGGCATTACCGGAGTGATTATCCAGATAGAAATATAGGAAAGAAAGAGATTGTTCGAGTAAAGAGAAAACTACAAATTGTGTGATGAGGGGAAGAGGGGCTTTATGAACACGATAAAAGTTAAAGAAGCATTAAATCGATTTTTTTTAGAAGATATAGGGGAAAGAGATGTAACATCTCAGCTTATTTTTCCAGATAACTTGCTTTCGAAAGGAGCGTTTCTTGCGAAGGATACAGGGGTCTTTGCAGGACGTTTAGTAATTGAATCAGGATTTAAATTAATTGATGAGAGAATTGAAGTAGAGCTTCATAAAAAAGATGGGGATCTTGTAGAAAAAGGCGAAATCATTGCAACTGTGCAAGGTCCAATTGCCTCGTTATTAACAGCAGAGCGCGTTATATTAAACGTTATTCAGCGTATGAGTGGGATAGCCACGATGACACGTAAAGCGGTTCTTGCGTTAGATAGTAGTCATACTCGCATTTGTGATACGCGAAAAACGATGCCTGGGCTACGTATGTTTGATAAATATGCAGTCGTGTGCGGAGGTGGATTTAACCACCGCTTCGGTTTATATGACGGTGTCATGATTAAAGACAATCATATTGCGTTTGCTGGTTCTATTACAAAAGCTATTACATCGGTGAAAGAAAAATTAGGACATATGGTGAAAGTAGAAGTGGAAACAGAAACGGAGGAGCAAGTGAGAGAGGCAGTAGCAGCCGGTGCGGATATTATTATGTTTGATAACCGTACGCCAGATGAAATTCGAGAGTTTTCAAAGATTGTGCCAAGCGCCATTGTTACGGAAGCGTCAGGTGGCATTACAGTTGAAGATTTATCGAAATATGGAAAAACAGGGGTAGATTATATTTCACTTGGATTGTTAACACATTCAGTGAAAGCACTTGATATTAGTTTCAATATTGAAGCGTAAGGAAAGTGGCTTAGAGGGGGAGAAAGGTATATGAGTATTTTAGAAAAAGTACAGCCAATTGAAACGATGTTACCAGAGCGTTATTACACAATGTCAATGGAAAATATGGAAAAGCGTGTTCGTGAAATTAAAGAAAAAATGGGGAAAACGTTATTTATTCCAGGGCATCATTATCAAAAGGATGAAGTTGTACAATTTTCTGATGCAGCAGGGGACTCACTTCAGCTTGCGCAAGTTGCAGCGAGTAATAAAGAAGCAAAATACATTGTGTTTTGTGGTGTGCACTTTATGGCAGAAACAGCAGATATGTTAACGACAGATGAACAAGTTGTCATCTTACCAGATATGCGCGCAGGTTGTTCAATGGCGGACATGGCAGATATTGAACAAACAGAAAGAGCGTGGAAAGAGCTCACGAAGTTATTTGGAGATACGATGATTCCGTTAACATATGTAAATTCTACAGCTGCAATTAAAGCGTTTTGCGGTCGTAATGGTGGAGCGACAGTAACTTCTTCAAATGCAAAACAAATGGTTTCTTGGGCGTTTACACAAAAAGAGCGTCTTGTCTTTTTACCAGACCAACATTTAGGAAGAAATACAGCGCACGATTTAGGTATTCCGTTAGATAAAATGGCGGTATGGGATCCACATACAGATTCATTAGAATACGATGGAAACATAGAAGAAATCCAAGTGATTTTATGGAAAGGACATTGTTCAGTTCATCAAAACTTTACAGTGAAAAATATTGAAAGTGTGCGGAAAAATCATCCGGATATGAATATTATTGTACATCCAGAATGTTGCTATGAAGTTGTAGCCGCTTCAGACTATGCAGGTTCAACAAAATACATTATTGATATGATTGAATCAGCTCCAGTTGGAAGTAAATGGGCAATTGGTACAGAAATGAATTTAGTGAACCGAATTATTCAGCAACATCCAGATAAAGAAATTGTTTCACTTAATCCATTTATGTGTCCGTGCTTAACGATGAATCGAATTGACCTCCCTCACTTACTATGGGTGCTTGAAATGATAGAAGGCGGAGAAGAGATTAACGTTATTAGCGTAGACAAACAAGTAACGAAAGAAGCAGTTCTCGCATTAAATCGTATGTTAGAGCGTGTTTAAAGCAACGGGAATACCGTTGCTTTTTTTCATACATATAATCATAACGAGAGCGAAATGGGCATACATTGTTTTGAAGAAATCATTGTGGTTTTTATGCCTATTCCACTTCCAACTATATTGAAAATAGAAGAAGTGATAAAAGTGAAAAGAAGTTAATGTTATTTAGAAAGGGTTACTTCATGAGATTTGTTACTTATAGATAAGTTATACAGGAGGGGGAAAATTTGAAAATTCATATCGTGCAAAAAGGGGATACCCTTTGGAAAATTGCGAAAAAGTACGGAGTGGATTTTGACACGCTGAAAAAAACAAATACACAGCTTAGTAATCCAGATTTAATCATGCCAGGTATGAAAATTAAAGTACCATCAAACGGCGTCCACGTGAAACAGCAAGCTGGAGCAGGATCAGCACCTCCAAAGCAATACGTAAAAGAAGTGCAACAAAAAGAATTTGCAGCAACACCAACGCCGCTTGGAATAGAAGATGAGGAAGAAGTTACGTATCAATCGGCACCAATTACCCAGCAGCCCGCTATGCAACAAACACAAAAAGAAGTGCAAGTAAAACCGCAAAAAGAAGTACAGATAAAACCACAAAAAGAAGTGCAAGTAAAACCACAAAAGGAAATGCAAGTGAAGCCGCAAAAAGAAGTACAGGTGAAACCACAAAAAGAAGTGCAAAAAGAACAGCCAATTCAAAAAGAAAAACCAGCTGAAAAACCGTCTGTTATTCAAAAGCCACCTGTTATAGAAAAACAAAAACCAGCGGAAAAAGAAAATACGAAGTTTTCGATAAATGTATTACCACAGCCGCCGCAACCGCCAATAAAAACGAAAAAAGAATATAAAATTTCAGATGTAATTAAAAAAGGAAGCGAGTTAATTGCTCCGCAAATTACGAAAATGAAACCTAACAACGTCATTTCTCCGCAAACGAAAAAGGATAATATAGTATCACCGCAAGTAAAAAAAGAAAATGTAGGAAACATAGTATCGCCGCAAGTAAAGAAAGAAAATGTAGGAAACATAGTATCGCCGCAAGTAAAGAAAGAAAATGTAGGAAACATAGTATCGCCGCAAGTAAAGAAAGAAAATGTAGGGAATATAGTATCGCCGCAAGTGAAAAAAGAAAATGTAGGAAACATAGTGTCGCCGCAAGTAAAGAAAGAAAATGTAGGGAATATAGTATCGCCGCAAGTGAAGAAAGAAAATGTAGGAAGCATAGTATCACCAAATGTATCGAAAGAAAATGTGGTTATCCCACAAGTCATACCGCCAAATATTCAAGTACCAAATATAATGCCAATGCTGGATAACAATCAACCACCAAATATAATGCCAATAATGGATAACGATCAACCACCAAACATAATGCCAATAATGGATAACAACCAACCACCAAATATAATGCCAATAATGGATAATAACCAAATGCCGAATATGATGCCGATTATGGATAACAATCAAATGCCGAATATGATGCCGATTATGGATAATAACCAAATGCCGAATATGATGCCGATTATGGATAACAATCAAATGCCGAATATGATGCCGATTATGGATAATAACCAAATGCCGAATATGATGCCGATTATGGATAACAATCAAATGCCGAATATGATGCCGATTATGGATAATAACCAAATGCCGAATATGATGCCGATTATGGATAACAATCAAATGCCGAATATGATGCCGATCATGGATAACAATCAAATGCCAAATATGATGCCGATCATGGATAACAATCAAATGCCAAATATGATGCCGATCATGGATAACAATCAACCACCGAATATGATGCCATATCAAATGCCGTATCAACAGCCGATGATGCCGCCGAATCCATATTATCAACAACAAAACCCATATTACAATATGCCATATCAGCAAGGGGCACCTTTTGGACCACAGTATACGTCTATGCCAAATTCAAATATGATGCCAATGGATAACAATATGCCGCCACTCATACAAGGTGAGGAAGATTGTGGATGCGGAGGAGAGAGTAGGTTATATAGTCCGCAGCCTGGGGGACCACAATACGCTAATCCTTTATATTATCAACCAACGCAGTCTGCATATGCACCACAGCCAGGGACGATGTATTATCAACCAGATCCACCAAATGTATTTGGAGAGCCAGTCGCAGAAGAAGAGGACGAAGAAGAAGTTTAAAAAAAGGTGGGATTATTCCCACCTTTTTTGTATGTAGAATTGTTTTGAAAACGGAAGATTTACATCAAGTGTTAGAAAATTCCCAGTGAAATATTAACAGTGTAAAAACCTTCTCTGTTACTCATCATAAGAGGGAGCTTTTCAGAAGAGAAGTTCATTCTAACAGAGGGGGTTTTTGTATTGAATACGAAAGTAAAAGTGATTGCTGCTTCTTTGTTAGTTACCAGTGCATTAGCTGCATGTGGTACACCAAAAGATAACAATGCGATGGATGGACGTAACTACAATTACGAGCGTACATCTTATAATGATACACATCAGTATCGTGATAATGTAGCGCGTAACGATCGTTATACAGATTATGTAACATATAGAAACGGTCGTAACGATACAGGATATAATAATTATTACCGTGATGTAAATTACAACGGGCAAATTGCTAATCCGCATCCAACTCGTAATATTACAATGAACAATTCATACATTAACAATGATGGTAAAACTGCAGAAAGAATTACAAATCGTGTGAAACGTATGAATAACGTAGACCGCGTGTCTACGGTTGTATATGGAAACGACGTAGCGATTGCAGTAAAACCACGTAACACAGCGACAAATGAAACGGCGATGGCGAACGAAATTCGTCAAGCGGTTTCAAATGAAGTTGGAAACAGAAACGTATATGTTTCTGTAAGAAATGATATGTTTACTCGTGTCGATGCAATGAGTACGCGTCTACGTAACGGTACAGTTACAAATGATTTTAATCGTGACATAGGAAATATGTTCCGAGACATTCGTTACGGTTTAACTGGTACAGTGCGATAGAAAAACAAAAGAGGAAGGGGTTGCCCTTCCTCTTTATTCATCGTTATCTTGTAAACGACGTTTTTTAATAAAATAACTAACGGAATAAGAAATTAAAAAGCATATGAAGAAAATACTACCTGTTAGAAGTGCTTCAAACAGAGGTCTTTCTGGACTGAAAATGATATAAATAATGGCTATAATAGTTCCTACAATAAGAGAGCGTAAAATAATTTTGTAATAAGGAGTTAACTTTATATCCTTTTCGCCTTCTTCTACATCGATAGAAACGCTTAACTGTAAATAACTAAGTACGATACTTGTAAGGATAAATAATAACCATAATGGAGATTTCGTAATTTGATCCATTCCTTCAGTGAATCCGATATAGCCTAAAATGCCAATTATACCAAGTGATTGAAAAAGAAAGGCAATACGTATGTTTTTTAATGTTTTCAGAATGAGACGTTCATCCTTTATTTTTTTCACAATATCCATCTCCTGTTTATTATGATTTCGCTGTTACATTAATCGTAATATATATATTATATTTATCAATTTATAATTTACATAAAGTTCGTTTGGGTGAAAGAGAAAATAAAATATTTGTTATAAAAATGTTGCACTTATACGTTATTAATGTTATATTAGCAAAGCGATGAGCTAATTTACGTAAGACGAGAGATATGCTTAAGTGCTAAACACGCGAATGTGGTCGCCTGGTCTCTCGCCGTAAACGCATCAAGACGCCTGCTTGCAGGCGTCTTTCATTTTATATAAAAACAAATGCTAATGCAGATAAGGATAAAACCTTATCTGCATTTTTTTATTTTTGAGAGAAATGTAATGTGGTTGTTTATATGGATAAAACCTCCACTTTCGGCAAAACTACTAATGAAAGTTTGATTTTGCCTAAAAGAGGTGAACGGAAATGAAATGGATACTGATTGCAGTGCAAGCTTTCGTGATGATGTTTTGTTTAGCCTATGAAACGAGTGTGAGGGCGGAAGGACCAGTACCAGAAGTAACAGAAAAAGAATCTGAAGTTACAATTTTATTAGAGCGTATGTATGTTGATGGAGAAGTAAGTGAAGAAATATTTACAGAAAAAGTAGCGGATTTAGAAAAGTTTTTACAGCAATATAAAGAATGGCAACTCGTTGATCGTGATGATGTACAAATTGTATTGCAAAAGAAAGTGGACGATATTTCTCCGTTATTGAAGACGAGCGGCTATTTTGGTGTTTCAGAGGAAGGGATATTACAAATTTTCAAGGGTGTACCAAAAAGTGATAATGCGATTCATTCTTTCTTTCAAATTGATATGAAAAAACTTGAGAGTTATGAGCGTGCGAAATTGAAACGTGGTATTCGTATAAAATCAAAAGAAAGTTTTGTGAAGACGATTGAAAAAATGAAGCAATATGCAGTGCAAAATAAGAAAAAAAGCAGCTCATGGTGAGCTGCTTTTTCTTACTTGTTTTTAGCTAAAATTTCTTTTGCGATTTCATCAATTAGCATATCTTTTCCGATTGGATTGAATGCTTTCGTATTGAAGATTTCATTCGATACTTCATATACGTGATTGTTTTTTACTGCTTTATTGTCTTTCCAAACAGCACTATTTTTATAGTCTTCGTACACTTTATCAGCCTCGCCGCCGAAGCTTACAATAAACATTTGATCAGGTTGGAATGCAACAAGCCCTTCTAATGATACTTGCGCCATCGTTTGTTTTAAATCTGTACCTTTTGTTGCTGGAAGTTTTAAGTCGTTAAAGATGATGTCACCGTATCCGAAGCTACCGTATACACGGAAGTTTTGTGGTGTAACTGCGACAAACATAAAGTTTTCATCTTTTGTTTTTTCTTTAATTTTTTTAGATAAAGAGTCTGCTTTTTTATCGTAGTCGGCAATCCATTTGTCAGCTTTCTTTTCTTCATCAAATAGTTTACCTACTTCTTTAAACTTACCGCGCCAGTCTTCTAAGTTTGTTTCTAGAACAACAGTCGGTGCAACCTTTTCTAATTGATCATAAATTTTTAATTGACGATTATTTAAAATAATTAAGTCCGGTTTTAAAGCTGTAACAGCTTCTAAATCAACTTTAGGTGCCCAGTACCAGCCAACTGCTTTTACGCCATCTAGCTTGTCTGTTAAGTGATTTTGGATTTTATCTTTATATGTATTTGCTGTACCAACAGGTTTGTGTCCAAGAAGTAATAACTCTTCTGTTGATCCAGATAAGTCAACAATTCTCTTTGGATTTACTGGAATTGTAGCTTCCCCTTTAGCGTGTTTCACAACTTTTGTTTTCGGTTGTTCTTTTGCTTTTGACGCTTCTTTTTGAGAAGAACAGCCAACGATAGAAAGAACGACTAGCATAATAGTTAATAAAATAAATAACTTACGTTTCATCCTGATGTAACCCCTTTAATTAGTATTGATAATCATTATCGACTCCTGTATATTAAGGTGCTTTATCTTTTCTGTCAATGGAAAATAACAGAAGTTTTAAACGGAGAACATTTGTTGGGGTAGTCTCGCTTTTCTATCATTAAATATGTTAAAATGGAATACATGATTTAAGAGGGAGAGATCGTATTTTGTTTGAATATGTTACAGGTTACGTGGAGTATGTAGGACCGGAATATGTCGTAATTGACCATAATGGAATTGGGTACCAAATTTTCACACCAAATCCGTATGTATTTCAAAGAAGTAAGCAAGAAATCCGTGTCTATACATATCATTATGTGAGAGAAGATATTATGGCACTTTACGGGTTTAAAACACGTGAAGAGCGTTTATTATTTACAAAATTGTTAGGTGTGTCTGGCATTGGGCCAAAAGGCGCTCTTGCGATTTTAGCTTCTGGTCAAACAGGACAGGTCGTTCAAGCGATTGAACATGAAGATGAGAAGTTTTTAGTGAAATTCCCGGGCGTCGGAAAGAAAACAGCGCGCCAAATGATTTTAGATTTAAAAGGAAAACTAGCAGATGTTGTACCAGATGCATTTGTTGATTTGTTCTCAGATGTTGAAAGTTTTGATGAGAAGAAAGGTTCCTCAGTTGAACTTGATGAAGCACTGGAAGCACTGCGTGCACTTGGTTATGCAGAACGGGAAGTTTCTCGTGTTGTACCAGAGTTATTAAAAGAATCATTAACGACGGATCAATATATTAAAAAGGCACTTAGTCTTTTACTAAATGGTAAGAGGTGAGTATAATGGACGAACGTCTCCTTTCAGGGGAATCTGGATACGAAGATGCGGATTTAGAGTATTCATTACGGCCACAGACGCTCCGTCAGTATATTGGCCAAGATAAAGCGAAACATAATTTAGAAGTGTTTATTGAAGCGGCGAAAATGCGTGAAGAAACGTTAGATCACGTACTTTTATATGGACCACCTGGACTTGGTAAAACGACGCTTGCGAATATTATTGCCAATGAAATGGGTGTTAACATTCGAACGACGTCAGGTCCCGCAATTGAAAGACCAGGAGATTTAGCAGCGGTATTAACAGCACTTCAGCCTGGAGATGTATTGTTTATTGATGAAATTCATCGTTTGCATAGATCAATTGAAGAAGTACTATATCCTGCGATGGAAGATTTTTGCCTTGATATCGTAATTGGAAAAGGACCGTCAGCACGGTCTGTACGTTTAGATTTACCTCCATTTACATTAGTTGGAGCGACAACACGTGCCGGAGCATTATCAGCGCCGCTCCGTGACCGTTTCGGTGTACTTTCAAGATTAGAGTATTATACAGTGGATCAGCTTTCTGCGATTGTTGAACGTACAGCGGAAGTATTCGAAGTGGAAATTGATTCGTTAGCCGCACTAGAAATTGCAAGACGTGCCCGTGGTACACCTCGTATTGCGAATCGTTTATTACGACGTGTACGTGACTTCGCACAAGTTCGCAGCGACGGAACAATTGCAATGGAAATTACACAAATGGCATTAGAACTACTGCAGGTAGATAAATTAGGACTCGATCATATTGATCATAAATTATTGCTCGGTATAATTGAGAAATTCCGTGGTGGCCCAGTTGGATTAGAGACAGTTTCGGCAACGATTGGAGAAGAATCTCATACAATTGAAGATGTGTATGAGCCGTATTTATTACAAATTGGCTTTTTACAACGAACGCCAAGAGGCCGAATCGTAACGCCACTTGCGTATGAACATTTCGGAATGGAGATGCCAAAAGTATGACGGAGATACCGAAATTGCTTATAACAGCAGGTATCTTACTCATTGTTGTTGGCTTAGCTTGGAAGTTCATTGGAAGGCTTCCAGGCGATATTTTTGTGAAAAAAGGTAACGTTACCTTTTATTTTCCTATCATTACATGTATTGTGTTAAGTATTGCATTATCTTTTATTATGTATATAATAAATCGATTCAAATAAGAAATAGGTGGATACAGTTATGGATATTAATCTGTTTGATTTTCATTTACCAGAAGAACTTATTGCACAAGTCCCGTTAGAGGATCGTGAAACATCAAGATTAATGGTGTTAGACCGTGAAACTGGTGATATTGAGCATAAACATTTTACGGACATTCTTTCTTACTTACATGAGGGGGATTGCTTAGTTTTAAATGAAACGAAAGTTATGCCTGCTCGCTTGCACGGTGTGAAAGAAGATACAGGCGCGCACATTGAAGTGCTTCTTTTGAAACAAGAGGAAGGCGATAAGTGGGAAACGCTTGTTAAGCCAGCGAAACGTGTAAAAGAAGGAACTGTAATTTCTTTTGGTGAAGGGAAATTAAAAGCAACTTGCACAGGGACTGCAGATCAAGGTGGGCGTCAGCTTGAATTTTCATATGACGGCATCTTCTATGAAATTTTAGATGAACTTGGGGAAATGCCACTTCCTCCATATATTAAAGAGACACTGGAAGATCGCGATCGCTATCAAACAGTATATGCGAAAGAAATCGGTTCAGCAGCAGCGCCGACAGCGGGACTTCACTTTACAGAAGAGTTACTTGAGAAGTTAAAGAAAAAAGGCGTTCAGTTAGCATTTATTACACTTCACGTAGGGCTTGGAACATTTAGACCAGTTTCTGCAGATACGATTGAAGAGCATCATATGCACGCAGAATATTACCATATGTCTGAAGAGACAGCGGCATTATTAAATCGTGTGAAAGAGAATGGTGGACGTATTATCACTGTAGGTACGACATCAACTCGTACGTTAGAAACGATTGCGACCGATCATAGTGGTAAGCTTTGCGCAGCTTCTGGTTGGACAGATATTTTTATGTACCCAGGATATAAATTTAAAGCAATTGATGGTTTAATTACAAACTTCCATTTGCCGAAATCAACATTAATTATGCTTGTAAGTGCATTTTCAAATAGAGATAATGTACTTCATGCTTATAATGAAGCAGTAAAAGAAAAATATCGTTTCTTTAGCTTCGGTGACGCAATGTTCGTTGCATCTCACGCTAAAATGAGAAACAAATAAAAGGAGTCAATTATGACAGCAATTCGTTATGAATTTATTAAAACTTGTAAACAAACGGGTGCACGTTTAGGTCGTGTACACACGCCGCACGGTTCATTTGATACACCAACATTCATGCCAGTTGGTACACTTGCAACAGTTAAGACAATGTCACCAGAAGAATTAAAAGCAATGGATTCTGGCATTATTTTAAGTAATACGTATCATTTATGGCTACGTCCAGGTCACGAAATTGTTCGTGAAGCAGGTGGTTTGCATAAATTTATGAACTGGGACCGTGCAATCTTAACGGATTCTGGTGGTTTCCAAGTATTCAGTTTAAGTGACTTCCGCCGTATTGAAGAGGAAGGCGTTCACTTCCGTAACCACTTAAATGGAGATAAATTATTCTTATCACCAGAAAAAGCGATGGAAATCCAAAATGCATTAGGTTCAGATATTATGATGGCATTTGATGAGTGTCCACCGTTCCCAGCTACTTTTGAATATATGAAGAAATCTGTAGAACGTACAAGCCGCTGGGCAGAACGTTGCTTAAAAGCGCATGAACGTCCACAAGATCAAGGTTTATTCGGTATCGTACAGGGCGGAGAGTTTGAAGAGCTTCGTCGCCAAAGTGCAAAAGACCTTGTTTCAATGGACTTCCCTGGTTATGCTATAGGTGGTTTATCTGTTGGTGAACCGAAGGATATTATGAATCGTGTGCTTGAGTTTACAACACCACTTCTTCCAGATGATAAGCCACGTTACTTAATGGGAGTAGGTTCTCCTGACTCGTTAATTGATGGGGCAATTCGCGGCGTTGATATGTTTGACTGCGTACTTCCAACTCGTATCGCTCGAAATGGTACATGTATGACAAGTGAAGGCCGTCTAGTTGTAAAAAATGCGAAATTCGCAAGAGACTTCGGTCCGCTTGATCCTAATTGTGATTGCTACACATGTAAAAATTACTCTCGTGCGTACATTCGTCACTTGATGAAATGTGATGAAACGTTCGGAATTCGTTTAACGTCTTATCACAACCTTCATTTTCTGTTAAACTTAATGGAGCAGGTGAGACAAGCTATTCGTGAAGACCGTCTTGGTGATTTCCGCGAAGAGTTCTTTGAACAGTATGGCTTTAATAAACCGAATGCTAAAAACTTCTAATACATAATTTAAAAGGAGGAACAAAAGATGAATGCAGGTATGATGAATATCGTTATGATCGTTGCGATGTTTGCGATTTTCTATTTCTTATTAATTCGCCCGCAACAAAAGCGTCAAAAAGCAGTTGCTCAAATGCAAAACGAATTAGCAAAAGGTGATGCTATCATAACAATTGGTGGCTTACACGGTACAATCGAATCAGTAGATGAAACGAAAATCGTTGTTAAATCTGGTGGTGCACACTTAACTTTCGATCGCAATGCGATTCGTGAAGTTGTGAAAAACTAATGAGGAAGGCCCTGCATGAAATGTGCAGGGCCTTTTTTTAATTATTTTGCTTTGACATATTTACACCGAAAATACCACCGAGTGTACTCGCGCCCATTAATGCCAATTGGTAAAGTAACTGTGAGTTCGATAAAGTTTGAGAGAAGCCTAAATAGTTAACTAGAAAAACGAGTATGGCGAATGTGAGTCCTGTTGTAAAACCAACTAGCCAACCTTTCCCTTGTGCTTTTTTACCAGCAATAAACCCAGACATAAGCATAGATAAAAGAGCTAGTATCAAAATAGTGACGGTTAATGTACTTTCATTCATGTTCGTAAACTTTAATAATAGAGCCATAACCATGCTAGTAATAGATGCGAGAATTAGTAGGGTAATAATACCGAAACCAATTGCAGTTGATAATTTTTTCGTTCCATCCATTTATGCATTCCCCCTTTTTAATACAAGCATATTTCTCTTTTGCTTAAGTTAGACTATTTTCTTTTCTATAGGGGAATCTATAAGTAAAAAAGGAGATGTAGAAATGGAATGGGTATCGATAATTGGCCGGACGATGCTTTTGTATATTATTATCTTAATTATTTTCCGTCTTATGGGTAAACGTGAAATTGGAGAGCTAAGTGTATTAGATTTAGTCGTATTCATTATGCTTGGTGAAATGGCTGTAGTAGCGATTGAAAATACAGATAAATCACTTTGGCATCAATTAGTTCCGATGACTTTCCTTATGTGCATACAAATCATTTTGTCGGTTATTTCTTTGAAGTTTCAACGATTTCGGCATTTAATAGAAGGGGAGCCTGCTATTCTTATAAATGCGGGAAAAATTGATGAAAAAAAGATGAGAAAACAGCGCTATAACATAGATGATTTAATGATGCAATTAAGGGAGCAAGGGGTCGGAGACGTGCGGGATGTGGAATACGCTATTTTGGAACCATCAGGGAAGTTATCCGTTTTTCAAAAACAAAAAGTAAAAAGAGTAAAAATGATACGCCTATTTTTACTCTGCCATTAATTATTGATGGAGAAATTCAATCTAATCATTTGCAAATGATTGAACATACAGACGAATGGCTCATTGAAAAACTAAAAAACTTAGGTTATAACGATATAACACAAATTTTATACTGTAGTTTTCAAAATGGACAATTTTTTGTTGATTTGAAAGAAAACTAAAAGCTTACCATTTTAAATAGTAAGCCCGGAAAAGTCTCGCTAATGAAAGTTTTACTTTATTTCAAAAATGAAAGTTTACGAATGATAGGGAGGCGACTTAACTCCTCTTTTCGAATTAGTTTAAAGATGAAGAGGAGAACGACATAAACCATTGTTGTTAAAGTGATTTCCCATAATGTTTGTATACCAAGAGAATGAGAGAAAATAATATACTTATGAAGGTAAAAACCAAAGGCACCTGCGATACCGATGGCAAGTCCGCCGAAAATATAGTCTTTTGCGTAAATGGTAAATGTAATCTTTTTTAAAACGGTAGCGTAGTGAAGGAATGTTACTGTTACTATATTTGCTGCAATAGCGAGAGCAACCCCCATCATTTGAAATTCTGGCTTTGAAGCTAGTACAAAAATAACGATTAATTTCACGATGGCGCCAATAAATGTGTTCATCATAGCAGCGCGTGCTAAATTTAAAGCTTGCAATACAGATGTAAGTGGACTTTGAAAATAATGAAATAAAAAGCAAGGTGCAAGTAGCTGAATGAATGCTGTTGCGCTGTCTGATCCGTACATAAGAGTTAAAACAGGGGAAGCGAATACGTATAATATAACGACAGACCACCCACCAGTAATTAATGAAATTCGAAGTGCTTGTTGTAAACGGTGCTCCACTAATTTATGTTGCCTTTTTGCCATTGCTTCACTAATTGAAGGAACGAGCGCTGTAGAAAGAGCGTATGTAATGAAGGCGGGTAGTGATAGGAGCGGGAATGCATAACCGTTTAATATACCGTATTGCTGGGTTGCGACAGAAGCGGCAACTCCGGCAATCGCTAAACTTTGCATAACGACGATAGGTTCAAAAAAATAAGAAACAGAACCGATTAAACGACTTCCTGTAGTTGGAAGGGCGATATCCATAAGAGAATAAAATGTACCTTTGCTCTCCTTTACGGTAGTGAAAAATCTAGAGCGTATAGATAAGTGTTTTTCACGTTGGAATAAAGTGAGTAAGAATAATAAGGATGCAACTTCGCCGAGAACGGCTGATAACATAGCGCCGGCTGCAGCATATTCTACGCCATAAGGTAAAAATATTCGAATACATACAGCGATAATTGTAATGCGGACAACTTGTTCGATCACTTGAGCATAAGCGCTAGGTTTCATATTTTGTTTCCCTTGGAAATAACCGCGTAAAACAGAAGAAACAGCAATAACAGGAACGACAGGTAAAATGGCCATTAATGGATAGTACGTTCTTTCATCGGTTAATAATGTTTTCGCTAAAATAGGTGTGAGGAGCATAATGCCCATTGTTAAAATGATGCTAATAAAGGAAGTGACAGCTAGTGATACGGTTAATATTTTTTTTATTTTTGTTTATCGTTCACCGCTTCCGCTTCTGCTACAAATTTTGCGATTGCGACAGGAAGACCGATTTGTGTTAATGTAATTGCTAAAATGAATGTAGGAACGGCCATCATATAAAGGCCAACGCCTTCTTCTCCTAGTATACGTGCCATTACAATCCGGTTAATAAATCCAAGAATTTTGGTAATAAAGCCGGCAATCATTAAAATAAATGCGCCTTTTAAAAAGCTTTGTCTCGTCATGGTCTTCTCCTACCTTCTCAAAATCAGTGGAATGATTTACAATAATTTATATGCACGTACGAGACAAGAATGACAAGCATTTAAGAGAGTGAAGTATGATAGTGCTCTTGAAAGTAGTTATTGCTGTCCATTAGAGCGGGAATAAAAGCGACTTTTCGTGCTGAAATTATAAGGAGATGTTACGTATGTTAGAAAAAGAAGATTTGGTAGAATCATACCGCGGACAGTTACAAGTCGTTTTAGTTAGTAAAGTAGAGGAGTTTCAAATGTTCGGTTATGACAGAGTGACAGATGATGACATTTGGAAGTTTCTTAAAGTGAAAAAGTGGAAAAAGATAGACAGTAATGTTAGGTTGTATGAATTAGTGAACGATGTATTAAGAATAACACCTAATGAATATATGACATATTTAACTGTTGAAGCATACCAAGCGCCACTTTGGTCATTTGATGAGTATGAAAATAAATAACTGACTGCAATTGGTTTGTTCTTCCTTTTGCAGTATAATGATAGGTATTGATAAAGAGGAAATAACGATGTCTAAGATTATATGTAAAGGAGGTAGTGAAGAAGAAAAATAAATAATGAAAGTGTAGGTATTGCGTAAGGTTTACCGACACAGCTAGTGATGAACTAGCAAAAAACAAATGTATTTTATAGAAAGGAAGTCTACTAACTAGGTGTATGCACACGTATAGCAGTGAATCGTAAGAGATTTATTGAAAGTGTTAGTAGCAGAAAGAGGGTACATATGGCAAAGCGTGGTACGAGAATTGCCGCCTTTTTCCTCATCGTTTTATTAATCGGTGGCGTAATTGGTGCGGCAGGAAAAGACATAGCAAAAGGAATTAGTCTAGGACTAGACCTTCGCGGTGGTTTTGAAGTTCTGTATGAAGTAAAACCAGCCAAAAAAGGCGATAAAATTGACCGAGAGGCACTTGTAAGTACAGTAGGTGCTCTTGAAAATCGTGTCAATGTTCTCGGTGTAAGTGAGCCGAACATCCAAATTGAAGGAGAAAATCGAATTCGTGTACAGCTTGCTGGTGTACAAGATCAGCAAAAAGCACGTGAAATGTTATCAACACAAGCGAAATTAACATTCCGTGATGTGGATGACAATCTTCTTATGGATGGTACGGATTTAAAAGGCGGCGGAGCGAAGCAAACATTTGATGAGCAAGGCCGTGCGAGCGTAGGTCTTACATTAAAAAGCGCTGAAAAATTCCGTGCAGTAACTGAAAAAATTTCAAAGATGCCACCACCAACGAATTTAATGGTAATATGGCTTGATTTTGAAGAAGGAAAAGATTCGTATAAAGCAGAATCTGCAAAACCGAATCCGAAGTTTTTATCAGCAGCAACAGTAAGCCAAGTGTTTAACCAAGCTGAAGTATCTATCGTAGGTGGAAACTTTACAGTTGAAAGTGCGAAAGAACTTTCATCTTTATTAAATGCAGGTGCACTTCCTGTTGATTTAAAAGAAATGTATTCAACATCTGTTGGAGCGAAATTTGGTCAACAAGCATTAGAGCAAACGATTTTCGCTAGTGCAATCGGTATTGCTATTATCTTCTTATTTATGCTTGTATTCTACCGTTTACCAGGGCTTGTAGCGGTTATTATGTTAGGTTTATACATTTTCGTTACATTACTTGTCTTTAACTGGATGCATGCGGTTCTTACGTTGCCAGGTATTGCGGCATTAGTGCTCGGGGTAGGTATCGCAGTTGATGCGAATATCATTACGTACGAGAGGTTAAAGGAAGAGCTGAAAATTGGTAAGTCAATGATGTCAGCATTTCGTGCTGGTAACCATCGTTCATTAGCGACAATTTTAGATGCGAACATTACAACAATTGCAGCAGCCGGTGTATTATTTGCTTACGGTAATAGTTCTGTAAAAGGTTTCGCAACAAGTTTAATTGTTAGTATTTTAGTCGGTTTCATTACGAACGTATTCGGTACTCGTTTCTTACTAAGTTTACTTGTAAAGAGCCGTTACTTCGATAAAAAACCATCTTATTTTGGTGTTAAGGAAAAGGATATTATTCCATTAACAAAAGGTGTAGTACATCCGCCAACGAGATTTGATCGTATTAACTTCGTAAATATCGGTCATAAATTCTTCTTATTCTCAATTGTAGTCGTAATTGCTGGGGCAATTATATTACCGATTTTCAAAATGAATCTTGGTATTGACTTTGCAAGTGGTACACGTATCGACTTGCAATCAAAACAAGCAGTTACTGTTGCTGATGTTCATAAAGATTTTAAAGAATTGAAAATCGATGTGAAGGAAGAAAATATTGTACCGACTGGAGATGACAATAAAGGTTTCGCAGTTCGTACATTAGGTGTTCTATCAAAAGATGAAATTGCGAAAACGAAAACATTCTTCCACGATAAATACGGTACAGATCCGAATGTAAGTACAGTTTCACCGACAATCGGTAAAGAGATTGCACGAAATGCATTTATTGCAGTATTGATTGCTTCTGCAGTAATCGTTTTATACGTAAGTATTCGTTTCCGTCTTACGTACGCAGTATCTGCAGTAATCGCATTATTACATGATGCCTTCGTTATGATTGTTGTATTTAGTCTTTTCCGAATAGAGGTAGACTTAACGTTTATCGCTGCGGTATTAACCATTATTGGTTACTCTATCAATGACTCAATCGTTACGTTTGATAGAAACCGTGAATTATACAAACAGAAAAAACGAGTTCGTGATTTAAAAGATTTAGAAGAAATCGTAAACTCAAGTATTCGTCAAACAATTGGTCGTTCAATTAATACTGTTTTAACAGTGTTGTTCCCAGTAATTGCACTACTTATTTTCGGTAGTGAATCACTGCGTAACTTCTCGCTTGCGTTATTAATTGGATTAGTTGTAGGTACGTACTCTTCTATTTTCGTTGCTTCTCAAATTTGGTTAATGCTTGAAAACCGTCGTTTGAAAAAGGGCAAAAACAAGAAGAAGGTTGAGAAAGAAGTATCTGAACCACAAGTATAAAAAGGTGATGCCTCATTAGGAGGCATCTCTTTTTTCGTTTGTGGATACAATAAGATAGCAACTTTTTACAGAAGAAAGATGGAAGAAAGTGGTGATGTTATCGTTGTTTTTGATACAATAAATCGGGATAACAAGATAGGTTAAGAAAAGAAGGGATTTTAATTATGGAAAAAGATGAACGTTTTAAACAGGCCGAGTTTGGTGCTATTGTCGGAATCGTTGGTAATATTATATTAGCGATTGTAAAGGCGGTAATTGGTTATATCGGGAACAGTAAAGCACTATTAGCGGATGCTGTGCATTCTGCATCAGATGTAATTGGTTCGCTAGCTGTACTTTTTGGATTGCGAGCAGCAAAGCAACCACCAGATGAAGATCACCCGTACGGTCATGGTAAAGCGGAATCGATTTCAGCGATTATTGTTGCAGTATTATTATTTATTGTGGGCATCGAGATAGCGATTTCGTCTATAAAAGCTTTTTCGCAAGAACTAGAACCACCGAAAGGAATTACGATTTTTGCTGTTATTCTTTCGATTGTCGTGAAAGAAGGAATGTTTCAATATAAATTCCGATTAGGGAAGAGGGTAAATAGTGATGCAATTATTGCAAATGCATATGAGCACCGTTCGGATGTATTTTCTTCAATTGCAGCTTTAATCGGTATTTGTGCAGCTATTATCGGTGGTAAGCTAGGTTTAGATTGGCTTGTATATGCGGATCCGGTTGCGGGGTTATTTGTTTCACTCCTTGTTGCAAAGATGGCGTGGAGTATTGGGGCGGAAGCGATTCATGCAACGCTTGATCATGTACTTCATGAGGAAGATGTTATTCCGCTTAGAGAAGCTGTCCTGCAAGTAAATGGTGTGAAAAAAATCGGTTCTTTATATGCGAGAGAACATGGTCACTATGTTATTGTCGATATTAAAGTTTCTGTAGATCCATACATTACTGTAGAAGAAGGACACCGTATTGGAAAACATGTGAAAGAAATGCTTATGAAACAAGATAATGTACAAAATGTGTTTGTACATATAAATCCGTATTCTCCAAATTAAATATCATTAACATTTTAGTATATAGATATTGCATCGTAGTTTGCATTATATTGTCACCCCTTAATCTGTCTTGTATAATAAACAGGTTAAGGGGTGATTTCGTGTTACAACCGAAGACGCGTTGGAAAGAAAAAGAATATAATGAAGAGCGAGTGAGTGAATTAGCAAAAAAGTTACAACTATCACCACTTGTCATTTCGTTATTCCTCGGTAGAGGATTAGATACAGAAGATAAGATTTTAGATTTTTTAAATACAGAAAATCAAGAATTTCACGATCCGTTTTTATTAGAAGGAATGGATAGAACGGTAGAACGTGTAAATAAGGCGATTCAAAATGGAGAGCAAATATTAATATTTGGTGATTATGATGCGGACGGAGTAAGTAGTACAACGGTTTTATATCTTGCTCTGCAAGAATTAGGTGCAGAGGTAGAATTTTATATTCCAAACCGTTTTACAGAAGGTTATGGACCGAACGAAGAAGCGTTTCGTTGGGCGCATAGTGCAGGGTTCTCACTTATTATTACTGTCGATACTGGTATCGCAGCGGTACATGAAGCGAAGGTAGCGAAGGAACTTGGAATAGATCTTATTATTACGGATCACCATGAGCCACCGCCAGAATTACCAGAAGCACTCGCGATTATTCATCCAAAACTAGATGGCGGTGTGTATCCGTTTCATTATTTAGCCGGTGTAGGTGTTGCGTTTAAAGTTGCACATGCACTATTAGGTCGTGTACCAGAACATTTATTAGAAATTGCAGTAATCGGTACGGTAGCCGATTTAGTATCACTTCATGGCGAAAATAGATTGCTAGTGAAGCGCGGTTTAAAACATATGCGAATGACGAAAAATATTGGTTTAAAGGCATTGTTTAAAGTTGCTAACGTTTCGCAAAGTGAAATTACAGAAGAAAGCATTGGATTCTCAATCGCACCGCGTATTAATGCAGTTGGGCGTTTAGAAGATGCTACGCCGGCTGTACACCTATTATTATCAGATGACCCAGAGGAAGCGAAAGAACTGGCTGAAGAAATTGATGAGCTGAACAAACTTCGAAAAGATATTGTAAAGCAAATTACAGAAGAGGCTATCGCTGAAGTGGAAAATAAATTCCCGCCAGAAGAAAATAAAGTGTTAGTGCTTGCAAAAGAAGGCTGGAATCCAGGTGTAATTGGAATTGTCGCTTCTAAATTAGTTGAACGTTTTTATCGTCCAACAATTGTATTAAGCATTGATCCTGTCAAAGAAACAGCAAAGGGTTCAGCACGTAGTATCGCGGGATTTGATTTGTTTGCAAACTTGTCGGATTGTAGAGAGTTATTACCGCACTTCGGAGGGCATCCGATGGCCGCAGGAATGACGCTACATATGAATGATGTAGATGAGTTACGTCGCCGCTTAAATGCGCAAGCGGATGCAATTTTAACAGAAGCGGATTTTATTCCAATCACAGCAGTTGATACATTTTGTAAAGTGGAAGATGTAACGCTTGCAGCAATTGAGGATATGCAAAAGTTAGCGCCATTTGGTGTTGGAAATCCGAAACCACGTCTTGCAGTGAAAAATGCTGAATTAGAAAGTATTCGTGCAATCGGATCAGATGGTTCACATTTGAAAATGGCACTTCGTGACGGACAGGCAACACTGGATACAATTGGATTCGGATTTGGTGCGTATGCAAAAGAAATTTCTCCAGTTGCTAAGGTATCTGTAATAGGAGAGGCATCCATTAATGAATGGAATAATTTTAAGAAGCCACAATTAATGGTACAAGATATTGCTGTAGAGGCATGGCAATTATTTGATTGGCGTAGTATGCGTAATGTGGAAGCAAATTTAGCAGAACTTCCGAAAGAAAAATAACAATGGTGTATTTTTCTGAAGAGGTATTGAATAAGTTTTCTTTAGAAGACTATAAAGAACATCTTGTGCATGCATCAGAGGTAACTCATTTAGATGATCAATACATCGTGTTACTCGATTTGCCAAAAGGAACAGATGAATTGCGTGATTTATTTAAAGTAGGATTCCCATCTAGAATCTATACGTTATTTTATCAAGAGAACAATCATCTATTTAGTACAGTCCCAACGAGGGAACATTTTAAATGGTACTATTCTTTCTTAAACCAAAAATCACCATTTTCTTTAAGACAATATGGGGAACAACTATGTCGCCATAAAGGTTGGTCAAAAGATACAGTAAATTTCATGACACAGGTGTTTTTTGAGTTAGAATTTGTTACAATAAAAGACGGTGTCATTTTTATGGCCGAACAAAAACAAAAGCGTGATTTAATTGAATCGAACACATATCGTGAGAAAATGAACCACTTACAATTAGAAAAAGAATTGGTTTATAGCACATATCAGCAACTATATACATGGTTTGAAACGATTCGTAATCATAAATAAGTAGAACAGTTAGGGTAAAGGATTTGTATTTACAAACCTTTTATATCTGAGGAGGATTCAGAAATATGGATTTCAAGCAACATATCGCAATTGTACCGGATTATCCGAAAGAAGGTATTGTGTTTAAAGACATTACACCTTTAATGAACGACGGTAAAGCATACAAAGCAGCAACAGATGCAATCGTTGAGTATGCAAAAGAAAGAGATATCGATGTTGTAGTAGGACCAGAAGCTCGTGGTTTTATTATCGGTTGCCCAGTTTCTTATGCATTAGAAGTAGGATTTGCGCCAGTTCGTAAATTAGGAAAATTACCACGTGAAGTAATTACAGTTGACTACGGCAAAGAATATGGTACAGATGTTTTAACAATCCATAAAGATGCAATTAAACCAGGTCAACGCGTATTAATTACTGATGATCTATTAGCTACAGGTGGAACAATTGAAGCAACAATTAAGCTAGTTGAAGAACTTGGCGGAGTTGTAGCAGGGATTGCATTCTTAGTAGAGCTTACTTACTTAGATGGTCGTAAAATGTTAGATGGTTACGATGTATTAGTATTAGAAAAATACTAATCACTATATAGGTAAAACTACGGTGATAAAAAGTACCCGTGAATCTCTTGGAGAGGAGCGGGTACTTTTGTATAATTGAGCAAAAAAATAAGGTGAAATGTCAGTAAAATCTTTTCCTTTTCACAATTCACAATCATTGGGTTATAATGATAGAATATAATTTATTCTATTTAATAAATACAAAGTCAATTTTCAATAAAAGGTGATTCGATGGCAAATGAGCAAGTACTAACAGCTGAACAGGTACTCGAGAAAGCAAGTCAATATTTAGCGGTTGAAGATATTGAGCTAGTGGCACGTGCTTATGAATATGCACGCGATGCACATAGCGAACAATATAGAAAATCGGGTGAACCATATATTATTCACCCAATTCAAGTTGCAGGTATTTTAGTTGATTTACACATGGATCCAGCTACAGTATCGGCAGGTTTCTTACATGATGTAGTGGAAGATACAGAGATTACATTAGAAGATATTGAGCGAGAATTTAATAAAGAAATCGCTATGCTTGTCGATGGTGTTACAAAGCTCGGAAAGATTAAATATAAATCTCATGAGCAGCAACAAGCAGAAAACCATCGCAAAATGTTTATCGCAATGGCTCAAGATATTCGAGTTATTTTAATTAAACTAGCTGATCGTCTTCATAACATGCGTACATTGAAACATTTGCCTCAAGAGAAGCAGCGTCGCATTGCGAATGAAACGTTAGAAATCTTTGCACCTTTAGCACATAGACTCGGAATTAGTACTATTAAATGGGAGTTAGAGGATACGTCACTTCGCTATTTAAATCCGCAACAATATTATCGTATTGTAAATTTAATGAAGCGTAAACGTGCAGAGCGTGAAGAATATTTAGATGAAGTAATGACTGGTATTCGTGAGAAATTAAAAGAAGTTTCCATTCAACCTGAGATTTCTGGAAGACCAAAACATATTTACAGTATTTATCGTAAAATGGCATTGCAAAATAAACAGTTTAATGAAATTTACGATTTACTAGCTGTACGTGTCGTTGTAAATAGTATTAAAGATTGTTACGCGGTGCTTGGAATTATTCATACTTGCTGGAAGCCAATGCCAGGTCGTTTCAAAGATTATATTGCAATGCCGAAAGCAAATCTATATCAATCTCTTCATACGACGGTAATTGGACCGAAAGGTGATCCGCTAGAAGTGCAAATTCGTACGAAAGAAATGCACGAAATTGCAGAATTCGGTATCGCGGCACATTGGGCGTATAAAGAAGGAAAGACCGCAGAAACAACAGGTACATTAGAGAAGAAACTAACTTGGTTCCGTCAAATATTAGAATGGCAAAATGAAGCTTCTAATGCAGAAGAGTTTATGGAGTCATTAAAAATTGATTTATTCTCTGACATGGTATTCGTCTTCACACCGAAAGGCGATGTAATGGAATTACCACTTGGATCTGTTCCAATTGACTTTTCTTATCGTGTCCATTCAGAAATCGGGAATAAAACAATTGGTGCAAAAGTAAATGGGAAAATGGTGACCCTTGATTATAAATTAAAAACGGGTGACATCATTGAAATTTTAACATCGAAACATTCGTATGGCCCAAGCCAAGATTGGGTGAAACTTGCTCAAACATCTCATGCGAAAAATAAAATACGTCAATTCTTTAAGAAACAGCGTAGAGACGAAAATATTGAAAAAGGCCGTGAACTTGTTGAAAAAGAAGTACGTGGTCTAGAGTATGAGATGAAAGAAGTGTTAGCTCCTGACAATTTAAAACGTGTTGCCGAGAAGTTTAATTTTGCAAATGAAGAAGATATGTTTGCAGCAGTTGGATATAGCGGAATTACAGCGTCGCAAATTGTTACGCGACTAACGGACAAGTTCCGTAAGCAGCGTGAAGAAGAAGAAATTGTTGAAGTTAAAGAAGTTCGTAAACCGATGAAAATTCGAAAATGGGATTCTGGTGTAAAGGTAAGTGGTGCTGACAATTTATTAATTCGTTTGTCAAAATGCTGTAACCCAGTTCCAGGTGATGATATCGTTGGGTATATTACGAAAGGTCGGGGCGTATCGATTCACCGTCGTGATTGTGTAAATATTCATACAGAAGAAGCTGTAGAGCGCTTATTAGAAGTAGAGTGGGAAGGTAGCCCTGAAAAAGAAATTGAATACAACGTTGATATCGAAATTTCAGGCTATGATCGCCGTGGTTTATTAAATGAAGTATTGCAAGCTGTTACAGAGACGAAAACATACATTTCAGCTGTTTCTGGTAGAAGTGATCGTAATAAGATGGCAACAATTAATATGTCGATCTCGATTCGTAACTTACAACACTTGAAAAAAGTAGTAGAACGCATTAAGCGTGTTCCTGAAATTTATGCAGTACGACGCATGATGCATTAATAGGGAGTGTAGAAAAGATGAGAGTTGTTTTACAACGATCAAAAGAGGCGTCTGTCACAGTAGATGGTGAGATTGTAGGACAAATTCCATTCGGTTTAACATTACTAGTTGGCATTACGCATGAAGATACTGAAAAAGATGCAACGTACATTGCGGAAAAAATCGCGAACTTACGCATCTTTGAAGATGAGAGCGGAAAGATGAACCATTCTGTACTCGATGTAGAAGGACAAGTTCTATCAATTTCGCAATTCACATTATATGGCGATTGCCGCAAGGGAAGACGTCCAAACTTTATGGATGCTGCGAAACCTGACTATGCAGAGCATTTATACGATTTCTTTAATGAAGAAGTTCGTAAACAAGGATTGCATGTAGAAACAGGGAAGTTCGGTGCAATGATGGACGTTTCTTTAATCAATGATGGTCCGGTGACCTTAATTGTAGAAAGTAAATAGTATGGCCTAAGAAGAGAGGATTATATAATCCTCTCTTTTTTATACTTTGTTGTATGTTTTGTTCATTTATCCCGCTATTTGTGGGCAGTAAGAACCCCACCTCAAAATTCAGCGGAAGCAAAGAAGTTAGGGGGCGGGCTGCCCGTAAAAGCCCGATTGGTGAGGGCTGATAATCAGTGGGGGATGAACAAAACCCCCACTGATTAAAGTTTCACTTTATCATAGGATTAATTCGAAGGGGAATAAAAGGAAAAGAAGGTGTAGCATGCTTCAAGAATTCAATATAACTTTACGTTTTATGCTAGAGTTATGTGTTCTTGGGATTGTTGGATACTGGGGATTTCGGGTAGGAACAATAACGGCTATAAAAATTACACTTGCTATTATTTTTTCGATTGTTGTTGCAGTCATTTGGGAGCTATTTGGAGCTCCGCATGCAGAATGAGAAGTACAAGGTATATTGCATGTATTGTTAGAGATTATCATGTTTGAAGCGGATGTTGCAGCGTTGTATCATTTGAAGCATCCTATGCTGGCGAGTGGATTGGTAACTATTATTGTTATAAATCGAATGCTGATGTTGATTTGGAATCAATAGCTTGGGTTATCCATTATATAGTATAATGTAAAAAATGGTAAAAACATTCGGATGTATGTGTGAAAAGGGGAGATAGTATATGAATTGGTCAATCTTTAAAGATTTGAAATTTTCATTGCGATTTAGCTTAGCTATTTTTTTACATGCATTAGGAGTTACTTTCGCAGTGCTAAGTTACAGTACTTGGGCAGTATTTGTAATAGCAGCAATGGTTGTAACAACCTTTATGATTCAAAGAGCGGATTATTTATATAAAAGTGGTATGGAATAACGTTATTCGTTTATACGTATAACTACCTCATCAATATGGAACAATAAAAAGTAAAACATCCATATTGAATGTGAGGGATATACGTATGCGTATGAATGAAAAAGGGCATTCTGTTACAAACGGTGCAAATCAACTGTTTAACGTGAATTTTCATGATTTTATTTCAAAAGAACAAAACAATACTTCGATGGAGCTTGCTTCTGAGTTTGGAATTTCTCTTCAAGATGTAAAGCGTCTTAAGAAGCAGATTGAACGCTCTTAGAACACTTGACAATCGTACTCAACAAACGTATAGTAATTTTATATTTACATATGAATATAACCGTTGATAGAGAAGAGTAAATGAGATACACATGGAAAGAGAGGAGATGTCTTAGGCTGAAAACATTTCTACATGATGACTGATTGAATGACACTCTAGAGGTTTCAACTTGAACGGCATATATGCTTAGTAGGGATGAACGCACATTTAAGCGTTATTAAAAAAGTGGAAGCATACGTGCTTCAATTAGGGTGGCACCACGGGTATAATACTCTCGTCCCTACTGTTCAAACAGTAGAGGCGGGAGTTTTTTTATTTTTATTAAGATTAAAACAATTTGAGGAGGAACTGAATATGTCTATTCAAATCCCACGCGGAACGCAAGATATTCTTCCAGGCACTGTTGAGTTATGGCAGTATATCGAAGGGCAAGCACGCGAAATTTGCCGTCGTTACAATTATAAAGAAATTCGCACACCAATTTTTGAACACACTGAGTTATTTTTACGTGGTGTTGGTGATACGACAGATATCGTACAAAAAGAAATGTATTCATTCCAAGATCGTGGTGAGCGCAGTTTAACATTACGTCCAGAAGGTACTGCACCTGTTGTACGTTCTTACGTTGAAAACAAAATGTTCGGTGACGCAACGCAACCAACAAAGTTATACTATATCGGTCAAATGTTCCGTTACGAAAGACCACAAGCAGGTCGCTATCGTCAATTCGTACAATTCGGTATTGAAGCAATCGGTAGTAACGACCCTGCAATTGATGCAGAAGTAATTGCACTTGCTGTAGAGTTTTACCGCGGCATGGGCTTAAAAAATATTAAAGTTGTATTAAACAGCTTAGGTGATGCAGCGAGCCGTCAAGCGCACCGCGATGCATTAATCGCTCATTTTGAGCCACGCATCGGCGAGTTCTGCTCTGATTGCCAATCTCGCTTAGAAAAGAATCCACTTCGTATTTTAGACTGTAAGAAGGACCGTAACCATGAATTAATGGGTACAGCACCATCTATTACAGAATACTTAAACGAAGATTCAGCAGTATACTACGATAAAGTTCAAGAACTATTAACTATGATGGATGTTCCATTTGAAAAAGATCCTAACTTAGTGCGTGGTTTAGACTACTATCAACACACTGTTTTTGAAATTATGAGTGAGGCAGAAGGTTTCGGTGCTATCACTACATTAAGCGGTGGTGGCCGTTATAATGGACTTGTACAAGAAATCGGTGGACCAGAAATGCCAGGTATCGGTTTTGCGATGAGTATTGAACGTCTAATTATGGCGCTAAAAGCTGAGAACATTGAGTTACCAATTGAACATAGTATTGATTGTTACGTTGTAGCTCTTGGTGAAAAAGCGAAAGACCATGCTGCGAAAGTTGCGTTTGATCTTCGTAAAGCTGGATTATCAGTCGAAAAAGATTATTTAGATCGCAAAATGAAAGCACAATTTAAATCAGCAGATCGTTTAAATGCGAAATTTGTAGCTGTATTAGGGGAAGATGAGCTAGATAAAGGCATCATTAACTTAAAAGATATGGCAACAGGCGGACAAGAAGAAGTAGCATTAGATGTATTTGCTTCATACGTAGCAGAGAAATTAATATAGGGGGAACTTACAGTGGCTGAAAGAACACATGCATGTGGAAAAGTAACAGTAGAAGCTGTTGGACAAACAGTTCAATTAAAAGGTTGGGTACAAAAACGTCGTGACTTAGGTGGATTAATCTTCATCGATTTACGTGACCGTACAGGTATCGTGCAAGTCGTATTTAACCCAGAAACATCAAAAGAAGCACTAGAAGTAGCAGAAACGATTCGTAGTGAATACGTATTGCACGTAGAAGGTACAGTTGTTGAACGTGGTGAAGGCGCAATTAATGACAATATGGCAACTGGTCGTATTGAAGTACAAGCAACGAGAGTAAACGTATTAAACGCAGCGAAAACAACACCAATCATTATCGCTGATGATACAGATGCATCAGAAGATGTGCGTTTAAAATATCGTTACTTAGACTTACGTCGTCCTGTAATGTTTAATACATTCAAAATGCGTCACGACGTAACGAAAACAATTCGTAACTTCCTAGATACAGAAGACTTCTTAGAAGTTGAAACTCCAATTTTAACGAAGAGCACACCAGAAGGAGCTCGTGACTATTTAGTACCAAGCCGTGTACACGACGGTGAATTCTATGCATTACCACAGTCACCACAATTATTTAAACAACTTCTTATGGTCGGCGGATTTGAGCGTTACTATCAAGTAGCACGTTGTTTCCGTGACGAAGATTTACGTGCGGATCGTCAACCAGAATTCACGCAAATCGATATCGAAGCTTCATTCTTAACGCAAGATGAAATTTTAGATATGATGGAGCGTATGATGACGAAAGTTATGAAGGATGCAAAAGGTGTAGAAGTTAGTGCACCATTCCCTCGTATGAAATATGCTGATGCAATGGCTCGCTACGGTTCTGATAAGCCAGATACACGCTTTGAAATGGAACTAACAGACCTATCTGAATTTGCAGCAGATTGTGGATTTAAAGTATTTACAAGTGCTGTAGAAAGCGGCGGACAAGTAAAAGCAATTAATGCAAAAGGTGCCGCAAGCAAATACTCTCGTAAAGACATTGATGCATTAACTGAATTCGTAAAAGTATACGGTGCAAAAGGTCTAGCTTGGCTTAAAGTGGAAGAAGACGGCTTAAAAGGACCGATTGCGAAATTCTTCGGCGAAGAAGATGCAAAAGCGTTAATGAGTACATTAGAAGCTACTGCTGGCGATTTATTACTATTCGTAGCAGATAAGAAAAGCGTTGTTGCAGATAGCTTAGGTGCACTTCGTTTACGTTTAGGTAAAGAGCTTGAGTTAATAGATGAAAGTAAATTTAACTTCCTATGGGTAACTGATTGGCCACTTCTTGAGTACGATGAAGATGCAGATCGTTACTTCGCAGCTCACCACCCATTCACAATGCCATTCCGTGAAGACGTTGAGCTATTAGAAACAGCACCAGAAAAAGCACGTGCACAAGCATATGACCTTGTATTAAACGGTTATGAGCTTGGTGGCGGATCACTTCGTATTTACGAGCGTGACGTACAAGAAAAAATGTTTAAAGCGCTTGGATTCTCACAAGAAGAAGCGCAAGAACAATTCGGATTCTTATTAGAAGCATTCGAATACGGTACACCACCACACGGCGGAATTGCATTAGGTTTAGACCGTCTTGTTATGTTACTTGCAGGTCGTACGAACCTTCGTGATACAATTGCATTCCCGAAAACAGCAAGCGCAAGTTGCTTATTAACAGAAGCTCCAAGCCCAGTTGCAGAAGCTCAGCTTGAAGAACTGAACTTAAAATTAAGCTTGAAAGAAGAGAAGTAAGAATAGGGTCTAGATGGTTATACTATAGCCGTCTAGACTTTTTTTGAGAGGAAGTTTAAAAAGTCCGGTTTAGATAACTGTCGCATTTCGTCGTTGCTTCGCCAGTTCGGTGCTCGAGTAGTAAAGCTACACTGCGCTCCTCCTAGCATACGTGCCTCGATCTGCTCGGTTCTCTAAATCCTCCTTTTTAAACGTATATTGAGAGGAAGTTTAAAAAAGTTCGGTTCAGATGGCAGTCGCATTTCGTCGTTGCTTCGCCAGTCCGGTGCTCGAGTAGTAAAGCTACACTGCGCTCTTCCTAGCATACGTGCCTCGATCTGCTCGGCCCTCTGAATCCTCCTTTTAAAACGTGTATGTAGGAAGAAATAAAAGTCCGGTTTATATTATGTTTTTGTTTGAAATATGTATTTTTAGGAATTCTATAACTTTTTCTATACAAATAGTCGGAAAAACGCTAGAATACATGGTAGACCATTTTTGTAATAGGAGTGTAGAGCTGAATGTTACATCAATTTTCACGTAATGAATTAGCCTTCGGTAAAGAAGGACTTGAAATATTAAAAAATAGTACAATCGGTATTTTAGGAATTGGCGGCGTAGGATCATTTTCAGCTGAAGCGTTAGCGCGTTCTGGTGTAGGACGTCTCGTATTAGTTGATAAAGACGTTGTAGATATTACAAACGTAAACCGTCAAATTCACGCTTTAGTATCTACTGTAGGGCGTTCAAAAGTAGAATTAATGAAAGAGCGTATTGCAGACATTAATCCGGAATGTGAAGTAATTGGATTAGAAATGTTTTATACAGATGAAACATATGAAGAGTTCTTTAAACACGGTTTAGATTTCGTAGTGGATGCATCTGATACGATTACGTTCAAAATCCATTTAATTAAACAATGTTTACGTCGTAAAATTAAAATTATCTCATGTATGGGTGCAGCAAATAAAATGGACCCAACTCGTTTCCGTATTGCGGACATTTCTAAAACACATACAGATCCGATTGCGAAAGTAATTCGTACGAAGCTTCGTAAAGAGGGTATTAAAAAAGGTGTAAAAGTTGTCTTCTCTGACGAAAACCCAATCGTAATTCGTGAAGAAGTACGTAAAGAAATCGTACCAGACGAAAATGCAAAAATTCGTAAGGCGAAATTACCACCTTCTTCAAATGCATTCGTACCATCTGTGGCAGGCTTAATTATGGCAAGTCACGTTGTACGTGAGCGTATTAAAAACGTAGAAGTGAAGCGTGTAGGGCAAGAATAAAAGGAAAGCATATATCCATTTCGGATATATGCTTTTTCTATGTTTTAAAGAATTATTGATATTTGCATCACTACTAGTTCAAATGTAAGTAAGGTTAATAAGTAATGATCATATTTATCTGATTTATAGGCGGATGTATTTTTTAGACTGTTAATGGTGAAAAGAGCTAAAGTCAGGACGAGAAGGCCAAGAGTTATAATGACATTACAGTAAA
This sequence comes from Bacillus toyonensis BCT-7112, assembly GCF_000496285.1. Classification (GTDB taxonomy): domain Bacteria; phylum Bacillota; class Bacilli; order Bacillales; family Bacillaceae_G; genus Bacillus_A; species Bacillus_A toyonensis. Next base: position 1,600,789 of record NC_022781.1, on the reverse strand, counting down.
AATTATCCAATATATTTTGGGAGTTTCCTTGTATGACAGGGAGAAATGTTATTGTCAATTTTTGTCGTTAAATCGATATTTTTTTTCGAATCGTTGATATATTGCAAGTTGTGATAGATATATTTGAAAAATCGTTGATATATTGCAAGTTACGATAGATATATTCGAAAAATCGTTGATATAATTTCATTTACCGATATATCTATATACGGTTCACCGAAAACAAACAAGGATGTCACTTAATCAAAAAAGTGACATCCCTGTTTTTAATTCTCTGCAGAATAAATAATATCTAAATTCCCGTTTTGATCGGTTTTGAAAATGGGAGCAATCTGTTCTTCTTGTTCTTCAACTGAAACAAGTTTTCGAGCACGATCCATAATTCTAACAAGCATTGCATAATCTTCTTCGATTGCTTGTTGTTTTTTTGTGAGTACCGCTAATTTTGCTTGAAGTTCATGATTCGTTTTTTGCAAGGAAGTAAGCTGATCTTGTAATACCTCATTTTCAGTTTGCAACTTTGCGGTTGAAGGGTTATTATGTTCCATGTTTTGCAAAAATGAGATGACATTTTGCATTGTAAGTTCCTGTTGACTTGGCGTGATATTTTCTGAAAACTCGGCATCGATTACGAGCTGCCGAGTTTGTGTAAACTGCTCTTTTTCTATTTTAGCTTCAGAACGTTTTAATTCTTTACGTTGTTTTTTTGCAATCTGTACCGCATCTTCGTAATTCGCTCGTACTTCAGCATTCCATCTAAAACCGCAAGCTGCTGAAGTGCGGTTCAAAGCATCGCCAACTTCATCGAATGCTTTGATTTGTGTACTGCCGCTACGAATATGTCGTAAAACAGTTTCTGCTAAAAGGAGATCGTCTTCTCTTGTCCATGCATCTTGACGTGTTTTCATAAGCGAAGCCTCCGTAATGGTGACGTTTTCGTTTATGTTACCCTTTATTTTTCGTTTTATTCGAACTTTGTAATCTTTCATAAACAGTAGAAAGTGCTTGCTCAAATTTCCCTGTTGTTTTCGGTTTATAATATTGCTTGTTTTTTATTTTATCAGGTAAGTATTGTTGGTGTACCCAGCCATTTGGATGGTCATGTGGATATAAGTATCCAATGCCTCGACCTAACGATTCAGCGCCTTTATAGTGACTGTCTTTTAAATGACCTGGAATGTCACCTGTTTGACCGTTACGTAAATCGTGCAATGCAGCATCAAGTGCTTTATAAGCTGAATTTGATTTTGGTGATAAGCATAGCTCGATAACGGCATTTGCAAGTGGTATGCGTGCCTCTGGGAATCCAACTCGTTCAGCTGACTCGATCGCTGCAAGTGTGCGCGGTCCAGCTTGCGGGCTAGCAAGTCCGATATCTTCATATGCCATAATAAGAAGGCGTCTACCGATACTTTGTAAATCACCTGCTTCAATAAGGCGTGCTAAATAATGAAGTGCTGCATTTACATCACTTCCGCGCACTGATTTTTGAAATGCCGATAATACGTCATAATGAGCATCTCCACCTTTGTCATGAACGAAACTCTTTTTTTGTAAGCATTCTTCTGCGATTTCTAGCGTGATTTCCGCAGCTTTGTCGTCAGTTGTAAAGCTAGATAAAACAGCTAATTCAAGTGCATTATAAGCTGAACGCATATCTCCGCCTGATGCATTTGCAAAGTGATGTAATGCTCCATCCGTAACAGTTACATCATATTCCCCAAGCCCTTTTTCTTTATCTTCAAGAGCTCGTTTTAAACCAATTAAAATATCATCTTCTGTTAGTGCGTGTAACTCGAAGATTTGACATCTGCTTCGGATAGCAGAGTTTATCGCATGGAATGGATTACTCGTCGTTGCACCGATTAAAGTAAGGAGTCCACTTTCTAAATGAGGTAATAGAAAGTCTTGTTTCGCCTTATCTAACCTGTGAACTTCATCTAAAATTAAAACGAGGTGTTGATGCATCTTCGCTTCTTGTACGACAACTTCCATATCTTTTTTATTGTGAGTAACAGCATTTAATAGGCGAAACGGTGTTCCAGTACTTCCCGCAATTGCGCTAGCTATTGATGTTTTTCCTGTACCTGGAGGACCGTATAAAATCATAGATTGAAAATGATTTGCTTGGACCATTCGCCGTAAAATCTTTCCTTCACCAACTAAATGCTGTTGTCCAATAATTTCTTGAATATTTGTAGGGCGCATTCGATGTGCGAGTGGTTGTTTCATTTTTACCGTCTCCCTTACTATATAATCTCATTCTATCGTATCATTTTTTTTAGTGGAATTTGAAATAGGATGCTGTTTTATGGGAAAGATGAATATAAATATTTTCATTTTTCTTTCAATTTTAATAATTCCCGAGTTTTTCAATGTGATTTTATGTTATCATTTTGATACACAAGTTGAAATTTCTTATAATACTATATTATGCTATAATTTCATAGGATTTTAAATTGTGTTCTTTTATAAAGTGAAACTTTAATCAGTGGGGGTTTTGTTTATCCCCTACCTAACTTCTTTGCTCCAGCCGGATTTTGAGGTGGGAGTTTTACTGCCCGCAAATAGCGGGATAAATAAGATATAACCAATAGAAGTGAAAATTTGAAAAGAGGTGCAAAATAGATGAAGATTTCAACAAAAGGCCGCTACGGCTTAACAATTATGATCGATCTTGCAAAAAAGTTTGGTGAAGGTCCGATTTCATTAAAATCAATCGCACAAGCACATGACTTATCGGAACATTACTTAGAACAATTAATTTCACCACTTCGTAACGCTCGTCTTGTAAAGAGTACGCGTGGTGCATATGGCGGATATGTATTATCTGATCAACCGGCTAACATTACAGCTGGGGATGTAATCCGTGTACTAGAGGGTCCAATTAGTGTTGTAGAAATGATAGAAGAAGAAGAACCAGCACAGCGCCAATTATGGATGCGTGTTCGAGATGCGGTGCAAGAAGTGTTAGATAGTACAACTTTAGAAGATTTAGTGCGTTATGAGGAAGAAAATCACGGGGGCTATATGTTTTACATTTAATTCCTTGTGAAACGATTTGGAAAGAAGGAGATTTAATGGAACGCATTTACTTAGATCATGCTGCGACATCTCCGACTCACCCAGAAGTGGTCGAAAAGATGATTCCATATATGACAGAAACATTCGGAAACCCGTCTAGTATTCACTTTTATGGACGTCAAGCGCGCCATGCAGTAGATGAGGCGAGACGCGTGTGTGCAAAAAGCATCCATGCGAACCCGAATGAAATTATATTCACGAGCGGTGGTACAGAAGCTGATAATTTAGCGCTTATAGGTGTAGCACGCGCAAACCGTCATAAAGGTAACCACATTATAACGACGGAAATTGAACATCATGCGATTTTGCATACGTGTGAATTGCTTGAGCGTGAAGGGTTTGAAGTGACATATTTACCTGTCGATGAAACGGGGCGTGTTCAACTTTCTGACATACAAAAGGCATTAACAGAAGAGACAATTCTTGTATCTATTATGTTTGGGAATAATGAAGTAGGGACGATGCAATCGATTGCGGAAATAGGAAAACTGCTAAAAGAGCATCAAGCTTATTTCCATACAGATGCGGTACAAGCTTATGGTTTAGTAGAAATAAATGTGAAAGAGTTTGGGATTGATTTATTATCAATTTCAGCGCACAAAATTAACGGGCCAAAAGGCGTAGGGTTCTTATACGCTAGTGCAAATTTGAAATTTGAACCGTTATTAATAGGCGGAGAGCAAGAAAGAAAACGCCGTGCTGGTACTGAAAATGTACCTAGTATTGTCGGACTTCAACATGCAATTCTTTTAGCTGAAAAAACTCGTGAGCAAAAAAATGCCCAATATGAAGAGTTTAAAGATATAATGGTATCTGTCTTCAAAAATGAAGGCATTACTTTCGAGGTAAACGGAAACTTGGAATATCGCTTACCACATGTGTTGAATATCAGTTTTACAGGAATGAACATTGAACCATTTCTTGTGAACTTAGACTTAGCTGGCATTGCAGTATCAAGTGGTTCTGCTTGTACAGCTGGTTCGATTGATCCATCACATGTATTAGTGGCGATGTTCGGAAAAGACTCCGATCAAATACGTTCATCCGTACGCTTTAGTTTCGGTCTTGGAAATACGAAAGAGCAAATTGAAAAAGCGGCGTACGAAACAGTGAAAATCGTGAAGCGATTAACACAAAATTAGCATGGGAGGTGACATGATGAACAAACTACCTCATGAAACACGCGTTGTCATCGGGATGTCCGGTGGCGTCGATTCATCTGTAGCAGCTCTTTTATTAAAAGAGCAAGGTTATGATGTGATCGGAATTTTTATGAAAAACTGGGATGATACAGATGAGAATGGTGTCTGCACAGCAACAGAAGATTACAATGATGTAATTGAAGTGTGTAACCAAATCGGTATTCCGTATTATGCAGTAAACTTTGAAAAACAATACTGGGACAAAGTATTTACGTACTTCTTAGATGAGTACCGAGCTGGTCGTACACCAAACCCAGATGTAATGTGTAACAAAGAAATTAAATTTAAAGCATTTTTAGAGCATGCAATTGCGCTTGGTGCTGATTATGTAGCGACAGGCCATTATGCACGTGTTGCTTATATGGACGGCGAATATAAAATGCTTCGCGGCGTTGATGACAATAAAGACCAAACGTATTTCTTAAATCAATTAAGCCAAGAGCAATTATCAAAAACAATGTTCCCATTAGGTGAATTAAAGAAACCGCAAATTCGCGAAATGGCGACAGAAGCTGGTTTAGCGACAGCGGCGAAGAAAGATAGTACTGGTATTTGCTTCATTGGCGAGCGTAACTTTAAAGATTTCTTAAGTAACTATTTACCAGCGCAACCAGGTGTGATGCAAACGTTATCTGGTGAAGTGAAAGGAAAACATGACGGTTTAATGTACTATACAATTGGACAACGTCATGGCCTTGGTATTGGTGGTAACGGTGATCCATGGTTCGCTGTTGGGAAAAACTTAAAAGACAACATTTTATATGTTGATCAAGGATTCCATAATGAACTTCTATATGGTGATGAAGTTATCGCTACGAATGTAGGATGGGTAAGTAACAAAGCAAAAGAAACAGAATTTAAATGCACAGCGAAATTCCGCTATCGTCAAGCAGATAATAAAGTAACGGTTCAAATTGTTGATGAAAATACAGTTCGTATTCTTTGTGATGAGCCAATTCGTGCGATTACGCCAGGCCAAGCAGTTGTTTTCTATGATGGAGATGAGTGCTTAGGCGGCGCTACAATTGATGAAGTATATCATAGTGGTAAGAAATTAGATTATTTAGGATAAAACGAGAAGCCTCTGCCGATTAGCGGTTAGAGGTTTCTTTTATATAAAGCGAATTTTCGTTCGCTTGGAAAATACATTCTTTGTTATAATTTGTTGTAGAGGTGAAGGACATGTCAAACAAACTTGAAACAGGTATTCAATATATGCAAGAAGGAAACTGGGAAGAAGCAGCTAAAAATTTTACAGAAGCAATCGAAGAAAATCCGAAAGATGCGCTTGGATATATTAACTTTGCGAATTTATTAGATGTATTAGGTGATAGTGAACGAGCAATTTTATTTTATAAGCGTGCATTAGAGTTAGATGATAAATCTGCGGCTGCTTATTATGGCTTAGGAAACGTATATTACGGTCAAGAGCAATTTGCAGAGGCAAAATCTGTATTTGAACAAGCAATGCAATCGGGCTTACAGTCAGCTGATGTAACATTTATGTTAGGTATTACACATGTGCAACTTGGAAATGATCGTCTTGCATTACCATTTTTACAAAGAGCGACGGAATTAGATGAAGACGATGTAGAAGCTGTTTTCCAATGCGGACTTTGCTTCGCGCGACTAGAACATATTCAAGAGGCAAAACCTTATTTTGAAAAGGTATTAGAAATGGATGAAGAGCATGCAGATGCGTATTATAATTTAGGTGTTGCGTACGTATTTGAAGAAAATAACGAGAAAGCTCTTACTTTATTTAAGAAAGCAACTGAAATTCAGCCAGACCACTTTTTAGCTGGTAATGGTATTCGTTTATTAGAGCAAGAAGCTGAATAAAGTGAAATAATAGTTTAATGCGCAGTTACCCCTCATCTAAAGATTGTGAAAGAGGTGGGGGATGTACTGCTCATTAAGGTGAAAAGAACTCGGGAAGGAGAGGAAAGATGGGAAATCAACATGCCATGGATTTGTTTGAGGAAGAGAAAAAATTTATAAAAGCGCAAGTTCTTCATACCATTTTCCACAACGAAGAAAACCTCTATTCCGTTGTCAGTATGAAAATCATTGAAACGAATGAAACATACGACGAAAAAAAAGTAATGATAAACGGTCATTTTCCCCGTATGCATGAAGATGAAGTGTTTACATTAACAGGTCATTTTAAAGACCACCCGAAGTATGGGAAACAATATTTAGTTGAAACGTTTAAGAAAGAATTGCCGCAAACAAAAGCAGGTATGGTGCAATATTTAGCGAGCGATTTATTTAAAGGGATTGGAAAGCGTACGGCTGAAAAAATCGTAGATCACCTTGGTGAGCATGCCATTTCTAAAATTATGGATGATCCTGATGCGTTAAATGGTGTTGTTAACAAACAAAAAGCACAGGAAATATATGAGACAATTGTGGAGCATCAAGGGTTAGAGAAAGTAATGAGCTTTTTAAATGGTTACGGTTTTGGAACGAAGCTTTCTATTAAAATTTATCAGCAATATAAAGAAATGACATTAGAAGTGATTCGTAATAATCCATATCAACTTATTGAAGAAGTGGACGGGATTGGTTTTGGACGAGCAGATGATATAGGACGTGCGTTAGGTATATCGGGTAATCATGATGACCGTGTACGTGCGGGATGTTTTTATACGTTAGAGAATGTTTCACTGCAGCTCGGTCACGTTTATATGGGGAAAGATCAACTTGTAAGAGAAACGATGTCACTTTTAAATAATCAAGAAGGTAGAGTGACTGAGGAAGACATTATAGGCTGTGTTGAAATGATGCAAAGTGAAGGGAAAGTCATCATTGAAGAAGAACGAGTGTACTTAGCATCGTTATTTTACTCTGAAAAAGGTGTTGTAAAGTCTATTCGTAGGCTTATGAATCAAGAGGAAACCCCTTCATTTCCTGAAGCAGAAATGTTAAAAACATTAGGTGAAATTGAAGAACAGCTGAAGGTGCAGTATGCACCGTTTCAGCAAGAAGCAATTCAAACGGCACTTCATAAGCCGATGATGTTATTGACAGGTGGACCAGGAACGGGGAAAACAACAGTTATTAAAGGAATTGTTGAAATGTACGCGTCCTTGCATGGGGTATCATTAAATCCGAATGAATACAGTGATGATAATCCATTTCCAATATTATTAACGGCTCCAACAGGAAGAGCAGCGAAGCGAATGAGTGAATCTACCGGGCTCCCTGCTTGTACAATTCATCGTCTGCTTGGTTGGACGCCAGAAGGGTCTTTCCAGCGTAATGAAACCGATCCAGTTCAAGGGAAGTTACTCATTATTGATGAGTTTTCGATGGTAGATATTTGGCTTGCAAATCAGCTATTCAAGTCACTTCCGACAAATATTCAAGTTATCGTTGTAGGTGATGAAGATCAGTTGCCATCTGTAGGACCTGGACAAGTGTTAAAAGATTTATTAAATGCAGGAACCATTCCAACGGTAAAACTTACAGAAATTTATCGTCAGGCGGAAGGTTCGTCTGTTATTCAGCTTGCCCATGCGATAAAAGACGGAACACTTCCACCGGATTTAGCTCAAAATAAAAAAGATCGTTCATTTATCAGCTGTGCAGGGGCTCAAATTGTTGAAGTTGTAAAAAAAGTATGTGAAAACGCGAAGACGAAAGGGTTTAGCGCAAGAGATGTCCAAGTGTTGGCACCTATGTACCGCGGACCAGCAGGTATTAATGTGTTAAATGAAGCTCTTCAAGAAGTGTTTAATCCGAAAAAAGAAAAAGTAAAGAAATTGCCTACGGTGACGTTGTGTATCGAAGAGGTGATAAAGTACTTCAATTAGTCAATCAGCCGGAAAGCCAAGTATTTAATGGTGATATTGGAGAAATTGTTTCGGTGTTTTATGCAAAAGAAAATGTTGAGCAACAGGACATGATTATCGTTTCATTTGATGGAATCGAAGTAACGTATACAAAGCCGGATTTAAATCAAATTACCCATGCATATTGCTGCTCGATTCATAAATCACAAGGTAGTGAATTTCCAATAGTTATTATGCCGATTGTAAAGAGCTACTACCGTATGTTACGTCGTAATTTAATTTACACGGGCATTACAAGAAGTAAGAAATTCCTTATTATTTGTGGGGAGGAAGCGGCTTTTCAATCCGGTGTAAATCGCCTTGACGATGCAATGCGTCAAACGACTTTAGCTAGTCGTTTGCAAGAATCACAAGGAGAGGTGCAGATGGTAACGGTTAATGGCGAGGAAATGGACGTGGAAAACATTTCACCGTATGATTTCATGTAACGAGGTGAAATTATATAGTGAAACTTTCAAACGTATAACGTTGAAAGGCTCCAGCAATGTATAAATGAATGGGGTTTGGACATAATGGCGAATAGAATCTGGGAGACTGTAAGGAGATGAAAGCCATATGTTTATTTGTCCAAATTGCAAAGGGAAAGACATCGGAAAAATAGGTGTCAACCAATTTTATTGCTGGAATTGTTATATCGAATTATCGGTTTCAAAGGGGAAAATCCATACGCATCAAGTAGAGGAAGATGGTTCATTAAGCTCTCTTGATGATTTATTTGATGAGAACGAAAGAACGATCGGATAACGAAAAGGGGGATTTACTTTGAATCTACGCAATTCATTAATCGCATTAGGTGTTGGAGCTGCAGCATATCAATATGCTCGCAAGCAAGATGTATTTTCAAAACGCAATATGAAAAAAGCACGTAAGATGATTAAATCTTATTTATAAACGTAAAAAACTCCCTTCATGATAAGGGAGTTTTTTTATGCGCTCGTATGCAAATATAAAAGTCCAATTTCAGAGAAGAGATAAGATAGACCGTAACACCCAACACCAAGCATTCCGTAATGAAATAATTGCTTCGCCCTCTCTTTTCGTGAGGAACGAATAAAGAAACCTTTCCAAATACCAAATCCGATACAAACCCATTCAAGAATCATAAAAAGTGCTGATAATACGAGCATAAATAAAACCATTATGAGTCCTCCTGATTATATTGTTTCATGCTGCATTCTCAGGGATGGTTGTCCTTGTTATGTTATGTATATGTACGTCTTTACAAAACAGTATGGTCTGTATGAAAAGATTTTAAAAGTTTTGCACATAACCTACCCTATTTATTTTCAAAATAAAGGTGGAGGAGGTTTTTCGTGTGAAGAATCTTAAAATCATTTGGATATACCGTTTAGGATTATTGTTACTTGTATTTCTTTGTTTGCTTGTCTTCTTAAAGATCAAGCCACTATGGGCGCCGATTATTTTTGTATGTAAAGTGGCGATTACACCGTTTCTTATCGCTTGTTTTATTGCGTATTTATTGCATCCTTTAATTGAAAAAATTCATAAGGAAGGGATGCCGCGCACACTCGCTATTTTGCTCATTTACATCCTGTTCTTTGGCGGGATTGGCTATGGGATTTATAAAGGAACGCCAGTTGTTATTAAACAGTTACAAGAAATTAATGAACAATTTCCGCAGTTCACAAAAATGTATGATTCTTGGATGGATGGCGTTACAGAACAAACAGCGAATTTCCCATCATTTATTCATGAAAAGGTAAAGCAAATTTTCGTTGGTGTAGAAATGAAGATACAAACGCTTTTAAATAAAGTTATGAGCACAGCCCGTGGTGTACTGGATTCATTGCTCATTATTTTCTTGATTCCGTTCATTGTATTTTACATATTAAAAGATTACGGTGAGTTTTATCATATCTTTTGGAAACTAGTTCCGAGTAAGTGGCGTAGTACGGGTCAAATGCTTGCGAAAGAAATTGATAAATCACTCGGAAGTTATATTCGAGGACAGTTATTTGTTTGCTTAGTATTAGGGGGAGTATCTGTTCTTTCTTTTTGGTTTATCGGTATGAAGTATCCATTGCTGCTCGGCATTATTATTGGGGTAACGGATATAATCCCATACTTTGGTCCTATTTTAGGGGCGATTCCCACGTTGATGATTGCGGCAACGGTATCAACGAGTTTACTCATTAAGGCGGGGATTACAATTGCTATTTTGCAATTTTTGGAAAGTAACATTTTATCGCCTTACATCGTTGGTAAGTCGCTTCGTATGCACCCCGTTATTATTATGCTTGCCTTACTAGTTGGAGGAGAGATAGCCGGGATTGTAGGATTGCTAATATCGGTTCCGATTTTAGCAGTTATTCGTACAGTGATTGTTCATGTGAGGCCTCTTTGGAAAAGAGAAGATGTTTAAAATGAAGCCCTCTATTTAAAAAATAGAGGGCTAATCATATGATTATTTAGGGAGCTGATTTTTTATTTTTTGAACAAAAGAGCTCACATCAGTTGTTTGAATATGTTTTATTCTTTTCCATTCCGTATCATACATAAATACAATTTGATTGCTGAAAAGGTGCTTTTGTTCTTTTAGATTAGAAATTTTTGCGAAAGCGTACTCTTCAAATGTTGGATTCTTACTTACATCTGGTCCATAAAAGAATAGCCTTTTGTCCGTTAAAATCAATAGGCCTGGCCTTGCGACGGAACGATAAATAAATATGTCTAATGAACATGCTGCATAAAAAAGAATTTTTTCATCAGTTGTTAACATTTCTCTAGCTTGATTCAATAAAGTTGTCATTGTAATCGCTCCTTTATTGTTAATAATTTAATTATAACAAATAATGTAATATTTAGAAATTTGCATAAAGTATTTTTTGTGAGGAGATTCCTATTTAGTAATAAATGCATAATATATTGAAAGGCTGTTAAGAATGAATAGTAGAATAACTATGAGTAATAAACAATTGATACAATATAAATGATTATCTACATTGACAAACTTAAGAGAATTCTATTATATTTAGTCATATAATACATTAAATCAATGACGGAACAAGTACGTTACAGTCCATTTGTAGAGAGAAGCTTCCACTGGCTGAAAGGAGCTTTAAATGAAGGGTAACAGAAAGCTAATCCTGAGAGCAGCTAATCACTGCCGTCTTGCCACGTTACGGCACCATGAGGTGATGAATTGATTGTTATAATAATCAATTCATAATTAGGGTGGTATCGCGAGTTAACTCTCGTCCCTTTTATAGGGGCGGGAGTTTTTTATATTTAAGGAGGAAAATACAATGAAACAACTAACAGGCGCACAAATTCGTCAAATGTTTTTAGACTTTTTCCAAGAAAAAGGACATGCAGTAGAACCTAGTGCATCACTAGTCCCACATGAAGATCCATCTCTTCTATGGATTAACAGTGGTGTAGCAACATTAAAAAAATATTTTGATGGACGCGTAATCCCGCAAAATCCACGTATTACAAATGCTCAAAAATCAATTCGTACAAACGATATTGAAAACGTAGGGAAAACAGCTCGTCACCATACATTCTTTGAAATGTTAGGGAACTTCTCGATCGGTGATTACTTCAAAGAAGAAGCAATTACTTGGGCTTGGGAATTTTTAACGAGCGACAAGTGGATTGGATTCGATAAAGAATTACTATCAGTTACAATCCATCCGGAAGATGAAGAAGCATTTACAATTTGGAATGAGAAAATGGGTGTTCCAAAAGAGCGCATCATCCGCTTAGAAGAAAACTTCTGGGATATCGGTGAAGGACCAAGTGGACCGAATACAGAGATTTTCTATGATCGCGGGGAAGCTTACGGTAATGACTTTAGTGACCCAGAATTATATCCGGGCGGAGAAAACGAGCGTTACTTAGAAGTATGGAACCTTGTATTCTCTCAATTTAACCATAATCCAGACGGTTCATATACACCACTTCCTAAGAAGAACATTGATACAGGGATGGGTCTAGAGCGTATGACATCTATCGTTCAAGATGTACCTACGAACTTTGATACGGATCTATTCATGCCAATGATTGGTGCAACAGAATCAATTTCTGGTGAGAAGTATCGTAATGGAGACTTAGAAAAAGATATGGCGTTTAAAGTCATTGCTGACCATATTCGTACAGTAACATTCGCTGTTGGTGATGGTGCTCTTCCATCTAACGAAGGCCGTGGTTATGTATTACGTCGTTTATTACGCCGTGCTGTTCGTTATTCTAAGAAATTAAACATCAACCGTCCATTCATGTTTGAATTAGTACCGGTTGTTGGAGAAGTAATGAAAGACTTCTATCCAGAAGTACTGGAAAAGAAAGATTTCATCGCAAAAGTTGTGAAAAATGAAGAAGAACGCTTCCACGAAACACTTCATGATGGTGAAGCAATTTTAGCTGAAGTTATTGCAAAAGCGAAAGAAGAAAAAACAACTGTTATTTCTGGCGTAGATGCGTTCCGTTTATACGACACGTACGGTTTCCCAATTGAATTAACAGAAGAATATGCAGAAGAAGCTGGTATGACAGTTGACCATAAAGGTTTTGAAGCTGAAATGGAAAAACAACGTGAGCGTGCACGTGCTGCTCGTCAAGACGTTGATTCTATGCAAGTTCAAGGCGGTGTACTTGGTGAAGTTAAAGTAGCGAGCGAATTCGTTGGTTACGGTACAGTTGCAACAGAAAGTAACATTGTTGCACTTGTGAAAAACGGTGAGTATACAGATAGCTTACAAGCAGGTGAAGAAGGACAGTTAATGCTTGATGTAACACCATTCTATGCTGAGAGCGGCGGACAAATTGCAGACCGTGGTTACCTTCTTGCTGATGGCGTGAAAGTTGTTGTAAAAGATGTACAAAAAGCACCAAATGGTCAAAACTTACACAAAGTAGTTGTGGAAGAAGGTACATTAACGAAAGGTGCGGCTGTAAAAGCTGTTATCGATACGAAAAACCGTAGTAGCGTTGTGAAAAACCATACAGCAACTCACTTACTACACCAAGCGTTAAAAGATGTACTTGGAACGCATGTTAACCAAGCAGGTTCTCTTGTAACTTCTGAACGTTTACGCTTTGACTTCTCTCACTTCGGTCAAGTACAAGCTGACGAATTAGAAAAAATTGAGCGTATCGTAAACGAGAAAATTTGGGAAAGTATTAACGTTGAGATTTCTCAAAAATCAATCGAAGAAGCGAAAGAAATGGGTGCAATGGCATTATTCGGTGAAAAATACGGTGATGTTGTACGCGTTGTACAAGTAGGCGATTACAGCTTAGAGCTTTGCGGTGGTTGTCACGTTGATAACACAGCTTCTATCGGTATTTTCAAAATCGTTGCTGAGTCTGGTATCGGTGCAGGAACTCGTCGTATTGAGGCGGTAACTGGTAAGTCTGCATACGAATTAATGAACGATCAAGTAGGTTTATTAAAAGAAGCAGCAGGAAAAATGAAAACAAATCCGAAAGATATTTTAACGAGAGTTGATGGCTTATTTGCTGAAGTGAAACAACTTCAAAAAGAAAATGAATCTCTTGCTGCAAAATTAAGCAATATCGAAGCTGGAAACTTAACTGATTCAGTAATGACAGTTGATGGCGTAAACGTATTAGCAGCGAAAGTAAATGTTGCAGATATGAACAACTTACGTACGATGATGGATGACCTTAAAAATAAATTAGAGTCTGCAGTTGTTGTATTAGTGTCTGTAAATGACGATAAAGTAAACATTTTAGCTGGCGTAACGAAAGATTTAATTAGCCAAGGTTACCATGCTGGTAAACTTGTGAAAGAAGTAGCTTCTCGTTGTGGCGGTGGCGGTGGTGGCCGTCCTGATATGGCTCAAGCGGGCGGTAAAAACCCAGCACAAGTTGAAGAAGCTTTAGCATTTGTACAAGAGTACGTTAAATCTGTTTCAAAATAAAGAGATAGTAGTGTACAATGGTAGGGAGAGGAGAAGTTCTTCTCCCTATACTTACTATATAAGTGAGGTGCTTGAAATGGACGGTTTTGATAAAACAATGAAGTTTAGCATTCAAGATGAAAAACAGAGTGTCCATGTAAATGATGTACTTTTAACTGTGTATGATGCACTTCAAGAAAAAGGCTATAATCCGATTAACCAAATCGTCGGTTATTTATTAAGTGGAGATCCAGCATACATACCTCGCCATAAAGATGCACGAAGCATCGTTCGCAAACTTGAACGTGATGAGATAATTGAAGAGCTTGTGAAGTCTTACTTGAAACATCATCGTGAGGAGTAGTTTATGCGGATATTAGGTTTAGATGTGGGTACAAAAACAGTCGGAGTTGCAATGAGCGACGAAATGGGCTGGACAGCACAAGGATTGGAAACAATCAAGATTAACGAAGAACGAGGTCACTTTGGTTTTGACCGTATTTCTGAGTTAGTAAAGCAGTACAATGTGGACAAAATAGTAGTAGGTTTACCTAAAAATATGAATGGTACAATTGGCCCACGTGGTGAAGCGTGCCAGCAATTTGCAGAAAACCTACGAGAGCTGTTACAATTAGACGTTGTAATGTGGGACGAGCGTTTGTCGACGATGGCGGCGGAGCGTCTACTCATTTCAGCTGATGTAAGTCGTAAGAAGCGAAAGCAAGTAATCGATAAGATGGCTGCAGTCGTAATCTTACAAGGATTTTTAGATAGTAAATAAGAGGTGACCAAAATGGAAGAAAATCAAATTACAATTGTAGACGAAAAAGGTAACGAACATTTATGTGAGATTGTTTTCACTTTTGATGCTGAAAAATTTGGCAAAAAATCATATGTAGTCTTCTCTCCAATCGGTGAAGTAGACGAAGATGGAGACCAAATTTATGATGCAATGGCTTATGAGCAAAATGAAGAAGAGGGCGGAACTTTACTTCCAATCGAATCTGAAGAAGAGTGGGAAATGGTACAAGAAATGTTCAACACTCTAGCTGATGAGCAAGAAGCTGAATAATAAGTACTGAGAAGATGGACGATATATAGTCCATCTTTTTTTATATGTAAAATGAAAGATTTTTTGTCGAAACTGTGTAATCCTTTGTAGTATAATGAGACGGATTGTAGAAAAATAAAATATCTGTCAAAAAATGATAGGTAAGTTTATTGTGATTTTTCATCGTGTTGTATAGAAAGACGTACATATGGCCTACAATTGAATAAGGAGGAAGAGTTTTGATAGAGAATCAAGTGAAAAAGAAGCGTAGACGCATTTTTTTATTTTCGATTATTGCACTGCTTTTAGTTTGTGGTTCAGTCTATGCGTATATTTCATCGGCATTAGGACCAGTTGATAGCGGGAATAAAAAAGAGATTGAAGTAGAAATTCCGAAAGGATCATCTACTAGTAAAATTGGTGAAATTTTAGAAGAAAAGGGTGCTGTGAAAAACGGTACAGTTTTTAGCTTTTATACAAAGGCTAAATCAAAAAACTTACAAGCTGGTACATATTTATTAAATCCTTCAATGAGTGCCTCAGATGTCATTGAACAAATGTCATCTGGTAATGTACATCGTCCAGCTCTGTATAAAGTGACGATAAAAGAAGGAGCGCAAGTAACTGAAATTGCAGAAACGGTTGCGAGTGAATTAAAGTGGAATAAAGATGATGTTACGCGTCAATTGAACGATAAAGCATTTATTCAAAAAATGCAGCAAAAGTATCCGAAGTTATTAACGGATAAAATCTTTGATAGTAATATTAAATATCCATTAGAAGGGTATTTATATCCTGCGACGTATTCGTTCTATAAGAAAGATACAACGTTAGAAGAAATCGTAATTCCAATGCTTGAGAAAACAAATGCAATCATTGTTCAAAACGAGGCGAAAATGAAAGCGAAGAACTGGGATGTTCATCAGCTTTTAACATTGTCTTCACTGATTGAAGAAGAGGCGACTGGTTTTACAGATCGCCAAAAGATTTCTAGTGTTTTTTATAATCGCTTAGCAAAAGGTATGCCCCTTCAAACAGATCCAACGGTATTATACGCGCTTGGAAAGCATAAGCAACGTGTATTATACGAGGATTTAAAGGTGAATTCACCGTATAATACGTATGTTGTAAAAGGATTACCAGTTGGACCGATTGCGAACTCTGGTAAACATTCAGTGGAAGCTGCGTTAGAACCTGCGCAAACAGATTATTATTATTTCTTAGCTGCACCAAGTGGTGAAGTGTACTATGCGAAAACATTAGAAGAGCATAATGCATTAAAGCAAAAATATATTACGAAAAAACAGTGAAATGGGGAGGGATAGCGAAAAAGGTCGCACATCCCTCTTTTTTGTGGTAAAATATATCGGGTTAAAAACTGGCAGAAGAATCGTTTTTAATATCAAAACGGGACGTACAAGCTAAGGGTAAAGCTGGCTTGTATTTTTATTGCATTCTATGTGTGAAAAGACGTCATAGAGGCACTTCTCCATGTAAATAAGGAGGACCATTTATGGAGGATGCAGTTAACGAGTACCTATTATCATTTATTGATCCAAAAGATAAATTAATTCTTGAAATGGAAGAATATGCAACAGAAAATCATGTGCCGATTATGGATCGACTTGGAATGGAATTTATGCTGCAATTTTTACGTTTAATTGGACCGAAAAGCATTTTAGAGCTTGGTACAGCAATTGGCTATTCTAGTATTCGTATGATGCAAGCTATTCCAAATTCACGCATTGTGACAGTTGAGCGCAATCGTGAACGATATGAAAAAGCACTTGAATATATAGAACGTTCCCCAGTAAAAGAACGTATTTCAGTTATATACGGTGATGCGTTAGAGACGGGTGAACAAGTAAAAGAACACGGAACATTTGACGTTATTTTTATTGATGCAGCAAAAGGACAATATCGTCGCTTTTTTGACTTATATGAACCGTTATTAAACCCTGGTGGCGTAATTATTTCAGATAATGTTATGTACCATGGTCTTGTAACGACAAAAGAGAAAATTGAAAATAGACGTACACGTGGTTTAATCCGTCGTATTAAGACGTACAATGAATGGCTTATGAACCATGAAGGATATGATACAACGATTTTCCCAATTGGAGATGGAGTAGCTGTTAGTAAAAAGAGAGGATGACCAAGGTATGAAGAAACCTGAATTGTTAGTAACGCCAAGAGCGGTGGCGGATATCGAACCTCTTGCGAAAGCAGGAGCAGATGCAGTAATGATCGGTGAACAAAAGTTTGGTTTACGTTTAGCAGGGGAATTTTCACGTGAAGATGTAAAAAAATCTGTTAAAATTGCACATGAAAATGGTGTGAAAGTATACGTAGCAATGAATGCTATGTTCCATAATGATAAAGTAGAAGAATTAACAGATTACGTTGCATTTTTAAACGAAGTACATGTAGATGCAATTGTCTTCGGAGATCCAGCGGTATTAATGGCTGTTCGTGAAGTAGCACCAAATATGCAACTGCACTGGAATACAGAAACGACAGCAACAAATTGGTTCACTTGTAACTACTGGGGTCAAAGAGGAGCGAAGCGTGCTGTATTAGCTCGTGAGCTTAGCTTAGATGAAATTGTTGATTTAAAAGAAAATGCTGAAGTGGAACTTGAAGTGCAAATTCACGGTATGACTTGTATGTTCCAATCGAAGCGTTCGTTAGTAGGAAACTACTTTGAGTATCAAGGACGTAATCTTGACATTGAAAAGAAAAAATATGAAGAGAATATGTTCTTGTATGACCCAGAGCGTAACAATAAATATCCAATTTATGAAGATGAAAATGGTACTCACATTATGAGTCCGAATGATATTTGTTTCATCGATGAATTAGAGGAACTAATTGAGGCTGAAGTTGATAGCTTAAAAATCGATGGTGTACTAAAAAGCTCTGAATACATTATTGAAGTAACGAAGAAATATCGTCAAGCGATTGATTTGTGTGTGGAAGATCGTGATGCGTATTATGACGTGAAAGATGATCTATATAAAGAAATAGAAGAAATGCAACCAGTAAATCGTCCATTAGATACAGGATTCTTCTTTAAAGAAACGGTTTACTAAACGAGGAGGGTGTAGGAAATGACTGTACAAGAAATTTCACGAGTGATCGATGGCAAGCGCGTTATTGTGAAGAAACCTGAACTGTTAATCCCTGCGGGTAACTTAGAAAAATTAAAAGTAGCTATCCATTATGGGGCAGATGCTGTATATTTAGGTGGACAAGAATTTGGTCTTCGTTCTAATGCAGGTAACTTTACGCTAGAAGATATGGCAGAAGGCGTTGAATTTGCAAAGAAATATGGAGCGAAAATATACGTAACAACAAATATTTTCGCACATAATGAAAATATGGACGGGCTAGAGGAATATTTAAAAGGGATTGAAAAGGCTGGTGTAACGGGAATTATCGTTGCAGATCCGCTTATTATTGAGACGTGTAAACGTGTAGCGCCTTCTGTTGAGGTGCATTTAAGTACACAACAATCGCTATCCAACTGGAAAGCAGCACAGTATTGGAAAGAAGAAGGTTTACATCGTCTTGTATTAGCTCGTGAAGCAAGCTATGAAGAAATGAAAGAAATTAAAGACAAAGTGGACATTGAAATTGAAGCATTCGTCCATGGTGCAATGTGTATCGCATAT
This sequence comes from Bacillus toyonensis BCT-7112, assembly GCF_000496285.1. Classification (GTDB taxonomy): domain Bacteria; phylum Bacillota; class Bacilli; order Bacillales; family Bacillaceae_G; genus Bacillus_A; species Bacillus_A toyonensis. The sequence goes on along the minus strand of NC_022781.1, from coordinate 1,582,033 downwards.
TCAGGAAGATGTACATTAAGTAACCATATGACAGCGCGTGACTCTAACCGTGGTGGTTGTTGTCAATCTTGTCGCTGGGACTATGACTTAGTTCAAACGGTATCACAACATAAAGATGCAAAAGAGCTTCCTTTATTCCAAAAAGAAGATGCTCACTTTGCGATGAGTCCAAAAGATTTAAATTTAATCTTGTCAATTCCGAAAATGATTGAAATTGGAATTGATAGCTTAAAAGTTGAAGGACGTATGAAATCTATCCATTACGTAGCGACTGTAGCAACTGTATATCGCAAAGTAATTGATGCGTATTGTGCGGATCCGGATAACTTTGAGTTTAAACAACAATGGTTAGATGAGCTTGATAAATGTGCAAATCGTGATACAGCTCCTGCATTCTTTGAAGGGGTTCCAGGACATCAAGAGCAAATGTTTGGAAATCATAGTAAGAAAACAACGTATGATTTTGCTGGTTTAGTGTTAGATTATAATGAAGAAACGGGCATCGTAACGCTTGAGCAACGTAATCACTTCAAACCAGGACATGAAGTGGAGTTCTTTGGACCAGAAATAGAAAACTTTACGCAGACGGTGGAGAAAATTTGGGATGAGGATGGAAACGAATTAGATGCAGCGAGACATCCGTTGCAAATCGTAAAATTCAAAGTGGATCAACCAGTGTATGTGAATAATATGATGCGCAAAAACATACTTCAATAAGAAAGAGTGGTAGTCGAATGGGGACGAATAAGCCTGTTGTAATTGGAATCGCTGGTGGTTCAGGATCAGGAAAAACAAGTGTAACGAAAGCGATTTTTGACCATTTTAAAGGTCATTCCATTTTAATCTTGGAGCAAGATTATTATTACAAAGATCAAAGCCATTTACCGATGGAAGAGCGTTTAAAAACAAATTATGATCATCCGCTTGCGTTTGATAATGATCTGTTAATTGAACATTTGCAGCAGTTGCTTGCATATGAGCAAATTGATAAGCCTGTATATGACTATACATTGCATACGCGTTCAGAAGAAATTATTCCAGTTGAGCCGAAAGATGTAATCATTTTAGAAGGAATTCTTATTTTAGAAGACCCACGTCTTTGTGAGTTGATGGACATTAAGTTATTCGTTGATACAGATGCAGATCTTCGTATCCTGCGCCGCATGCAGCGTGATATTAAAGAGCGCGGTCGTACGATGGATTCAGTTATTGATCAATACGTAACTGTTGTGCGTCCAATGCACAATCAATTTATTGAGCCTTCTAAGAAATTTGCGGATATTATTATCCCTGAAGGTGGACAAAACCATGTTGCAATTGATATTATGGTGACAAAAATTGCAACAATTCTTGAACAAAAAGTAAATTTGTAATAGCATAGTAAAAGATATACGATAGGAAGGGATTTTTTCCCTTCCTATCGAATACAATGAAGCATGCAACCTCATCTATATATAGGTGAGGGCATATTTATATCAACTTTCCATACATATCTTCTTTAAAAGAAGAATTGGAAATACGGGGTTGTATGTGACAACTCCGCTAGTGCAAGGGTACTAGAAACCTCCGCTAACAATGGAAGCGGAGGAGTTTTCATATGGAACTCCTCTTTTTTCAGGGGATTGGTATATAAAAGGAGTGGAAAATATGTCAACAGAAAAAACATACCCTATGACGCAAGAGGGTAAGCAAAAATTAGAGAACGAAGTTGAGCAATTAAAAACAGTAAGACGTAAAGAAGTAGTAGAGCGTATTAAAATCGCGCGTAGCTTCGGCGATCTTTCTGAGAACTCTGAGTACGATGCAGCGAAAGATGAGCAAGCGTTCGTAGAAGGACGTATTACACAATTAGAAAACATGATTCGTAACGCAGTTATCATCGAAGATAATGGCGAAGAATCTACTGTCGTTACATTAGGTAAAACAGTAACATTTAAAGAATTACCAAATGGAGATGAAGAAGCTTACACAATCGTAGGTAGCGCGGAAGCTGACCCATTCGAAGGAAGAATTTCTAACGATTCTCCAATCGCAAAGAGCTTATTAGGTAAGCAAATTGGTGAGAAGGTAGCAATTCAAACACCAGGCGGAGAAATGCAAGTAGAGATTATCTCTGTTAAATAATAAAAATCACTCGTGTAAAAACGAGTGGTTTTTTTATTTGTATAAAAGGTTAAACACCTCGTCCAAACTATAATAGACGAGGTGTTTTTTTATGAAAATAAGACGGAGAATTACAGTTGTTTTAATTTGTTTTATATGTGTGATGTTTTTATTACTTTGTCGTTTACTCCAAATACAGATTATAGATACTGAATCTTTTACTGATCGAAATATTAATTTAATCGAAAGAAGCGTTACGCAACGAACACAATCACTTACAGTAGATAATGGAAGAGGACATTTTACAGATCGGAATGATAAAGAAATTGGTGAAGAGAAATACCCAGTTTTAATTATTTTTCCTTTTTTACAAATAAAAAATGACATGTTAAAGAAAATTGCGCATATCATTGGTGTGTCGAGACAAGAGATCAAAATACAAATGAAAGATAAAAAAAATGCATTTATACTCCAAAGAGGAAATGAGCCATTTCCTTTAGTACGAGAGCAGATGGAGAAGATTAATCAATTAAATGTATTGGGCATTGTAGCGGCTGAAGTTCGATTAAAACAAACTGGAGGGACAAATCATTTAGTGGGTGAAGTGGGGGAGAATGAACGAGAATTCCAAAAGCGATATGGAGAAGTAGAAAAAATTTCAAAACAAACGCCAATTGGTATTTCTGGATTACAGCAATCTTTTGATGAATTTTTATTAACTGATGGAGAGGCAAAAGTATTGTATCAAGTGGACCGGCAAGGAGAACCGATTTTTGGAAAACAGGCGAAATACACTTCGCCAGGAAATCCATTTTATCCAGTTACAATTCAAACTACTTTACATAAAGAGTTGCAGCAAAAAGCTGAAGAGACAATTGAAAAAAGTGAAATAAAGAAGGGGGGATTAGTATTACTTGATGTAAAAACAAATGAAATACTAGCGATGGTTAGCAAACCATCTTTACAGGTTAAAAACGAAAGATTATATAAAGCTACACTTGAAAATCAAATGTTAACACCGCATTTTCCTGGTTCTGTTTTTAAAACAGTAGTTGCAACGGCAGCGATTGATCAAAATATAAATGTATTGAATCGCACATTTAATTGTAATAAAGATTTATATGGTGAAAACGACCCACAAGTTTTGATGGGAACACTTAGTTTTAAAGGGAGCTTTGCTAGAAGCTGTAACAGGGCATTCTCACAGTTAGGTAACGAGCTAATACAAAAGGATAAGATGGTGTTAGAAACGTACGTAGCGGCTTTAGGAGCAGTTGGAAAGGTTGGTTGGAACGGTTCGGTATTTCATACATCGCGTTTCGAGCAAATGCCAGAGGAGAAGAGTGCTATTATCTGGGGGAGTGAGGAAAATAAGACTAGTAAAAAAGCGGTAGCGCAAACAGCAATTGGACAGAAAGATGTACGTATATCACCTCTAGCAATCGCTAATATGATGGCGACGATTGCTAGGAATGGAGAAAAAATGGAAGTGAAAGCTGTTAAAAAAATAGTGTATAAAAATGGAAGTGACTTTTTTACATTTGAAAACCATAAATTAAATGGAAAACAGCTTTCTTATGAAACAGTAAAAACATTACAAGAGTTATTAAGAGGCGTTGTAACAACAGAGAAAGGAACAGGAGCAGCATTCAGGTCGTTGCCACTAAGTGTCGCTGGAAAATCTGGGACAGCACAAACAGGAAAAGGGATGAAGGTCAATCGCTGGTTTGCAGGTTATTTTCCATATGAAAATCCAAGATATGCTTTAGTTGTCGTTGATATAGAAACGGACAGCAGTGTAAATAAAGTCACATCCATTTTCAAAGATATCGTAGAAGAAATCCATCGATTAGAGAATGAAAAGTAATCTTGCAATTCATAGTGAAATGTTTTCATTTCATGAAAATATTATTGTAAATGTTCAACCTTTCTAGATTTAATGTTACAATAGCAAGTATGAAAAACTGCATGGAGGTTTGAAGAATGGCAGGAGGATCTAGATTCCAACAGAAACAACAAAAACGTCGTCAAAACGGTGTTTTAAATATTGCAATCGCTATTGTATTAGTGGCAGTAGCTATTGTAGCATATCAATTGTTCGTTCCTGACACAAAAGAGCAAGCGTCTTCTAATGATAAAAAGGTAGCTCAGCAAACAACAAAAGAAAATAAAGCTGAGAAAGCTAAAGGTAAAGAAGAGACGAAGAAGGACGAACAAGAGAAGGCAGAGGCTAAGAAGAAGGAAGAAGAAGAGAAGCAAAAGGCTGAAGAAGAAAAGCAAAAAGCTGAAGAAGAAGCGAAAGCTAATGAGAAAGTGGCAGCTGAAAAAACACAGCCAAAGGCAACAGATGCTTATACGAAACCTTCTTGGAAGCCAGTAGGTACAGAGCAAGGTGCAACACCTGCGATGACGTTTAACAAAGGTACAGCAGATTGGAATGAGATGAATCAAGCGATTTCCGCTGCAATCGACGTTCCGGTAGAGCAATTAGTTATTCATAGAATCGGAAATAACGGTAAGAATAAAGCTTACGGCAACGTACAAGATAAGCAATCAGGTAAAAAATATTATGTAAATATTGATTGGGTAGAAAATGAGGGCTGGAAACCAGTGCTTGTTCAAACTCTAAACTAAAAAAGAGAAGCTCCTAGGAGCTTCTCTTTTTTAGTTAGCATAATTTCTTTAATTTAAAATGAACAACCGCGCTGTAATACGGTCTTTTGCTTTCGGGATCCATAACCATTTGATGCGAGATGTGATGAACTTCAAGCATAAGTGCTTTATTATTATCAATTTGTTCACTAATTTTTCTTTCTAAGGAAGCTAAGTCTCCCGCTTCAAAAAATTCTATTTTATCTTCTAACATTTCAAAGGTAAATGACATGAAGATGCCCCCTCTCCTATGTAATCAACTACAGTGTAACAAAGAAAAGAAGGAAATACCACGTGCATTTCAATTGACATTTTTAGAAAGAGGGAATATCATACTGATAAAACCGATAAGAAAAAGGGGAATTTTTATGGGCACAGAATTTAATGGTTTATTTGATGAGTGGGCTCATACGTACGACTCATTCGTACAAGGCGAAGATATACAATATAAAGAAGTTTTCGCCCATTATGAGGACATTTTAGAGGATGTAGTTAACAAGTCATTTGGTAACGTATTAGAATTTGGTGTTGGTACTGGCAATTTAACAAATAAATTATTACTTGCCGGTCGTACAGTTTACGGTATAGAACCGTCGCGTGAAATGCGCATGATTGCAAAAGAGAAATTGCCAAAGGAATTTTCTATTACAGAAGGTGATTTTCTTTCGTTTGAAGTTCCGAATTCAGTTGATACCATTGTAAGCACCTATGCATTTCATCATTTAACAGATGATGAAAAAAATGTAGCTGTTGCGAAGTATAGTCAATTGCTAAACAAAGGTGGTAAAATAGTGTTTGCTGATACGATATTTGCAGATCAAGATGCATATGATAAAACTGTTGAAACAGCAAAACAAAGAGGTTTTCACCAGTTAGCAAACGATTTGCAAACGGAATACTATACACGTATTCCGATCATGCAGACTATATTTGAAAACAATGGCTTCCATGTAACGTTTACGAGATTAAATCATTTCGTTTGGGTAATGGAGGCAACTAAGCAATAGAAAGAGGGATTAGATTGAGAATTGCTGTAATTGGAGCAATGGAAGAAGAAGTACGTATTTTACGTGACAAATTAGAACAAGCAAAAACAGAAACGGTTGCGGGTTGTGAATTTACGAAAGGACTATTAGCAGGACATGAAGTAATCTTGTTAAAGTCTGGTATTGGTAAAGTAAATGCAGCGATGTCAACGACAATTTTATTAGAAAAATATAAGCCTGAAAAAGTAATTAATACTGGTTCAGCTGGTGGATTCCATCATTCTCTAAATGTTGGAGATGTAGTTATTTCAACAGAAGTTCGTCACCATGACGTAGATGTAACAGCATTTAACTATGAATATGGTCAAGTACCAGGAATGCCACCTGGATTTAAAGCTGATGAGGCATTAGTTGCATTAGCTGAGAAATGTATGCAAGCTGAAGAGAATATTCAAGTTGTAAAAGGTATGATTGCAACAGGGGATGCATTTATGAGTGATCCGAACCGCGTTGCAGCAATTCGTGATAAATTTGAAAATCTTTATGCAGTAGAAATGGAAGCGGCAGCTGTTGCACAAGTGTGCCACCAATACGAAGTTCCATTTGTTATCATCCGCGCACTTTCTGATATTGCTGGTAAAGAATCAAATGTTTCATTTGATCAATTTTTAGATCAAGCAGCCCTTCATTCTACAAACTTTATCGTAAAAGTACTAGAAGAGTTAAAGTAATGTAACAAAAAGGCAACTGTCTCATATAAAGAAAATACATACAGTTGCCTTTTCTTTATTGGCAAATAAGGGGGAGAACACGATGAATGTATATCGTGGAGTTCATGAGTTAATTGGTCATACACCAATTGTAGAAATTACTCGGTTTTCACTTCCAGAAGGGGTCCGTTTATTTGCGAAGCTTGAATTTTATAACCCAGGCGGAAGCGTTAAGGATCGTTTAGGAAGAGAATTAATCGAAGACGCGCTAGAAAAAGGGCTTGTCACGCAGGGTGGAACAATTATTGAACCGACTGCTGGAAATACTGGTATTGGACTGGCACTTGCAGCGTTAGAACATGATTTACGCGTTATTGTTTGTGTACCAGAGAAATTTAGTATTGAGAAACAAGAATTAATGAAAGCGCTAGGCGCAACAGTCGTGCATACACCGACTGAGCAAGGAATGACCGGAGCAATTGCAAAAGCAAAAGAGTTAGTAAATGAAATACCGAATTCATACTCTCCAAGTCAGTTTGCGAATGAAGCAAACCCACGTGCTTATTTCAAAACATTAGGTCCTGAACTTTGGAATGCATTGAATGGAGAGATTAACATATTTGTTGCTGGAGCAGGAACCGGCGGTACATTCATGGGAACTGCATCTTATTTGAAAGAAAAAAATATAGATATTAAAACAGTTATTGTAGAACCAGAAGGATCTATTTTAAATGGTGGTAAAGCTGGTTCACATGAAACAGAAGGAATTGGTCTTGAATTTATTCCACCATTTTTGAAAACATCTTATTTTGATGAAATTCATACGATTTCTGATCGAAATGCATTTTTACGAGTAAAAGAATTAGCGCAAAAAGAAGGACTTTTAGTTGGGAGCTCTTCAGGAGCAGCATTTCATGCAAGTTTACTGGAGGCAGAGAAAGCAACACCAGGTACAAATATTGTAACGATTTTTCCTGATAGTAGTGAGCGCTATTTAAGTAAAGACATATACAAAGGATGGGAATAAAAAATGAGAGCAAAGACAAAGTTAATTCATGGTATTCGCATAGGAGAACCTTCAACTGGATCTGTAAACGTACCGATTTATCAAACAAGTACGTATAAACAAGAAGCAGTTGGTAAGCATCAAGGATATGAATATTCACGTACAGGCAACCCAACACGAGCAGCTTTAGAAGAAATGATTGCCGTATTAGAAAACGGTCATGCTGGATTTGCATTTGGTTCGGGAATGGCTGCTATTACAGCAACAATTATGTTGTTCTCAAAAGGTGATCACGTTATTTTAACAGATGATGTTTATGGGGGAACGTATCGTGTTATTACGAAAGTATTAAACCGCTTCGGTATTGAGCATACATTTGTAGATACAACAAACTTAGAGGAAGTTGTAGAAGCAATTCGTCCAAATACGAAAGCGATCTATGTGGAAACACCAACGAATCCACTACTAAAAATTACTGATATTAAGAAAATATCTACTCTTGCTAAAGAGAAAGATTTATTAACAATTATTGATAATACATTCATGACGCCATATTGGCAGTCGCCGATTTCTTTAGGAGCAGACATTGTACTTCATAGTGCAACGAAATATTTAGGAGGTCATAGTGACGTAGTTGCAGGTCTAGTAGTGGTAAATAGCCCACAACTAGCAGAAGACCTTCACTTTGTACAAAACTCAACGGGAGGTATTCTTGGACCACAAGATAGCTTCTTACTACTTCGCGGTTTAAAAACGTTAGGAATTCGTATGGAAGAACATGAAACGAATTCACGCGCAATTGCTGAATTCTTAAATAATCATCCAAAAGTAAATAAAGTATATTATCCAGGCCTTGAATCACATCAAAACCATGAATTAGCAACAGAACAAGCAAACGGATTTGGTGCTATCATCTCATTTGATGTAGATAGTGAGGAAACATTAAATAAAGTACTTGAGAAACTGCAATACTTTACACTTGCTGAAAGCCTAGGAGCAGTCGAAAGTTTAATTTCTATCCCATCTCAAATGACACATGCATCAATCCCAGCAGATCGTCGTAAAGAATTAGGAATTACAGATACATTAATTCGTATCTCTGTCGGAATTGAAGATGGTGAAGATTTAATTGAAGATTTAGCACAAGCGCTAGCATAATAAAAATGCACTGCTAATGTGGAGCAGTGCATTTTTATTATGTTTATTTGTGAAATATTTCACAAATTAGACATACACAAATGAAATGATTTCATGTATATTGAATTCATGAAATGTTATTCACGAATAAACTTGTGAAATATTTCACAAACAATGGGATTCATGTAGGACGGTAACTCTATTTTTTTTCGCTAATCGGGACTTATTATGACCTATAGGGACTTATAAAGACCGTGATAACAGAATAGGAGGAAATTTACATGGTAGTCAAAGAGAAAGTTGTAAATGAAATGCAAGAGGTAAAAGAGATGATTGATACGTTAGTAAATAACGGTCAAGAAGCTTTACAAGCATTAGAAAGTTTTACACAAGAACAGATTGACAACATTGTTCATGAAATGGCACTAGCAGGTGTTGATCAACATATGTCGCTTGCAAAATTGGCTGTTGAAGAAACAGGCCGTGGTGTCTATGAAGACAAATGCATAAAAAATATTTTTGCCACTGAATATATTTGGCATAGTATAAAGCAAGATAAAACGGTAGGAGTTATTCATGAAGATCCTCATGAAGAAATAATAGAAATTGCGGAACCAGTCGGTGTAGTAGCTGGAGTAACGCCAGTAACGAATCCAACGTCAACAACAATGTTTAAAGCATTAATCGCGATAAAAACGAGAAATCCAATTATTTTCGCATTTCATCCTTCTGCACAAAATTGTTCCGTTGCAGCGGCCAAAACAGTATATGATGCAGCGGTGAAGGCGGGTGCGCCAAAGCATTGTATTCAATGGATTGAAAGACCATCTGTCGAAGCGACGAAACAATTAATGAACCATGATGGTGTCGCACTCGTTCTAGCAACTGGAGGCGCTGGTATGGTGAAATCGGCTTATTCTACTGGTAAACCAGCACTAGGTGTAGGTCCTGGTAATGTACCGTGTTATATAGAGAAATCAGCACATGTAAAACGAGCTGCTAATGATTTAATTTTATCGAAAACATTTGATAACGGTATGATTTGTGCATCGGAACAGGCAATCATTATCGATAAAGAAATTTATGATGATGTTAAAACAGAAATGATTGCAAATAATTGTTACTTTGTAACAGAGGAAGAGAGAAAGAAATTAGAAAAGCTCGTTATAAATGAAAATACATGTGCAGTAAATAGTGATATTGTAGGGAAATCTGCACAGTATATTGCCGAATTAGTTGGGATGACTGTGCCTGAACATACAAAAATACTTGTAGCTGAAATTAAAGGAATTGGGGCAGCGTATCCACTATCTCGTGAGAAACTGAGCCCAGTATTAGCTTGTGTAAAAGCGAATTCATTAGAAGAAGGATTTACATATTGCGAAGAAATGTTGAATCTTGGAGGTTTAGGGCATTCAGCAGTCATTCATTCTACAAATAAAGAAGTACAAAAACAATTTGGTTTACGTATGAAAGCTTGCCGTCTTATTGTAAATGCACCTTCATCACAAGGCGGAATAGGTGACATATATAATGGGTTTATTCCATCGCTTACACTTGGTTGTGGTTCATACGGGAAAAACTCAGTTTCTCAAAACGTAACAGCGACTCATTTATTAAATATAAAAAGGCTGGCAAATAGAAAAAAGAATATGCAGTGGTTCAAGTTGCCACCAAAAATTTATTTTGAAAAACATGCTACGGCGTATTTAGCAAATATGCCTAACATTTCACGCGCATTTATTGTAACGGATCCAGGAATGGTTGAGCACGGCTATGTAGACACAGTTACGCACTATTTACGTAAGCATGCAAATGATGTGAAAGTTGAAGTGTTCTTTGAGGTCGAGCCAGATCCGTCAGATGAAACTGTTTTTAAAGGTGCGGAAATGATGAGAAGCTTTAAGCCTGATGTAATTATTGCACTTGGTGGCGGTTCAGCTATGGATGCGGCAAAAGGGATGTGGTTATTCTATGAGCATCCAGAAACATCATTCTATGGCATTAAACAGAAATTTTTAGATATAAGAAAACGTACATGTAAATATCCGGAATTAGGAAATAAAGCGCAGTTTGTTGCCATTCCAACAACATCAGGAACAGGGTCAGAAGTGACACCATTTGCGGTTATTACAGATAAGAAAAATAATATAAAGTATCCGCTTGCAGATTATGAATTAACACCAGATGTAGCGATTGTTGATCCGCAATTTGTAATGACAGTACCACCACATGTAACAGCAGATACTGGTATGGATGTTTTAACACATGCAATTGAGGCGTATGTGTCTGTTATGGCAAATGACTATACAGATGGATTAGCATTAAAAGCTATTGATCTCGTATTCAAATATTTACCGAGAGCATATAAAGATGGAAATGATGAAGAAGCAAGAGAAAAAATGCATAACGCTTCTGCAATTGCAGGGATGGCATTTGCAAATGCTTTCCTCGGTATTAATCACAGCTTAGCACATAAGATTGGACCAGAATTCCATATTCCGCACGGACGCGCAAATGCCATTCTAATGCCGCACGTAGTCCGCTATAATGCTATTAAGCCAAGAAAACACGCATTGTTCCCAAAATATGAGTACTTTGTGGCAGATGAAAGATATGCACATATAGCGAGAATGCTCGGGCTTCCAGCAAGTTCGGCAGCAGAAGGGGTGGAATCACTTGTCCAAGCAATTATTGAGCTTGGAAAAAGCTTGAATATTAATATGAGTATTATGGGGCAAGGAGTCGATAAAGAGAAATTTGAAGAGGTTGTTGGAGTATTAGCAGAACGGGCTTTTGAAGACCAATGTACAACAGCCAATCCGAAATTACCGCTCATTTCAGAGTTGAAAGAAATTTATATGGAAGCATATAAAGGTGTGGAATAGATAGGAAAGAGTCGCAATTAAGCGGCTCTTTTTCTTTTGGAAAACATCTCCCCGAATGGCTGCATTTACTTGTCTTTCAGTTTCATAGAATATGATACAGTGAAATGGAGGAGTGAGAATATGATGAAAGAATTACAAGGGAAAATAGAAGATTATACTCGGTTCGGACAGATCCTTCTCGCTGTAAGCACATTGTTAATGGTTGGCTTATTGATTCCGAATGGAGCAAAAGAAACGATACAATTTTTTGTTATGATGGGGAGCATCGTTATATTTTTAAGTTTATCGTTCTTTTTCTTTCAGCGTGTAAAAGTGATGCGTGACCAGTTGGAGGAAAATGAATGTGAGTAATAGTATTAAATAGAGCGCTACAAAAAGAAAGGATCTTTTTGTAGCGCTTTTTGTTTTTTTTGAAGAAAATGTATGCGTTTTTGTTGACAATGATAATCCTTATCAATTAAAGTAGAATAGTAGTTAATGATTATCATTATCAATTAGAGGTGGAAGAATGAAAAAGTCTATTACGCTATTTACAGCGATTTTATCTGTTTTTTTCTTATTAATAGGTTGCAATGCAAAGGGAAACGACAAAGCGTCTGCAACCAAAACAGAAAAAGGAAAAGAAAAAATCGAAATTACCGACCTATCGGGCAGAAAGGTAACATTCGATAAAACACCAGAGAGCTTTGCAACATTAAGTATGGGTGATATGGATATTATTCATGCTTTAGACGGAAAGATTATAGGTCGTCCAGATACGAAATTAACTCTTCCGGAGGAGTTAAAGAAAGCGCAAGTAATTGGGAATGCACATCAGCCGAATTTTGAGCAAATTGCTAGCTTAAAGCCAGATGTACTTGTTGCTAACAATGGATTCCAAAAGAATGTTCCAACGGTTGAAGGTCAAGGGACGAAAGTAGTCATTTCTACTGCAAATTCTGTACAAGATATTCAAAAGAATATTGAAATATACGGAGCAGTAATGAAGAAAGAAGATAAAGCAAAAGAACTGAATCAAAAAATGAATGATCAAATGAAGAAATATGAGAAAAAGAGTGATGTGAAAGCATTGCTAGTGTATGGAGCACCAGGAACTTATTTAGCAGCATTACCAACATCTCTGTCAGGTGACATTTTAGAGAAAACGGGCGGAAAAAATATTGCAGCTGGTTTTCCAGAAATGAAAGAATATCCGCAATATGCACAGCTAAGTGTAGAACGTATTATTGAGGCGAATCCAGATGTAATTTATTTAATTACACACGGAGACCCGAATAGCGTGAAAAAAGCATTTGAAGGCGAAATGATGAAAAATGAAGCGTGGAAAAATTTAGATGCAGTAAAACAAAATCGTGTAGTTATTTTACCACCAGACTTATTTGGATCAAATCCTGGAACAAAAGTAACAGAAGCTATGGACTTTATGTATAAAAGTATACAAGATGTAAGGAAATGATAAGTATGGAGAGTAATGAAGTAGTAAGAGAAAAGGAACATCCTTTTGCGAAAAAAAGATGGGGAATAGCAGTTATTTTAGTCGTATTAACGATTCTAGGTCTTTTTTACGGTCTTTTCGCGGGAAGTTTATCCTTTTCTTTACGAGACATCCTAACAGGGATGCAAGATGAAGGTTCGATAGTTCATCGAATTGTATGGGATCTTCGTATACCAAGGGTGCTCGTTGGATTTATAGTAGGAACGTGTTTAGCGACATCAGGTGCATTATTGCAAGGGGTTATGAGAAACCCTCTTGCAGACCCTGGTATTATCGGGGTTTCATCTGGAGCGGGTCTTGTAGCAATTATAATTATGATTTTATTTCCTCAGCACATGGCTTTTTTACCGCTAGGGGCGTTTTTAGGAGCTTTCATCACAGCAATGGTCATCTATGCTTTATCATGGCAAAAAGGGGCACCACCTTCAAGAATTGTCTTAGTAGGTGTGTCGATTAATGCATTGATTGGTGCAGCAACGTCAGCATTAATGTTATTACATAGTGACAAAGTACAATCTGTTTTACCGTGGTTAGCTGGTGGCATTGGTGGTGTAAGCTGGGCACATTTAAATATGATTATTTATTATGCGATATTTGCTATTATATTAGCCTTCTTTGGTATTAAGCATATTCGAGTATTAATGCTTGGAGATGAAATGGCAAAGTTATTAGGACATAACGTGGAAAAAAGTCGTTTTTATTTAATCGTAGTAAGTACATTATTAGCTGGAATAGCAGTTAGTGTTTCTGGACTTATTGGGTTTGTCGGTCTTGTTGTACCGCATATGCTACGTTTATTAGTTGGAAATGATTATAAATATTTGCTGCCTCTATCATGCCTTGGCGGCGGGGTATTACTTGTTTTTGCGGATGCGATAGCTCGAAGTTGGTTCGATCCAATCGAATTGCCTGTTGGTATTTTATTATCCTTCTTAGGTGGTCCGTTCTTCTTATATTTAATTCATAGAGGAGGAAAACAACGTGATTTCCGTTGAAAAAGTGTTTTACGCACATTCTGAAAGATTTCAAATGCAAAATACGAATGTACATATTAAAGCTGGAGAAGTTGTTAGTTTAATTGGACCGAATGGATCGGGGAAATCTACTTTGCTTCGTTTAATGGCAAGGCTACTTAAACAAAGCGAAGGGGAAATCATTTTAGATGGGAAAAATATTCATACGATGAAGAGTGCCGATGTAGCGAAGCAATTAGCGATGTTACCACAAATGCATGATCATCAATTAGATTTAACAGTGAAAGAATTAATTGAATTTGGAAGAGGCCCCCATAAATCATGGAGTGTTCGCTTAAATAAAGAAGATGAAGAAATTGTTAATTGGGCATTGTCTGTTACAAATCTTGAAGGGTATGAATATCGTCTTTTACAATCTTTATCAGGAGGAGAAAGGCAGCGTGCTTGGATTGCAATGACGCTAGCACAACGCACGAATGTTTTATTATTAGATGAGCCAACAACTTTTTTAGATATCGTTCATCAGTTGGAAGTAATGGAACTTGTGAAACGATTAAATGAGGAGTTTGGTATGACAATTGTAATGGTTTTACATGACATTAACCAAGCTACTCAATATAGTGATCGTTTACTCGTATTAAAGCGAGGGGAGATTCAGTATGACGGTGTACCAGAAGAAGTATTATGTCATGAAATGTTTCAATATGTATTTGGTATAGAAGTGGATATTTTTCAAGGAAGTGACAAACCATTTTTTACACCGAAACGAATTTCTAAAAAAGGAGAAGAGCGATGCATACAGAAGAGCGTATTACCACTGAGTTAGTAAGAGAATTTGTTATGGCAGCTCACGGAAATTTAGAAAAAGTACAGGAACTGTTGGTTGAATCGCCCAGCTTACTTCATGCCTCTTACAATTGGGGCGGATCAGATTGGGAAAGTGCCTTAGGAGCATCGGCACATGTAGGTCGTAAAGATATTGCTCTTTATTTACTGGAAAAGGGTGCTCGCATGGATATTTTTGCTGCAGCTATGCTTGGAGAGTTAGAAGTTGTACAAGCTATTTTAGTAGCACAACCAGAAGCATTACGTGCATCTGGCCCACATGGTATTTCCCTTCTTCAACATGCGCGAATGGGTGGAGAAAAAGCACAGCGTGTGTTTGATTACTTAACAGTGCTCTCTTAATGACCGCAAAAGTTCTTATGTGCGGTAAACTTTTCACTTTCAAATAATTGAAAAGTTTACCGCCCGTTAGAACGGGATAAGTATCTAGTATATTTGAAAATCCTACACCCCCCTCAATTGTAGTTTTCTTTGTACTAGTTATGATATGGATGCAGTAGACAATATTTGTCTACTGCTTTTTTTATCGGGTAAAAGAATGAACATTCTGCATTTTTTGTTTCGTTCATTTATAATAGGTAGTAATACTTATTATATATGTAAAATATGGTCGTGAAATAAAGAACACATTAGTGGGAAGGAGTGCAGAAATGTTTCATACAGATCGTTTACAAGTTCGCAAATATACAATGGATGATTTACAGTTCTACGCTTCACTATGGGGAAACGAGAAGGTAATGCGCTATATTGGAAATGGAACGTTAAAAACATATATGCAATGCAAAAAAAGCTTGGAGGAGTGGGTAATTCCTAATTATAAAAATGGTCTCGGTTTATTTGTAATGATTGAAAGGGAAACGGGAATACGAATTGGTCATGCGGGACTAGTAAAGCAGAAGATAGATGGAAAAGAGGAAATTGAAATTGGTTATTGGTTACTTCCTCAGTATTGGGGAAAAGGGTATGCGAAAGAAGCAGCTGCGGCATTTCGAGACTACGGTTTCCAAGCATTACAAATGAATAAATTAATTTCTCTTATTAATCCGAACCATCCCGCCTCAATATTTGTTGCTAGAAAAACAGGGCTTAGTTATGAGAAAACAACTTCATTTCAGGGGATGGATGTTCTTGTTTATTCGATTAAGCGAGTTGGATGAAAAAAGGTAAATTGCATCTTTTGAAGAATGGTATATAAAAATAAAGGGGGGATTACATGTATATTTACCATAATGGGCTTATTATCCGTGAAGGAACGAATGGAGTACCAGCATATGCAATTAAAACTTTATTTGAAGATGCCGGTTGGAGTAATGATAATATCCCTTCTTGGCAAATTGAAAAATTTACGCTTGCATTTGAAAATTCAACATGGGCTTTCACAATTTGGGATGAAGAAGAAATGGTTGCGATGGTTAGAGTGATTTCTGATCAAATGATGGTTGCTAACATAGTAAATTTGGTTGTGAAGTGTGAGTATAGGGGGAAAGGATTGGGTAAGAAACTTGTAGCTCTTTGTTTACAAAAGCTTCCCCATGGTGATTGGTTTGCACATACATCTGCGAACAATTTTGATTTTTATAGAAGTTGTGGATTTGAAGTTAGAGAGTTATCCAGAAATGGTACATGTGCGTATTATGGATACCAAATCGCAAAAAGAGATGGTCATCGGTAAATGGGTGAAAAGTAAAGAAATACAGTTATAAGTATTTCTAATTATTTTTTGTAATAGAAAATGAATTAAGACTCATTTCATGATAAAATGAAAGAAAATTCAGTTTATTATTAGGGGGATAAAAATGAGTATAAAAGTTGGGGAAGTATTTAAATATGAAAGAAGATTTACTGAGGAAGAAGTTTTCGAATTTGCAAATATTACAGGTGATAAAGGGAGACATCATATGGAATATGATGAGAATGGCCGATTAATGGTTCATGGTTTATTGACTGCTAGCATTGGAACGAAAGTAGGCGAAGAGTTACATTACATAGCAAGAGAATTAGTAAGTGAGTTTATTAGACCAGTTTTTACAGGGGATACGATTACTTGTGAATTAACTTTAACAAATATAGAGCAAATGGAAGGGTATAAAAAAGTTTCAATCGAATCAGTTTATCGCAATCAACATGAAAAGACGGTGCTAGTTGGGACAAGTTACGGGATTATACGAGAATAAAAAAGAAGCCTGTTTGAAGCAGGCTTCTTTTTTATTGATTAGTAAACGCGTTTTCGATTCTCCGCATGACTAGAGATAAGTAATAGTGCGGATTCTTTTCCTACATTACGAACAATATGTGGAACGCATGCATTCCAAGAGAAAGAATCACCTTCTTCTACAATTGCAATATCTTCACCATGTTGAACTTCTAGCTTTCCGCGTAATACAAGATGACACTCTTCACCTTCATGGGCATTTGGTGAGTTTTCTTTCGGAAACCCGGCAGGAATTTCTACGAGATTCAGGCGAAGGCCACCTTGCTCCGCAACATGTTCAATTCTTTGCTCATCTTTGCCGTATACACTGTATTTTCGTTCTTCTTTTTTAACAATTTTCAATCGATCTTTTTGTTCTAACAATAAATAGGGAAGGGGAACGTTTAAAAAATTTGAGATCGTTTCTAACGTTGAGATAGATGGTGATGTTTTATTATTTTCAACCTGACTCATAAAGCCTTTAGAAAGACCTGTTCCTTCACAAATTTGTGCAATTGTTATGCCTCTACGTTGACGAATTTCACGTATTGCAGAACCAATATTCATAAAATCAAGCTCCTTTTTGTAAACAACTATTTGTATCATAGCAAAAAAAATATATTTTTTCCCAATGAAAATGAATTGACGAATAAAAAAAATTAGTGTATGTTTTGTAATGTGAATAAAAGTTTTGTATAAGAAAACTATAAAGGAGAGAAAGAAATGAATCAACATATTGGTAACTTAATTATTCGTATCGTGTTAGGGGTAACGTTCTTTATGCACGGTTTAACAAAATTCCAATCAGGAATTGACAATATTGCAGGATGGTTTACAAGCATTGGTTTACCAGGAGGACTGGCATACGGTGTAGCAACATTTGAATTAGTTGGAGGCCTATTATTAATTCTAGGTTTAGGTGTAAGATATATTGGATTATTATTTGCACTTGTTATGGTTGGGGCAATCGTAAAAGTGAAATGGTCAGCTGGTTTATTGGGAGATGGAAAAAATCCTGGTTTCGAATTAGAACTTGCATTATTAGCAATGGGTGCATACTTATTTGTTGCAAAAGCTGATGGTTTTGTAGATAATTTCTTAAAAGAAAAAATGTCAAAGAAGAACTAATTTAAATGGGGGGGCTAACAAGATGAGTTTTCAACTTCATCCCGATACAACACTTGATGTTGTTCATTTATACGTATCTAATGTAAAGAAATCACTAGAGTTTTATACGGAAGTACTAAGTATGAAGGTGCTAAAAGAAGAAGAAGCAGTCGTTACATTTGGGAATGAAAATGATGAACCACTTCTTATCATTGAAGAAAAGAAAGAAGCTTTTCCGAAGCAAAGAGCAAGAACAGGGTTATATCATTACGCAATTTTATTACCAAGTAGGCAGGATTTAGCGAATGTTCTTCGTCATCTTGTAGAGATGGTATATCCACTACATGGTGGAGCCGATCATTACTTTAGTGAAGCTCTTTATTTAGCTGATCCAGATGGAAACGGGATTGAAATTTATCATGATCGACAAAAAGAAGTTTGGCGTGATGAGAATGGAGAACTCCCATTTGTTAGTAACCCGTTAGCTGGTGAAGAATTATTACAGCAAGGAAGTACATGGAATGGATTTCCAGATGGTACTGTGATGGGGCATATTCATTTCCATGTAGCTGATTTAGAGGAAGCGAAACGTTTCTATGTTGATGGTCTTGGTTTTGAAATAACGATCCCAGCTCGTAATGGAGCGTTGTTCGTATCAGCAGGTGGTTATCATCATCATATCGGTTTAAATACGTGGCAAGGTGAAGGGGTACCACCGCAAATGCCAGGTTCTGTTGGTTTGAAATATTTCACAATTGTACTAGCGGATGAAAAACAAAAAGAGCAAGTATGTGAAAGCTTAAAAAATATTGGCAAAATTGCTACGTACAAAGATGGAATATTACAAGTCGAGGATCCATTTGGACATTGTATCCATTTCAAAATAAAAAGAGAAGCCTAAAAAGGCTTCTCTTTTTTTATTTTCTTATAATTGCATTTTCGTTTTGTAAAAATAGTTCATCAAATTGTTTTGCAAGCTCAAAATCTAGTTTCGTTAAACCTTTTGCATTCCAAGATGACAAAGTAATAATAACTGCTTTATACTGGATAAGGATAAATGGATGGTGATTATGTTCTTCTGATAGTTTGGCGGCTTCAGAGACAAATTCGACTCCTTTTAAGTAGTCGGAAAACATATATTTTCGTTCAATCCATTTCTCATCTTTTACCATCCATTTATCTACCTTCAATAACTCCTCGCGAACTTCTTCTTCAGTTAATCTTAGCATCATTTCTCACACCCTTTACTGGAAGTAACGTAAGACCATTGTTAATAAGGCGTGTTACAGCTTCGTCAGTTGTGAAAGTAGAAAGTTGATGTAGTAATGCTGCAGATGTTTCATGCCCTTTGTTATGCTCTAAAAGTAATTCTAATATTTCAAGGCGAAGCAGCCATTCTTTCGCATAAAATGTATTTAATACTTCTTGAATTGCTACTAATTGATCGATATGCGCGTCGTGTAAAATCCCCTCACTTCGAATATCTCGAACTGTTTGATACATACGTTCAAGTTCATTCAGTACAAGTGGAGCAGGAATTTCTTGAACTTCTTCATCCATTGGGAAAAATGCTGCTGCATCTGCGGCACCTGGGAATACTGAAGTGATTTGTGAGCCAACAGCCATATCAAATGCGCCCCATGAAGCATCAAATAGTAAACGATCTTTATAAGTAACTGTACAATCTATAAACGAGATAAGGGCAATTTTATTATCATTCTTTACAATATCAGTTACTGTTCCTTTTACATGAATGTCACTTGCAAAAGTAAAATCTGCGCTGTTTCCAATTGTAATGCCTAATGAATGTAACTTTTCTTCTGTACAATCTTCTAGTGCGATATTACCATTTAGTAATCCGATCGGTGTCCCGAATCCATCACTGTGTACAGAGGTAGAATGATTTGCCAACTGCTTATTATGAATTGCTAATGCAGTTGGAGAGCTTGTTCGCATGTAAATGACTTCGCCGGCATCATTTTTAATTGTTTCTGTAAATGTGCCCGTAATTTGTAATCCGCTACTTAACTCAGTTGTGGCATGATTTTCGGAGTGAATTGCTTTTTCTAATCCTTCTGTGCCACCTGTTTTGAATGCCATCGTTTCAGAGAACGTCTCAAGCGCCTCAGTTAACTCTTCAAATGATTGACAAACAAATAGCTGTGGTTGCATTTTTGTCACATCATAAGTTGTCCCTGTGCAAGCTTCAATTGAGAAAGGAACTTTTTCTACAGCATCTGTTAAGCAATGTTTGCTTTCGCCGACAGAGGAAAGAAGACCAGCACCGTAAATTTTTGGATCGTCAATATTTCCAATTAATCCGTACTCCACTGTCCACCAGAAAAGACGTGAAATTTGTTCAGCTTCTGATAAACCAGAAACTAAGTTTTGTTTTTCAATTACAGCATTTTCAGCAGCCTTAACTTCATCAGGAGTAGAAGTAGGGCTTTCTTTGACAATCGTTAATGTACGAACAGCTTCAAATGCATCATGTTCTTCTTTTGTAGAGAAAGCTTTTGCACCAATTTGTCCAAAACGTTTCACATATTTTGCATATGTAGGATCAAGTAAAATCGGTGCGTGTCCTGCTGCTTCGTGTACAATATCTGGAGCTGGTGTGTACTCGATATTTTCTACTTTACGAATATCTGTTGCAATTGGTAGTAATCCGTTCCCCTGAAAATCGAAAAATGCGACGCCAGGAATAAGGCCATCAATTGTTACAGCTCCCCAGCCGCTTGGTGCTAAGCATTCATTCATTTCTTCTACCTTTGGAATTGCATCTATATTAATACCAGATGATTGTAGTCCATTCACATAGGCTGGATGGGCAACGTCTTTTAAGAAGCTATGATTTTGTCTCATAATGTAACGCCACACAGCGTGATTCACCGGTGTGTATTGATCATAATGTTGTGTGGATACGAATGGTTTTAAATGCGATGGGATTTCTATTTTCTTTGTCATTTAGACATCCTCCTTGTTTTCTATAAAATTGAATATGAGTTTCGTATAGCTTATATCACCCCCTTTCAAATTGTAAGCGCTTATAAAATTTTATCATAAGATTCGGAATTATTTAACATTTGTTTCTTTGAGAAATAGAAAAAGCCCCTATCGGAACATCCGATAGGGGCGAAAGAATCGCGGTACCACCCTATTTGTAAGTGAAAATACACTTACATCTCAATTCATGATAACGGAAAAACTCCGTCTTTTCCTTCATGCATAAAAGCACTACGAAAAAGAAGCTCCAGAATTGTAATTCGTACTTATATATGTGCTAATTTCCACCGACCACTAGCTCTCTGTAACAGGGATATAATATACTACTGCGATTCTTTCAATGCGTATATATGAAGTTGTATAAAAGGGAAGGACGCAAAAAAGCCCCTATCGGAAAATCCGATAGGGACGATAAAAATCGCGGTACCACCCTAATTGTAAACATAAAAATTGTTTACCACTCACTTTAAGATAACGGAAAGATCCGTCTTCCTCTTCATGCACTATGTGCACTACGGGAAAGAAGCTCCAGAATTGTAATTCACGCTTGTATATGTACTGATTTACACCAACCATCAGTTCTCTAAGACAGGGATATAAGTCGCTACTAGTATTCCTTCAAAGCCGATATATAATTCGTTCAACTAAACTATGTTTCGTATTATAAAACTATTTTTAAAAGATTGTCAACAATAATTTAATTATTTCACTTCTAAATCAACATTCAAATTAGATGTATTTCCAGCGGCATCAGTTGCTACAATGTGAATTGTATTCTTTCCTTGCTGTAATTGACTACGATCGAAATAAATTTCGTAGTTTTTCTCCCAATGGTTCAGGAATGCATTTTCCCATGTACCATTCCCGTTAATTTCATACTGTATCGTGACAGGATGCCCTGGAGCAACCCATCCGGATTCTGTCATCCAATCTAACAGTATATCAGTTACTTTCCCTCTAATTATGAGATTTTCTTGATCAACTTCGTGTGTTAATTTAGGTGCAGTGCGGTCGACAAACACAGCCCCTGTTTGTTTCGTTTCTCCACCAGAATTAGAAGCAACAGCTTCAATTTGGTATAAGCCGTCAGGCAGAGGGGATCCACCAACTTTTGTACCATTCCATTTGAAAGATTTATAACCTGGTGTTTCATTTTTACCTTGATAAACGATACCTTGATAGGTTACTCGGTCTTTCGTAATTAAATTAGCGTGAAACGTTACATCCTCAACGGGTGTAACTAAATAGTAATTGATAAGGTTGTCATCTAGTATTTGGTCATTATTTGGACTGAAAGTAGAATTAACAATTTCAAGGCCATCAATACGTTTGTATTCTTTTGGATCAATGCTAAATGTAAATGGAATACGTATTTCTTCTGTCTTACCTTGTTCTTTTACATATACATTCCCTGTATATACACCTTGTGGCAAAGAACTATCCACAGTAATGGTAAAAGGTTTTTCTATGTTACTATTCGGTTTTACGCTCACAGAAGAAGCGAAAGAAGTTTGAACTTTCGTTTTTGTATCTAATAGTTCAATGCGAATTGAAAAGTTTTTCTTTTTGCTAGAAAGATTTTGTAATGTAATATTTTGTGTTAATTTTACTTTTCCGCTATTTGGTTTAATTAGACCGAAACTTACATTGTTTGGTGTAACTAATGCGTCCGCTTTTACTGCTTTTGGAATATTAATTAAGCCCGATCCTTGTGTCATAACAGGATATGTGTTTTCATTTACGTCTTTTAATGTTTCGGCTGTATTGGCAAGAGATGATTTTAATTGTTCTGTCGTCCAATCAGGATGCATTTGACGTAATAGAGCAACGGCTCCAGCTACTTGCGGCGCAGCCATACTTGTCCCATTGTGAGATTCATAGCCACCTCTTGGTACTGTACTTGTAATTTGTACGCCAGGTGCAACAACATCAGGCTTTATAAGCCAACTTCCTTGTGATGGTCCCCTTGAACTAAAATTACCAATAAGTTCTGTTTGTTTTGGTTGTCCAATTTTTATATTTTTCTTTCGTTTTGTAATTAAACTTTTCAACTCTTCGCCATTCGTATTGGATAGCTGCATAACAGGAAGAGCTACTTCTTCACGACCAAAATATTCTGGCATAATATTAATTTCTTTTTCGTTAGAAATTAGTAGCACGCCGAGAGCGCCAGCTTGTTTTGCTTGTTCTGCTTTTACTAACGTGCTCGAAGTCCCTTGTAAGACAAGCGCGAACTTACCTTTTACATCTTGTTTAGCGTAATCACTTGGATTACCGTATCCAACATATACAAGCTGGGCATCGTTTCCTACTTGGAAATCCGATTTTGATAACGGTAATCCTTGGTAAGATTTATTGGAACCAGCTACTTGGAATGTTGGAAATGGAATAGAAACTGTAGATGCTCCAACAGAGATGACACTACTTGCATTCCCAGGTGCATCTACAGACCAAGGTTTGGGTCCATCATTTCCATTTGATACGACCGCAGTAACACCAAGTTTCGCCGCACGTTCTAGCGTCATTGTTACAGGTTGATCGGGTACATTTAAATCTTGACCAAGAGATAGATTTAAAACATCGGCACCATCTTGAATAGCATGCTCAATACCTTGAATAATATCTTCGGTTGTACCAGTACCCCCATCATTCATGACACGGTAAGCAAGTATAGAGGCATTTGGAGCAATCCCTTTTATTTTTCCATTACCAGCGATAATTCCAGCAACATGAGTACCGTGTACGTTTCCGTCCATCGGATCATTATCTTCATCGACTGTATCATAGCCGCCGATATAATTTGCTTTTAAATCAGGGTGTGTATAGTCTACACCTGAATCGATAATAGCGACTTTCATTCCTTTTCCATCAAGTGGTTTGCCAGTCGGATCTTTTGAATTCCAAGCTTCAGGCGCACCAACTGTCGGTCCTCCAATATTTGGTGTTTCTTGATTAGCCGGACTTTTTGACGTTTCATGTAATTTGTATGTTAAGTTTGGATAAATTGCTTTTACTTCAGGTAAAGAAGCTAGAGCGGTAATTTGATCCCCTGGAATAGAGATAGAAAACCCAGAAAATAACGTACTATACGTTTCTTTTATCGTTGCTTTCGGTGCTTTTTCTTTTATTTTCTTAGTAGTATCTTCTTGTGCTTTTTTTAGTTGCGCATGATAAGACTGGGCATTATTATTTTGTAAATCTGGAGCATGTTGAATGTTACTTTGTGAAGCGAGTGGAGCATGTTGCAATTCTACAATGACAGATATTTCTTTTGATGTTTTTGTTTCAACATTTTGCGCAATTTTATTTTCTCCCCATTGTGTAATGTTTGCTTTTAACTGTGGACTAAATTGCTTCTCTTTTTGCAGTGATTCAGCATGGGCGCTTAAAGCTCCAAAACTGGAAAAGACGAGCGCCATACTCAGTAGTGTAGATGTAGTTTTTTTCATAGAAACGCCCCCTGATAAAAAGTGCTAATATTCCGAAAATTAATCTTACAAATTTATCTCAAATTACATAATCGGATGTTAGATAAACTATATTTTCGACATAATTCATACCAATCCTCTATGAATTTAAAATTTCTTGGGAAATTTTTTCTGATTATGTCGAATAGGTATTTTTTACATATTGTAGGTGGACATTGAGGAATGCTATGAGGGAAATGGAGGGGTATTATGAAACGGTTCATAGTAAGCGTTGGTACAATGTTAGTCTTATTTTTATGTTCAATCATTAATAGTAGCGCAGAAAATAATGAAGCGAAAATTGCTTTTATTCGTCATCATGACCTCTGGATTAAAGTTGAGGGGAAAGAGAAACAACTTACAAAAGGAGAGTATATAACAGGGCCAAAGTGGTCTCATGATGGAGAGTGGCTGGCATATGTAAAAGGAAAGAAAGAAGGTAGTCTTGAGTTATATCGGCTGAAAGATGGAAAGAAAGTTACGCCGTTTCACTCAGAAGCATCGAATTATCAATGGTCACCAACAGAAAATATAATTGCATTTATATTTACAGGTACATTAAATACATTTGATGTAGAAAAAAAGAATACAGATTTTGAAAATGTATCGGCAGGTGTAGGAGATTATGCATGGTATCCTGATGGAAAGAAGTTTTTTGTATCATCTGAAGCACATTTACTTCCAACAGGGTGGACAGGAGCCCAGCTATATGAAGTACAAAAAGATGCACATATGAATCCTCATAAAATGAAGCATTTGTATGCATTACCAAATGAACATGATGATTTCCTAGCATTAGTTGCAAGTGGCTTTCGGTGGTCGCCAGATCAAAAGTGGATTTCATTTTTAGCAGTACCGACAGCTTCATGGTCAGCTGATAGCAATACGCTTTGCTTAGTTCGTGCAGATGGTAGTCGTTTTGAAAAGGTAGATCAAATGTTATTAAACACACAATGGTTCAAATGGGCGCCAGCCAACAATATATTGGCCTATATTGAAGGAAGCGGGAGAGTTGCGTTAGAGAATAAACATTTAAAAGTAAAAGAATTGCCAGCACTTCAACAGAACACATTTACACCGAAAGGATATGTCGATTGGGATTTTACATGGAAGAATGATAACGTAATTATCGTTTCACGAGCAAAAGAGGCGGGGATAGAAACTCCACCAGAAAAAAGACCACTACCATCTTTATATGAAATCGATAGTACAAGCGACGAACAACATCGAATCACAAAGCCACCTCATAGGCAAGGAGATTATCATCCGCTCTTCATGAATAAGAGTAATCAATTAATATGGATACGTTCAGACCGTAAGAAAGCGGATGTATGGCTTGCTCATAAAGATGGAAAGCATGAAATGAAGTGGATTGAAAATATAGATGTACCAGAGTGGTATTATGAGAAATGGAATTGGGAAAATGTTATCTCGGTGAAAGAAGAATAAAAAACCTGCCTAAAAGATAATTTTAGGCAGGTTTTTTATTGTTATTTATGTGTTTTATTTGGCTTCTTTTTCGCTGGGTTTCCGTTCCCCTGACGTTTTCTATTTTGTTCATCTTTTGCTTGTTTTTCATGCAGTGTATCTAAAAAATCATTCGAGTTACTCATTTTTCTATCGCTCCTTTCATTTCGTCCTAATTACTATAACCATTTAGGAGGATAATCATGAGATAAAAAGTTAAGCGCTTAATTTTCTTCGGTAGTATATGTAAAAGATGCCATACGTAATAAATAGCATAAATAAAATTTGTAACTCTATATTTTCTTTTAAAATAGTTGCGATAGAAGATGGTAAGTAAGGTGATGTATTGTTTGTTTCTACACCTAACCATTTGTTTAAGAGGTTAATGGTACAAAACATAAAAACACCGGACCAGCTTGCAATAATTGCTTTCTGTTTAATTTTTGTTTCTCGTTCATCATCTGTAATCCAAGGATTAGCAGTTTTATCACTACTAAAAAATCCGTTTATATATCCCCATATAATCATTCCAATTAAGATGGTTATCCATTTCATATTTATAATTCCCCTCTTCCTTGTAAAAAGTATTTTACATATGCAATTGTAATATTTTCCTGTTATTTATGTCAAATACTTTTTACATATTGTTTTTTTATAGCAGGAATAATGAATGAGATAGGGAAGAAATTATGTTGAAGGATTTCATGGAGAGAGGAGGATGGGTATGAAACTCGTCTTTGTTCGGCACGGTGAAGGAGAACATACAAAGGATTTGCCGGCAAGTTTACAAATGTTGAATCCATCATTAACGGATGAGGGAAGGAATCAGGCTGGATTCATTCAATTCAATGTACCATTACAGAAAACAGATATATTAATCGCTAGCCCTACACTTAGAACTTTACAAACGGCGGCGATATGGAGTGAGAAAGTAGCTTGTCAAAAAATCGTTCATCCATATGCATCCCCACGTATTTTTCCTTATCGAGAAGGAGCGAAAACATTACCATGTGATCACATAGTAGATCAAGGAATAATAACAAATTTATTTCCACATTTTTCGATTGCGAAAAGTACAAATAAGCAGTTATGGACGGAAGGTATAAATACTATTTCAGAGAATCGTTTTCAGCAAATAGTAGATGAATTTCTTCTTTGGTGTTATGAGCTGGGGGCGGAAAGAATTTGCATTGTATCTCACGACGGGACAATTACAGCGTATCGGCAATATTTACAGAAAGTCGTTTTAACTAGATCTGATTTTTTGAAAGAAACGGGTATATATAAAATGGATGTATCCCTTAATAGTTTGATTGAGGAGATCTAATTATAGGATGGAGGGTGTATGTTGAATGTTGCACTAGTAGTTGGCTTTAATTCTGATTTAGAGGCACAATCAATCCGAGCATCGCTTGAATATTTTGGGGCAAGAGTTGTGACATATTGGATTGGTAGGCCGAATGATTTCGTGGAAATTCTTTCTGGAAAGAACTTATATAACGATATCAATTATGTTGTTTTTTGCTTTCATGGTGAGGAAGGAAAGTTTGTCATGGAAGAGTTAGGTGAAGATATTTACGAACAAGATGAACCGAGAGGGAACTTTGGAGCGAAAGAAATTTATAAATATGCAAAATTGCATAATACACATATTGTAAATAGTGGGTGCACGTTAGGGGAGGGGAAATTAGCAGAATCATTTTTATATAGTGGCGCGAAATCGTATATTGGGTCGATAGATTGCGTAGATGGGAATGCAGCGCTTATGTTTACAATACGCTTATTTTACAGTGTTATTAACCATGACAAAACGTTAGAAGAAGCCTTTCAAGAAGCGAGATTAATTGATGAAGAGACCGATACTTTTCGATTATATAAGTAGTGCGAGACGTGTTTATTTAAATATAGAATAAACACGTTTCACATTTAGCACACATTTTTTTTACAATTTTTTCAATGAAAATGATTATCACCTGTGGTATGATATGTTCAAGTTTTTATAGGTAATAAAAGTTACTATATAAACGTTAGTTTTTAATGTTTAATATGTATGACACAAATTATTCATAATTAACGTTTGAAAAATAAGTAACTAATGTTATTATATTATCTGTAACTGACTTAATTACACCTTTAGGAGGAAGATATGGTTATTCAATTTTTAAGAGAAAACAAAGCAGTTTCTTTTGTATTAGCAGTAATTCGAGTATATCTTGGTTACACATGGTTAATGGCTGGAATTGGTAAACTACAAGGAAAAGGATTCGATGCAACGGGTTATTTACAAGGTGCAATTGAAAAATCTAAAGGAGCACAACCGGCTGTTCAATCTTGGTGGGCATCATTTTTACAAGAATTTGCAATTCCAAATGTAGATTTGTTTAATACACTTGTAACATGGGGAGAAATTTTAGTTGGAATTGGTTTAATTGTAGGCTGTTTAACAAAAACAGCGGTCTTTTTTGGCCTTGTAATGAACTTTTCCTATATGTTTAGTGGGTCAATCGGTGTGAACCCTGAGATGGTTATCTTATCTATGTTTGTTCTTGTTTCCGGTATGAACGCTGGGAAATTTGGAATGGATGGTTTCATTATCCCGAAAGTATTGGGATCAAAAACTCAAAAACGTCAAAAGCAAGCTGCTTAATATATGAAAACGGGTATCTCAAAATGAGATACCCGTTTATGTTATTTTTCAAATTGGATCGGATTATTGTTAAAGAAGTCTTTTACATACCCTACAAATTCTTGTGGTTCTTGGCGAAATGGTGCGTGATAACCTTTTTCAATAATATGTAAAGTGCTGTTTGTTAAGAATTGGTGATACGTTTCTCCTTCTTTCCAAGAAACGCTACTATCATTTCTTCCCCATATAATTAAAGTTGGTTGTTTCATTTCATTTGCATTGATTTTAAGTCGTCTAGGCCATAACTTCATTTTATTATAATGCTCTTCATCATTACGCTTGAATTTCACTTTGCTCTCATCATAATCTGCAATTGAAGAAACGGCACTTAAATCAGTCGACAACTGTGGCTTTGGTGATCCTTGTTTATGAACGAATGTATGAGGGCCACCTGTAGCGTCAGTTAAAATAAGGTGGGTAACCGCTTCAGGGTATAAATATGTTAAATTAAGAGAAATTTCTCCACCCATCGAATGCCCTAATATTGCGAATGAATCATACCCTAGTTTTTTCATTAACTTATAATACAAATTTGCATGAGTTGGGAAAGAATAATAAAAATCCATCGGCTTAGATGAACGCCCGAATCCTAAAGCATCTACAGAAATAATCGTATGATCTTTTGCTAAATCGGAATAAATCTTTTGGAAACCATCTGATGATCCTCCAAATCCATGGATCATAAGTAAAGGTGGTTTTTCATTACCGATTTTTTTAAAGTAAATCGTTTGACCGTCTATTTCTACCATTTTTTCCTCGGTAGCTAGTTTTGCTGTAATTGTATTTTTAACTTGTTTTACTTGTTCTACTGGCTTTTCTGCTGCACTACATCCTACTAATAGTGTAAGAGTAAGACAACCTACCATAAAATAGCTAAACTGCTTCAATTAGTTGTCTCCTTTCTAACATAATGCTGTATCTATCACAGCAAATAGCATATTACGATTTCCAGGAAGTTGGCTACCATTTTTTATCATAAGAGGTGAAAGGAGCGTTTCTTGGAAATTGTCTGTTTGAAGAAAGTTACGAAATGTAAATTGTGAATGCGGGACATCAATTCGTACGATACCATGCCAACACTCACAAATCTTTTTTAATAATCGAATAGCATCTTCCTCTTGTTTTGCGATAAGTGGATTGATACATAAAATATTCCCTTTCTGTATACAGAAGGAAAAAGCTTCTATACAGTTATTTCTCTCAATTTTAAAAGAGTGTACAGCTCTTGGTAATAATAATGAGTAGAGTAGAGAGCGATTGGCACCAGTTACAATTTCATCGAGAGAGGTAATAGAGATAAGGTCTTTTTCTTTCACTTGTTGTGTTTGAACGGTATTCGTCTTAGTAGTTTGTTTTTCAAAACGATGTATCGTCGTTACTGTTTGAAATCCGCATGATGTGTATAAGGGCTCGCCAGCTTTTGTTGCAATAAGTGCAATTGGTTGTTTTGAGTGAGCGTGTTTCAAACAGCTATCTAGTAACATACGTCCAATTCCTCGTCCTTGAAAATGAGGATGAACGATTAACATGCCAATGGAAGAAAAGCTACTTGTAAAGGGAAATACACCTCCAGTTGCAATGAGTTTATTTTCATGAATATAACCTACAAGTGTGCCAATAGAGAGGTACATTTTGAATTGTTTTTTCATAAAGATTTCATCTTGTAACCATCCAACAGATTTGCAAAGATTGAGTAATTCAACAATGAAAGATTCATTTAGCTTTACTATTTTCATAAAAGTACACCACATTTCTATTTGTTTTCATAAAAATAGATTCGAAATGTAAAATAAGAGGTTTACGTTAAAGGGAATCCAACTTGTTTATATTTAGATTGTAAAGGGAACGATGCTTGATATGAAAAGACAAACTTATACAAATTATAACTTATATTTACATAAGTTAACAAAAAATTTACATATAACTAATTTTCCCTTAACAGTCTTCTATTAAATTTGATAGTGGGAAATGAATAACCTAATTAGGGGGACAAGAAAGTGAAAAAGTTTGTAAAAAAAGCATGGCCATTTGCAGTTGTGGCGTCGTTAGCAGTTACTTCGGTAGCAACATGGAATTTTACACGTTCTAGTGAGGTTAATGCAGATGAGAGCGGAAACAATGCAAAGATTAAAAATGTTATTGTGTTAATTGGAGATGGCATGGGTCCTTCATATATGACGGCTCATCGTTATATGAAGGATAATCCAAAAACATTCGAGATGGAATCTACAGAATTTGATAAGCATCTTGTAGGAACACAAAAAACATATCCGGAAGATGAACATGAAAATATTACAGACTCTGCATCAGCGGCAACAGCTATGTCAGCAGGGATTAAAACATATAATGCGGCAATTGCGGTTGATAATGATAAAGCAGAAGTGAAAACTGTTCTTGAACAAGCGAAAGAAAAAGGGAAATCAACGGGACTTGTTGCGACTTCTGAAATTACACATGCAACACCAGCTGCTTTCGGTGCTCATGATATTAGCCGTAAAAATATGGACGCAATTGCAAATGATTATTTTGATGAAAAAATTAAAGGGAAGCATAAAGTTGATGTTATGCTTGGCGGCGGTGTAAAGAACTTTGTTAGAAAAGATCGTAATCTTACAGAAGAGTTTAAGAAATCTGGTTATAGCTACGTAACAGATCGAGATCAATTGTTAAATGATAAAAATGATCAAATCCTTGGTTTATTTGCACCAGGCGGTTTAGATAAAATGATTGATCGCAATGAGAAAACACCTTCACTAGAAGAAATGACGAATGCAGCAATTGAACGTTTAAACAAAAACAAAGATGGTTTCTTCTTAATGGTTGAAGGAAGTCAAATCGACTGGGCTGGGCATGATAATGATATTGTCGGTGCAATGAGTGAAATGGAGGACTTTGAAAAAGCATTTAAAGCAGCGATTGAGTTTGCGAAAAAAGATAAAAATACGTTAGTCGTTGCAACCGCAGACCACGCTACAGGTGGATTATCTCTAGGTGCGAATGGTGAGTACAACTTTAAAGTAGATCCAATTAAAGCTGCAAAACGTACACCAGACTTTATGGCAAATGAGATTGCAAAAGGTGCAAATGTAGAAGAAACATTGAAAAAATATATCGATTTACAATTAACACCAGAAGAAATTAAAGCTGTAAATGATATAGCTCCATCAAAAGATGTAACGAAGATTGATAATGCGATTGAAGATATCTTCAATAAGCGTTCGGTTACAGGGTGGACAACAGGTGGACATACAGGTGAAGATGTAAACGTATATGCATTTGGACCAGGTAAATACTTATTCTCCGGTGTTCAAGAGAATACAAATATAGCGAAACGTGTCTTTGATATTGTTGGTGGTGGCGACCCGAATAAAGGAAGACGCTAATTATGAACGAAAGTGAGGCAAAATGCCTCACTTTTCTTTTTAGGAGATGGACAGATGAGATTTTTTTTACGGAATTTAAGTTTTCTTCTATTCTTTGTATTATTGCTAGTTGGATGTCAACCTCAAGAGAATAATATAGAACAAAAACCTACTACGAAAAAAATTGAAGAAAAAGTACAGATAACGAAAGAGGAAGAACAGTCTATTCAAGATGTTATTGAGGCATTTGTACGGACGACGAATGAACGAAAATTTGCTGAACATATGGAGTTATTTTCAAAGAAGCTACCTAGTGCCGAAGACTTAAAAACACAAAAAGAAGCAGCTTTTCAAAAAGGAAATAAAAAAATTGAATTGGAACATATAGATATGAAAGCTAGTAAAGCAGGATATATCATTGTTGAAACAAAGGAAAAAGAATTAGATGGGGAAATTGCTATTCAAAAGAAAGTACAGTATGCGCTTGGAAAAGAAGATGAGACCTGGAAGATCGAAGAGGTCCGCACGATAGAGAAGAAATAAAAAAGGTTCTCCTTGAAGAGAACCTTTTTTATAGTGGTAACAGAATTTGATTTGAGCATGCTTCAATGTCATCAATATCTTGGCGAATGGTTGCCATTTTATTATCAAGATCTTCAGCTTTCATTGCTGCATCATGTAGTTCATCTTTTAAATATTCAGGTATATTTCCTTCATATTTATAATAAAGTTTATGTTCTAAACTTGCCCAAAAGTCCATTGCAAGTGTACGTAACTGAATTTCTGCAAATACATCTTTTGTACCAGAATTTAGTGATAAGGGATACTTAATAATCATGTGTAAACTTTTATATCCGTTTCCTTTTGGGTTAGCGATATAATCTTTTACTTCTATGACTTCCATATCCTCACGCTTTTGAATTACTTCTTTTAAATGATAGATGTCTTCTACGAAGCAACATGTAATACGAATACCAATGATATCTTGCAAATTTGTTTGAGCATTTTCAATTGTTGGCAATAAGTTTTTTCGCTCTAGCTTTTTTATAATACTTTCAGGTTGTTTTAGTCTAGTTTTTATATGTTCAAACGGGTTGTAATCCTCTAAAAATTGAGCTTCCCGGTTCATAATTTCAAATTTTGTTTTTAACTCTTCTAAAGCAAATGTATACGGTAATACAAAAGCTTTCCAGTAGTTAACTGTTGATTGATTATATTCCATTTATATACACACCTTTTCCTATTTACAAGTGAGGTTGTTATTTATACTAAATACCAAATCATATAAGCGCAAGCAGCAAATGATGAGATCATAAAACGATATTTAGTTTTCATACTTTCAACTCCTTTCGAGTGAGATTCTATATGAGTAAACGTGATTGTTAATAAATTCACTATGTACAACTTCTATAGTAATAGATTCATGTGAATTTCGTATGAACTAATTGTTTCAGCTTTTTGTCTTTTTTTTGTAAATCATAATTATTATCTGTAATTTAAAGTGTTTTAATTTGATTTATTCATTTGTATAAATTAATGTATATTTAAATTTATAGTTATTAAGGAGGATATATGTTGAACTTTGAAGAATTGGCAACTGCTAGGCGTTCCGCAATGAAATTTATACAAGGCATAGAAATCCCTGATGAGGATTTTAAAAAAATATTTGAGTTAACAAAGCTTTCCCCCTCTTGTTATAATTTGCAACATGCACATTATGTCGTAATTCGTGATCAAGAGCGAAAAGAAAAATTAAAAGAATTAGCTTTCGGACAATATAAAGTAGCGAGTGCATCTGCTGTAGTGCTTGTTTGTGGTGATAAGAGAGCGTATCAAAATGTTGAAAATATTTATTTTGGTATGAAGGTTTTAAAAATGATTGATGAATGTGAATATGAAGATACAATTAGGCAAACGAAAGGGTTATATGAAAGAAAAGGAGAGCGCTTCATGGAAGAGGAAGCGATTAGAAATGCTTCGTTAAGCGCAATGACTTTTATGTACGCTGCTAAATATTACGGCTATGATACGTGTCCAATGATTGGTTTTGATGAAAAAGCAGTACAAAATGAGTTGAATATGCCAGGGCATATAGTACCTGTTTTAATGGTTACGATAGGGAAAAGTGATACCACTAAAATTCGTCCTAGAGGATATCGAAAGCCAATTAGCGAGTTCGTTACATACGAATCGTTTTAATCAAAATGATAGATTACTAAAAACAAAAGGGTTCTATTTAGAATCCTTTTGTTGTGTGATTGACAAATAGAATGAAGTTATATAATATATAAATCGTAATCATTACGTTTTAGTTGCAATCTTTGAAAGAGAGGAGAATTACATATGCGTGTAAATATTACATTAGCTTGTACGGAGTGCGGTGATCGTAATTACATTTCTAAAAAAAATAAACGAAACAATCCCGAGCGCATCGAACTAAAAAAATATTGTCCACGATTAAAGCGAGTAACGTTACATCGTGAAACGAAGTAAAAGACTAGAGATTTCTCTAGTCTTTTTTTATTAATAAGTTTTGGATTTGTTTGTTATAATTACCTTAAATTGTAACGCAGGGAGAGGTATGATGAATCAAAAAGATAAAGAAAGAAAAGAGCAAGTGGCTCATATGATTGACATTCCAGATGAATATAGGCTTGTTGTAGATGATCAAGAAGGTGTGGATGACCCATATCATCTAGTATGGTGGGAGCATAAAGAGGATGAGGAGAGAACGATACAAATTACGTTGAATAGACATACTGGTAATTTAATTGAATTTAGTATAGATGATGAAATTTATTTTTCGAGTGGTAAGGAAGCGATAGATGAGAATAAAGCAAGAGAGATTGCAAATGCATTCTTAAAAAAATATACAAAAGAAGGATATGAGTTTTATACATATATAACGGTTAAGGATGACAGGCGTGGGTGGAAAGAAGTAAATTATATGCAAGAAGTGAATGGCTACCCATTACGGAATGCAGGGTGTGTTGTGCGAGTTCATCCTTCAGGCAATGTTGTACATTTTCGTTATAATGGACAAAAAGCTATTGAGAAAAAACCGTTATGGCCAAGTGAAATTGTTGAGGAGAACGTCGTTTTAGAAAATCTGAAAGCTAGACAAGATATGAGACTTGTATTTGTAGATTTAACACATTCCTCATGTAAATATGAAAATGGTGAGGAAGTAAAAGGGTATCATCTCGTATATGAACCAGAACCTAGTCATGCGTTTATTGATGCAAGTACAGGTAAAGATTTGTTTGGAACAGATCATTATAAATTGCCTCTAACTGTAGCTGTTGAAAACCCGAAAAAAGGTATTCGACAAGATGATATATTCGATTTGTTTGATTGGGATAAAGAAAATTTTACAAAAGTTGCTGAGAAGGAAAATGATTATGAAATAAGGATGAAATTTGTTCCGAAAGAGGAATTACAGAAACAGAAAGAAGAAAAGAATCCATATTTAATGAATGAATTTTTTAAAAAGCATTTACCGATGTTAAAATATAATAATTTTGTTGGCATTATGATTGATAAATCTACCAATGAATTAACTGGTTTTATAAAACTGACAGACGATAATGAAGTAAAGCAAATACTGTCTAGAGAGGAATGCATACAAAAAGCACTTCAATTTTTGGAACAAGTTATTCCAGATGTCACACAATATCTACGCCTTTGGGAAGAACGTGAAGAAGCAGAAGATGGGATTGAAAGGTTTACCTTTTCCGTATATGTGAATGGTATTCCAGCAGAGTATAACCAATTTAGAGTCAATATCAATGCAGAAAATGGTGCTGTGATGCACTACTCCGGAGAGTCTAGCAAATTTATAAAAGAATTACTTACATATGAAACAACAATAAAAATAACAAAAGAAAAAGCGCTAGAAATATACAGAGGGGCCATGCGAGTGAATTTAGAATGGTTTTTAGAAAATGATGTAGAGGAAACGAACTACGTACTACTGTATAAACAAACAACGGATGAAAATCATAAAGAATCCTTCGATTGTAGTCGAGAAATTCGTTATATTGATGCGCATACTGGGGAGAAAATTTGGAGTGAATAAGGAAAAGGTCTTCGAGAGAAGACCTTTTTTTAGAAATAACGATTTATTCTTCGTATATATCGATTTTGTATAACCACTTTTGTACACTAGCAGGTGGTCCTTCTGTTCTCCACTTTGTTGTGCACATTCCACAGGAACAGTGAATTTTTCCTTTTGCAAAAATACCAGCTGTTTTAGGTGTATGTCCCCATGCATGTTTTACGATAATCATCTTTCGGCGCATCGTACGCTGACGTTGGTGCCTTGTATAAGCACGTGTTCTTTCAAATTTCATATTTGTATAATCCCTCCTTGTAGTACAAGTAGCTTGCAAGAGCGTACAAGGAGTTCATCTCTTACCAGCTACTTATGAACAAGAGGGTAATGAAATGTTTCATATTCCACTCTCCAATCTTTTGTTTAAGTATATGTAGCAAAGCTTTTTGAGACAAATATTATGCGTAAAAACATATTGGAATGATATCGTACAGACACAAACAACCTCACGCCCACATACACATAATAAAGACCACTATTTTGGCGGAGGTGAAAGGTTTGAGTCTATTCGCCGCAATTGGATATATGGTTCGAGAAGTGTTTGTCTTTGTTTCTTATGTGAAGAACAATGCGTTCCCGCAGCCGTTATCATCAGATGATGAGAGAAAGTACTTAGAGTTAATGGAGCAAGGTGATGCTCAAGCGAGAAATCTTTTAATTGAACATAATTTACGGCTTGTAGCTCATATCGTTAAAAAATTTGAAAACACAGGAGAAGATGCAGAAGATTTAATTTCAATTGGTACAATTGGGCTCATTAAAGCAATTGAGAGTTATTCAGCAGGGAAAGGAACAAAGCTTGCGACGTATGCAGCACGCTGTATTGAAAACGAAATTTTGATGCATTTACGTGTACTAAAGAAAACGAAAAAAGACGTTTCACTTCATGATCCGATCGGGCAAGATAAAGAGGGGAATGAAATATCGCTTATTGATATATTAAAATCTGAGTCTGAAGATGTAATTGATATGATTCAGCTTAGTATGGAGTTAGAAAAGATTAAAGAGTATATCGATATTTTAGACGAACGAGAGAAAGAAGTTATCGTAAAGCGCTTTGGACTTGGGCTTGATAAGGAGAAAACGCAGCGGGAGATTGCGAAGGCACTTGGTATTTCAAGGAGCTACGTATCAAGAATTGAAAAGCGTGCGTTAATGAAAATGTTCCATGAATTTGTAAGAGCAGAGAAAGAGAAAAAAGCGAAAGAATAATGTGCATTGCAAGCAGCCAAATTTTAAAATGGGCTGCTTTTCTTTTTGTAAATAAGGAAAGAAAACGAGTTGTATTAAGAAGAAATACATGTTCACTGTTGAAAATGACGGATTCTATCTGTAATATTAGAGGGTGCTAAACAATTTAAGAATAATACCATACTTAACTTAGTTTTCGATTTGCATAATGAACAGTTCTATATGATATGTGGGAATAAGAACCAGTTTTACATATGATATAGAAAGAAAATAAGGGAAAACTAAAGTTATAGACTGGTTAGGAGGTTTCGCAATTTGCGACGTACATTATATCGACTTATGATAGAACTTACAAATGGTCGCTTTACTTCTTATATATTACGTAAATTTGCACAATCTCGTTTGAGCTCCATCATAATTCCATCATATGCGAAAGTTTTTCAAATTAATCAAGATGAGATGGAAAAGGGTTTGAAGGAATATAGAACATTGCATGACTTATTTACGCGTAGGCTAAAAGAAGGGAAGCGTAGTATTGATACAGATACATCGAGTATCGTTAGCCCTGTTGATGGTGTTTTTGCTGACCACGGTCCTATTGAGGATACAAAAACATTTGATATTAAAGGTAAGCGTTATTCAATTGTGGATATGCTAGGTAATGAAGAACGTGCAAAGCGATATGCAGGCGGTACATACATGGTCATTTATTTGAGTCCAAGTCATTATCATCGCATTCATAGTCCACTTTCTGGGGCTGTGACTGAAAGATTTGTACTCGGTAGAAAATCATATCCGGTAAATGCAGCTGGTATGGAATACGGTAAAGAACCACTGTCAAAAAATTATCGTTCTGTTACAGAAGTGAATAGTGACGGCGAACATATGGCACTTGTAAAAGTAGGGGCTATGTTTGTTAATAGTATTGAGCTTTTGCATGAAAGAAGTACTGTTCAAAAAGGTGAAGAAATGGCATACTTTACATTTGGTTCAACAGTTGTATTATTGTTTGAAAAAGATATGATAGAAGTAGTGCAGAATTTGAAGAGCGGACAAGAACTTCGTCTCGGTGAAAAAATTGCTACTCGATTAACTCACAAGTAAAGAGAAGATTTTATAATCGTAAATAAGAGTTATGGACAAAGATGCTTAATGATGAAATCCCCCTAGATGGGAGTACTTGTTTATTCGAGAGCCATCGTAGGATGGCTCTTTTTACAGGTTATTAGTAATCTATATGTACTCAAGAAGATTTGGCAAGCTTGTCCTCTAATGAGCGTCTAATAATTTCTTGTTTTATAAGTAAAATGAAGTCGGGATTTAATTTTAGTTCTTTTGCTTTATAATAAGACTCAGTGAGTAACTCAGTAGATAACTGTTCCATATGTTTTGTTTTCAAGGTGAGTCACCTCCTAATAATATAAGGATTGATTCGTTGTTGCATTTAATGTACCAAAAAAATATGACAGTCACAAACAAGTGGTTATCCACATACCACAGTGGATAAATTGTGTATAGATTGTTAGTAAATTCCAAATTGACTGAAAAATTAATGTGGAAAGTGTGTACAATTTTATCCACAGGTTGTATATCGAAAAATGTTGTCGAAAAATTTTATGAAAAATCCTCAAAGAGGTGAAAGAAATTGAAATTATTTTTACCAAATGAATATGTGAAAAATGTATATCATGTTCAACCAGAAGATTTGAAAAAACGTGGAATTAAAGGAGTTATTACTGATTTAGATAACACGTTAATTGAATGGGATCGTCCAAATGCAACGCCGCAACTTGAAGAGTGGTTTTTAAAAATGAAAGAGCAAGGCATTCAAGTAACGGTCGTTTCGAATAATAATGAGCAACGTGTGAAAGACTTTGCTGATCCATTAAATATTCCATTTATTCATAGTGCACGTAAACCATTTGTTCGTGCATTTAAGCGTGCGATACAAGAGATGCACCTGCAGCCGGATGAAGTTGTAGTAATTGGGGATCAGTTGCTTACAGATGTGCTTGGTGGAAATCGTGTAGGACTTCATACAATCTTAGTTGTGCCAGTAGCGCAAACTGATGGATTGGTGACTCGCTTTAATCGGAAAATTGAACGAAGAATTATGAAAAATATGAAGAAAAAAGGTTTAATTAACTGGGAGGAATAAAGTTTGACTGAAACAATTAAATGTATTGGTTGCGGTGTAGAAATTCAAACAGAAAATAAAAATGAAGTTGGGTATGCGCCTGCCT
Source organism: Bacillus toyonensis BCT-7112 (assembly GCF_000496285.1). Lineage (GTDB taxonomy): Bacteria > Bacillota > Bacilli > Bacillales > Bacillaceae_G > Bacillus_A > Bacillus_A toyonensis. The sequence goes on along the minus strand of NC_022781.1, from coordinate 1,542,402 downwards.
CATCTTTAGAAAAAGAGCAAGTGATTTGTCAACGCTGTTTTCGCTTGAAACATTACAATGAAATTCAAGATGTATCGCTAACAGATGATGACTTCCTACGCATTCTAAATGGAATTGGAAGGTCAGATGCATTAGTAGTCAAGATTGTAGATATTTTTGATTTTAATGGTAGCTGGTTACCTGGCTTACATCGTTTTGTAGGAAATAATAAAGTATTACTTGTAGGAAATAAGGTGGATTTAATTCCTAAGTCAGTAAAACATGATAAAGTAAAGCATTGGATGCGCTATAGTGCAAAGCAGTTAGGATTAAAGCCAGAGGATGTCTTTTTAATTAGTGCAGCGAAGGGACAAGGGATTGCTGAATTAGCGGATGCTATTGAGTATTATCGCGACGGCAAAGATGTTTACGTTGTTGGATGTACGAATGTAGGAAAATCTACATTTATTAATCGTATGATTAAAGAATTTAGTGATGAGACTGAAAATGTAATTACAACATCTCATTTCCCAGGAACAACACTTGACTTAATTGATATTCCATTAGACGAAGAATCTTCTTTATATGATACGCCAGGTATTATTAACCACCATCAAATGGCTCATTATGTTGGAAAGGAAAGCTTAAAGCTTATTACACCAACAAAAGAAATTAAGCCGATGGTATTCCAATTAAATGAGGAACAAACATTATTCTTTAGTGGATTGGCACGCTTTGATTATGTAAGTGGTGGTCGTCGTGCGTTTACTTGTCACTTCTCAAATCGTTTAACAATTCATCGTACAAAGCTTGAGAAAGCAGATGAATTGTATAAAAATCATGCCGGAGATTTACTAAGCCCGCCAACACCAGAAGAATTAGAAAATATGCCTGAGCTGGTGAAATACGAGTTTAATATTCGTGAACCGAAAACGGACGTTGTATTCTCTGGATTAGGATGGGTTACTGTAAACGAATCAGGAGCAAAAATTGTTGCTCACGTACCAAAAGGAGTAAGTGTTTCATTGCGTAAATCTTTAATTTAATATGGAGAGGGATTTATGAAACAATTATATGGTGTAATCGGAAATCCAATTGGACATTCATTATCGCCCGTTATGCATAACGATGCATTTGAACACTTGAATATGGATGCCCATTATCATGCGTTTCTTGTAGAAGAAGGGCTAGGGGAAGCAGTAAGAGGTTTAAAAGCGTTAGGTATTTCAGGATTTAATGTAACAACTCCGCACAAAGTTGCTATTATGGATTATTTGGATGAGATTGACCCACTAGCAAGGCAAATTGGTGCAGTAAATACAGTGGTTCATAAGGATGGAAAATTAATTGGCTACAATACAGATGGAATCGGTTTTGTCCGAGCCTTACAGTCAATTAGTAGTGAACCACTTCAAGAGAAACGTATTTTATTACTTGGCGCTGGTGGTGCTAGCCGAGCTATTTATTTTTCTCTTGCTGATGTAGGTGTGAAAGAAATTGATGTAGCAAATCGTACAGTCGATAAGGCGAAAGAACTTATTGCTGCATGTGCGGCTGATGTTCATTCTGTTGCTTTATCGTTAGAAAAAGCGACAGAAGAACAAGGGAATTATGATATTATCATTCAGACGACAACAAGAGGTATGCATCCGCATGTCGAACATACGCCATTACAAATTTGTTCGTTAAAAGAAGCAACAATTGTATCAGATATAATTTATAATCCATTTGAAACGAAAATTTTATGTGAGGCAAAAGAGCAAGGTGCAATCATTCAAAATGGTATTGATATGTTTGTTTATCAAGGGGCACTTGCATTTGAAATGTGGACAGGACGCGTGCCAAATATTGATAGAATGAAACAATTAGTAATGAGAAAGCTTGGAGGCTAATTATATGTTAACAGGAAAACAAAAAAGATTTTTACGTGCACAGGCACATCATTTAACACCAATTTTTCAGGTTGGAAAAGGCGGCGTAAATGAAAATATGGTGAAACAAATTGGAGAAGCATTAGAGGTTCGTGAATTATTTAAAGTGAGCGTGCTACAAAATTGTGAATTCGATCGTCGTGAAGTTGCAGAAGAACTTGCACAAGGTGCACGTGCTGAAATCGTTCAAGTAATTGGAAGCACAATTGTTTTATATAAAGAATCAAGAGAAAATAAACAAATTAAGCTTCCTCGATAAAAAGATTAGCATGCGGTACTTTTATTGCTAGTGCTTAATGATGTAGAGAGCGAAACCAATTGAACTTTTATTAACAGTGAACTCTCTTCGAATTGATAGGAAGAGAGTTGCTGTATGTAAAAGGAAGGGGCGTTTCTTTTGAGGAAAATTGGCATCATTGGCGGTACATTTGATCCGCCTCATTATGGGCATTTGCTAATTGCAAATGAAGTATATCACGCTTTGGACTTGGAAGAAGTATGGTTCCTGCCAAATCAAATTCCGCCACATAAACAAGGGCGGAATATTACAAGTGTAGAAAGTCGTTTAAAGATGTTAGAGCTTGCGACTGAGGAAGAAGCATACTTTTCAATTTGTTTAGAAGAGCTAAACAGAGAAGGCCCATCTTATACGTATGACACTATGTTACAATTAACGGAAAAGTATCCGGATGTGCAGTTCCACTTTATTATTGGTGGAGATATGGTTGAGTATTTGCCAAAGTGGTATAACATTGAAAAGTTACTTACACTTGTAACTTTCGTTGGAGTTACGAGACCAGGTTATACATTGCATACGCCTTATAATATTGTAAAAGTGGAAATTCCAGAGTTTGCAGTTTCTTCTTCTTTGTTACGTGAGAGGTATATGGAGAAGAAAACGTGCAAATATTTACTTCCGGAAAAAGTACAGGTATATATCGAGAGGAATGGGTTGTATGAATCGTGAGGAAGCACTTCATATTGTGAAACAACAAATGCATGAAAAGCGTTATGTACACACAATAGGTGTAATGGAAACAGCGATTGAACTGGCTCGTTTATATGATGTAGATGAGAAAAAGGCAGAAACAGCTGCTATCTTTCATGATTATGCAAAATGTAGAGCGATTTCAGAAATGGAAGAGATTATTAAGAGGGAAGGTTTGCCGAAGGATCTACTTCACTATAACAAAGAGTTATGGCATGCACCTGTTGGGGCATACTTAGTAGAAAAAGAAGTAGGCATTACGGATTCTGAAATTTTGCAAGCTATTACATACCATACAAGTGGTCATGAGAAAATGACGATGTTAGATAAAGTGATTTATGTAGCAGATTACATTGAGCCGGGGCGTAAGTTTCCTGGTGTAGAAGAAGCGAGAAAACTCGCATATAAAGATATAAATCAAGCGTTACTGTTTGCTTTAAAGCGAACAATTCAATTTTTAATGGAAAAAGATCAAACGATTTATCCATTAACATTCCAAACATACAATGCAGTTATCAAGGAGGAAATTATTAAATGAAAGATAAAGATTTATTAGTATTAGCAGCAAAAGCAGCTGATGATAAGAGAGCAGAAGATATGGTTGTACTAAATATGCAAGGGATTTCACCAATTGCAGACTATTTCATTATTTGTCACGGAAACTCTGATAAACAGGTGCAAGCAATTGCGCGTGAAATTAAAGCGAAGGCGCATGAATTCGAAATTAATGTACAACGTATGGAAGGTTTTGATGAGGCTCGTTGGGTATTAGTAGACCTTGGTGATGTGGTTGCTCATGTATTCCATAAAGATGAGCGTGATCACTACAATTTAGAGCGTCTATGGGGCGATGTACCACGTGAAGATATTACTGAAGAGTTAGATCAATGAAATACGAACAATTTGCATTACTGTATGACGAACTGATGAATGATGTCCCGTATGATAAATGGGTAGAGTTCACAGAGGAAAGTTTGCAGCATGCGGGCATGAAAGAGGCAAAAATTCTTGATGTAGCATGTGGAACTGGTAACGTAACACTACCGCTTATGCGAAAAGGTTATGATTTAACTGGTGTAGATCTTTCAGAAGAAATGTTAACTGTCGCACAGCAGAAATTAGGAGGAGAAGGTTATTTTCTTCCTTTTTACCAACAAGATATGAGAGAACTTGATGTTCCTGGTGAATTTGATTGTGTAACAATCTTTTGTGATTCGTTAAACTATGTATTGCAAGAAGATGGAGTGCAAGAAACGTTTAGAAGAGTCTTCCATCATTTACGTCAAGATGGCTTGTTTTTATTCGACGTACACTCTTTATATAAAATACATCACGTATTTCAAAATGAAACATATACAGTGAATGGCGAGGAAATATCACTTATTTGGAACTGTTTCCCTGGAGAAGAATCCAATAGTGTGGAACATGATTTGACATTCTTTGTACAAGATCCAGAAGAAGATGTATATCATCGTTTTGATGAATGTCACGTGCAACGAGCATATTCGGTTGAAGAATTAACGAAATGGCTTGAAGAGGCTGGATTTACAGTGCTTCGCGTCACAGGAGACTTTGAACGAATTGAAGTGACAGAACAAACAGAGCGCATCTTTTTTATGGCGAAGAAGAATGGATAAAACAAAAGCAACCGATAAGGTTGCTTTTGTTTTTTAGAAAAGATTTGATTTCATTTCTAGAATATTAAAAAGATGATACATGTAAAGTACAAAAATGCTAGTTTTAGTGAAAATGTAGCATAAAAAAGATACGTATTAATAAAAAGGATTTGGAATGGCGATGGCGTATTTATTATGTGTGTTTATTGAATTGCTGATCAACGCATTTTAAATCTTCATCAAACTTCTCGTGTGTCCGTTCGATTAATTTATGAAACATATCTCCAACATGTTCTTCTAAAACTAGAATACCTTCTCCTGTAACGCCGCCTTTGACACATACCTTTTCTTGTAAGGTAGGTAATGTGAAAATCTCTTTTTCAAGTAATTTCCCCATTCCAACGACCATTTCACTTACTAAAGTAGTAGCTTCTTCATGTGTAATATTTGTTTTATCTACAGCAGCGTTAATGAAACATTGTAATAAATAACTAAAGAATGCAGGGCCGCAGCTTGCTATATCAGATGAAACGCGCGTTATATCTTCTTCTATTACAAGTGGAGTAGAAATTTTTTTGAATAGCCGAAGTAGTTTTTGTTGCCACTCTTCAGAGCATTTACTTCCAAATGTAAATAATGATGCGCCAGATAGGGCGCGGTTTGTAATGCTCGGAATGATACGTGCGACGTGGCAAGGTACAAGTGTCTCTAATTGTGATGGAGATATTGGACTTGTGATAGAAACTAAGCACTTTTCATCAGAAAAATGTTCAGCATATTTTTGTAGGATAGGGTATATATCTTTTGGTTTAACGCAAATAAAAATAAGTTGTGATTGTTCGAGTACTTCTGGGATTGTTTTGGCTATATGAATAGAAGGGTATTTTTCTTTTATATGATATGCTTTGGCAGGTGTCCGATTAATGATTGTAAGGCACGAAGGTTTGACAGCACGGGTCTCTAAAAATGCATCGATTAGTATGTTCCCCATGTTTCCTGTCCCTATAATTCCTATGTTCAATGTTTCATCCCTCCTTCGTAACAGCTTTCTCCTAAACAATATGAATGATGTTATAAATTTATGATTAGAGGTGTAAAATGATGTGGGATTTTCCGAAAAAATGGTTGGGGTTAGTAGCTATTATTGTAACTGTACTTTTTCTTTTTTTCTGGAAAACAAACCAGCATACAGAGCGATTGGTCATTGCAACGGATGTTCAGGCGAAAGATGTAGAGAAAAAAAGTAAACCGAAAATATTAGGTGCAAAGGAACAGAAAAAAATACTAATTGACATGAAAGGGGCCGTTGTTAAAGAGGGGGTGTATGAAATGAAAGAAGGGGATCGATTCAAGGATGCGGTTGAAAAGGCGGGTGGTTTTTTGCCCGAGGCAGATATAAAGAAGGTGAATTTAGCACAAATTGTACAAGACCAAATGATTCTTTATGTACCCAATAAAAATGAGCAAGTGCAAGATGTGGCTACCTCTTCAAAGGGGGAAGGGAAAGTTCAAATAAATGCAGCTTCTAAAGAGCAACTTGAAAAAATCACAGGCATTGGCTCTCGAAAAGCGGAAAGTATTTTGAAATATCGAGAGGAACATGGTCCGTTTCAGAAAATAGAAGATTTATTAGAGATTGATGGGATTGGTGTGAAGTCTTTGGAAAAAATAAAAGATCAAATTATTATTCCGTAAAAGATTGACGAAGTTTTTCTTCATTCGCTACACTACAAGTAGACAAAAAAGAAGGTGAAAAATATGGAACGAATTTCGTGGGATCAATATTTTATGACGCAAAGTCATTTGTTATCTTTACGTAGTACATGTACAAGACTTGCAGTAGGGGCAACAATCGTTCGTGACAAGCGGATTATTGCTGGCGGCTATAATGGTTCAATTAAAGGTGGGGTGCATTGTATCGATGATGGATGCTATGTCATTGATAATCATTGTGTTCGTACAATTCATGCAGAAATGAATGCTTTATTACAATGTGCCAAGTTTGGTGCGAAAACAGAAGAAGCAGAAATTTACGTTACGCATTTCCCTTGTTTACAATGTTGTAAGGCAATTATTCAAAGTGGTATTACAGCGGTTTATTATGCGCAGGATTATAAAAATCATCCATACGCCATAGAGTTATTTGAACAAGCGAATGTAACAGTGAAGCATGTTCCACTAGAATATGATATTGCTGCATTAGAGGAGCAAAAACGTTATACGGAGTTAACAGAATTATTTGCGTCTTTCGAAAAAGATAATTTATCAATGGAAGAATTACAACATGTATTCACGAAAGCAAAAATGATGCTATAAGGAGTGAGTATAAGTTGCATGAACAATGGGGCTATATTGCAATCTCTTTTATAATGGGGATTGCAATCGCCTTTTCCTTGTCATTTTTATGGATTGCTTGTTGTTTCGTTTTATATGTTTTCTTCTGTTTATATCGTACTTCGCGTAAAACCTTCATTTTTTGTATGATAGCGTGTTTTAGTGGTGCTATGTACACTTCGTATGTTCAAGGACAAAATAAGCCTCTAGGGGAGCCCTATGAAGCTACAAGAGGGGTGATACAAAATACACCTCTTATTAATGGGGATCGCCTATCTTTTCAATTTGAAGATCAGAATAAAAATACAGTGCAGTTAAGTTACAAAATGAAATCAGCCTTGGAAAAGAAACAATTACAACAATTATATGCGGGAGTATCCTGTGTATTCAAAGGTGAGAGGAAAGAACCGCAAACTGCTCGGAATTTTCATGGTTTTGATTACCGAGATTATTTATATAAACAAAATATTCATTTTATATTCCATGCTACATATATTTCTGAGTGCCAAAAAACATCATTATCATTTGTGCAATGGATTCTTTTTTATAGGCAGCACATAATCTCTAAAGTTACAGAAATGTTTCCAGAGCAATCAGGTGCTTTTATGAATGCATTATTATTTGGTGACCGACAACAAATGACGTTTGAAGTTGAAGAACAGTATCAGCAATTTGGTCTTGTGCATTTATTGGCGATTTCAGGGTCGCATATTGTTCTGTTAATGGTGATAGTTTACTTTGTTTTACTGAGAAGTGGTGTGACGAAGGAGATGGCGACAGTATTTCTAATTGTTTGTATTCCAGTGTACATGATTATAGCAGGCGCATCACCGTCTGTTATAAGAGCTTCTATAACAGGTGTTTTATTGTTGGTTGCTTTCATTTGTTCTGTTCGCTTATCTAGTTTAGATGCCTTAAGTATAACGGCTATATGTATGCTTATATACGACCCATATCTTGTTTTTAATATAGGATTTCAATTTTCATTTGTAGGTAGTTTCGCTTTAATTTTATCTGCTCCGATACTACTAAGGCATAGTAATGGAATAATTCGAAATGCTATTTATATTTCTATTATCTCGCAGCTCGTTAGTACCCCGATTTTGTTATATCATTTTGGTTATTTTTCTCCATATAGTATTTTCCTCAACCTCATATACGTTCCATTTTTATCTATACTTGTATTACCATGTAGTATTATTATTATGGTATTTATACCAATTATCCCATTTCTCGCAAAAGGACTTGCAAATATACTGTCAGTAGGTTTAATTATTTCTAATAATTTACTAAGTTATTGTGAAAGCTTACCGTTTCCCCGCCTTGTTTTCGGGCAAACATCTATACTTCTTATAGTTGTATATTGTGTGATGATTGTTAGTATATTGATCGTCTTGGAAAGAGGGCTGCCGAAAAAAATTGTATTCATAGTCATGAGTGGATTTCTTTTTATTAGCACGTGTCATTATGTATACCCGTATTTTCGCGAGAGTGGGAGTGTGACATTTATTGATGTTGGACAAGGTGATGCAATATTAATTCGACTTCCATATGATAAAGGGGTTTATCTTATTGATACAGGTGGAACACTTCGGATAAATAAAGAAGAATGGCAACGGAAAAAGCATGAATTTTCTGTTGGTCACGATATTCTTGTTCCTTTTTTGCAAAAGGAAGGTGTGAAAACAATTGATAAATTAATCATAACGCATGGAGATGCGGATCATATAGGTGCCGCATCAGATTTATTATCGTATATAACTGTAAAAGAAGTTGTATTTGGTCAAAAGAAACAAGAGACAGTATTAGAAAAGGTGTTAAAGAAAAAGGCATTAGAAAAAGAAGTGAAAATAAGTATAGTGGAAGAAGGGGAGTGTTGGAGTATAAATGGAGCGGAATTTTTTATACTAGCTCCGAAAGGGAAAGAAAAAAGTGAAAATAACTCTTCAATTGTAATGTGGGCCAAATTAGGAGGATTAACATGGCTGTTTACAGGTGATTTAGAAGAAGAGGGAGAGGAACTTTTAGCATCGACATATCCATATTTACGGGCGGATGTTTTAAAAGTTGCGCATCATGGGAGTAAAACGTCATCTACAGCACCTTTTTTGAGGCTTATACAGCCTAGTATAGCGATTGTTTCTGTGGGAGAACGGAATAGGTATGGACATCCGGATAAGGAGGTGATAGAGCGTTTTGAGAAGATGGGTACTGAAGTATGGCGAACGGATAAACAAGGTGCTATTTCCTATGTTTTTAAAGGGGAAACCGGAACCTTTAAAAGTAAAATCACATATGATGAAATACATAATAGATGAAAAAGAGAAGACTGCCATGAAATGGCAGCCTTTAAGAACCGATGAATTTAATAACAGTTGCAATAATGAAAAGTGTTGCGAAAAAACCAAATGAGACGATAAATCCTACCCCTGAATCAATAGCGTCATTGCGTTTACTTTGAACATTTTGTTCAAAATCATTCATTTAGAATCCCTCCCCAACATTCCACTTTAGTATAAAATATTGTCAGAAAAAAATCTACAATTTCCATATGAAGAGGAACCGAGTATTTTTACTACTTTCTAGTTCGTTAAGTGACATGAGTTTTTCGTTTCCAAGCATGTTAAGAGTTGGCACTTATACTCGGATTTTTATTGTGAATAATAAAGGGAAGGTGATTACCGCACACCAATAAGAAACCCGGGACTTATTGCGTGGCGTTTAATATAAATAAAGGGGCGGGTTGTAAAGCCTGTTCCTTTGTACTTGTAAAACAAAAGCTAGGGCATTAGTATAAATATATATTGCCAAGTTAGGGAGTAGGAAAAAAGTATGAGTGATATACATAAAAAAATTAATAAGAAGCAGTTTGCTCCGTTATATTTACTGTATGGAACGGAAGCGTTTTTTATAAATGAAACGATAAAGCTTATTACAACAGAAGCACTTGAAGAGGAAGATCGAGAATTTAATGTTGTGACATACGATTTGGAAGAATCCTATTTAGAAGATGTGGTTGAGGATGCGCGTACACTTCCTTTTTTTGGGGAACGGAAAGTACTATTAATGAAATCACCACTTTTTTTAACTTCACAAAAAGAAAAGTTAGAACAAAATATAAAAATTTTAGAAGAATATATTGGTGAACCTTCTCCATTTTCTATTCTTGTTTTTGTTGCGCCTTACGAAAAACTCGATGAACGAAAAAAAATTACAAAACTATTAAAGAAAACAGCGGATGTAGTAGAAGCGAATGCGATGCAAGTGCAAGATGTTCAGAAATGGATTGGTGCTCGTGCTGATGAAGTACATGTGCATATTGATAATGCAGCTGTTAGTTTGTTATTAGAGCTTGTGGGAAGTAATGTAACGATGTTGGCGAAGGAAATGGACAAGTTAACGTTATACGTTGGTATGGGCGGAGAGATTACACCAAAACTTGTTACAGAGCTTGTGCCGAAGTCTGTGGAGCAAAATGTATTTGCTTTGACAGAAAAAGTAGTGAAAAAGGATATTGCGGGTGCAATGCAAATTTTAGATGGATTATTTACGCAGCAGGAAGAACCGATTAAATTGCTTGCGTTATTAGTGAGTCAATTCCGCTTGCTGCATCAAGTGAAAGAGTTGCAACAACGTGGTTACGGACAAAATCAAATCGCGTCTCATATTGGTGTACATCCGTATCGTGTAAAGTTGGCGATGAATCAAACGAAGTTTTTCTCTTTTGAAGAATTAAAAAAAGTTATTATAGAATTAGCGGAAGCTGATTATAGTATGAAGACGGGGAAAATGGATAAGAAACTTGTGCTTGAGTTTTTCCTGCTGCGGCTAAATCATATGTAGTGATACAAAAAAGTTCATGTACTTGTTACGTGAACTTTTTTGTATATAAAAAAACGATCCAAATGGATCGTTTTTTAAACGCCTTACGCGTTTACTTGTTTCGCTAAGCGAGATTTTTGACGAGCTGCAGCGTTTTGGTGGATAAGACCTTTACGAGCTGCTTTGTCAAGTTTTTTAGAAGCAGTTTTGAAAGCTTCTTTAGCATTTTCAAGATCGTTATTAGTAACTAAAGCTTCTACAGTTTTAACAGCAGAACGCATGTCAGACTTGATAGAAGCGTTATGTGCACGACGCTCTTCGCTAAGTTTAGCGCGTTTGATAGCAGATTTGATGTTTGCCATACTTTTCACCTCCCTGGTGCAATCGAATGACTCGATTCTTAACATAGAACAAGTGATATTCTATCAAACGGTGAAGAGAATTGCAATAGTATATCAATGAAATTTCACGTAAAGGAAAGAATGACCTTATATAACTTTGGGAAATCTAACGATATTTACTATGAATTACGGAGGAGATACGATGAAAGAACCATTAGATTTAAGTAAATATAGTGTTAGAACTGACCTTGCTGTAGAAGCGCATCAAATGTTGCAAGAACGCCAAGAAGAACAAGAAGGGGTACAAGGAGTTATTGTAAAAGAGAGGGAAGAAGAGGGTATTACAATTACAAAAGTCACAATTGATGAAGTTGCATCTGAATCGATGGGTAAAAAACCTGGAAATTATTTAACGCTTGAAGTGCAAGGTATACGTCAACAAGATACGGAACTGCAACAAAAGGTAGAGCGTATTTTTGCGAAAGAATTTTCTTATTTCTTAGAAGAGGTTGGCGTTACAAAAGAAGCGAGCTGTTTAATTGTTGGTCTTGGGAATTGGAATGTAACACCGGATGCACTTGGACCGATAGTTGTAGAAAACGTATTGGTAACGAGACATTTGTTTCAATTGCAGCCTGAAAGTATAGAAGAAGGTTTTAGGCCTGTTAGTGCAATTCGTCCGGGAGTAATGGGAATTACAGGAATTGAAACGAGCGATGTTATTTATGGAATCATTGAGAAGACGAAGCCAGACTTTGTAATTGCAATTGATGCGTTAGCTGCACGCTCTATTGAACGTGTAAATAGTACGATACAAATTTCGGATACAGGGATTCATCCTGGATCTGGTGTTGGGAATAAACGTAAGGAGCTAAGTAAAGAAACATTAGGAATCCCTGTTATTGCGATTGGTGTTCCAACTGTAGTAGACGCAGTTTCTATTACGAGTGATACGATCGATTTTATTTTGAAGCACTTTGGAAGAGAGATGAAAGAGGGACATAAGCCGTCACGGTCTTTATTACCAGCGGGATTTTCATTCGGAGAAAAGAAAAAATTAACAGAAGAAGATATGCCGGATGAAAAAAGTAGGAATATGTTTTTAGGTGCTATTGGTACGTTGGAAGAAGAAGAAAAAAGAAAATTGATCTATGAAGTACTGTCTCCTCTCGGTCATAATTTAATGGTGACCCCAAAAGAAGTAGATGCTTTTATAGAGGATATGGCAAATGTAATAGCGAGTGGGTTAAATGCAGCGCTGCATCATCAAATTGACCAAGATAATACGGGAGCATATACACATTGAGGGGGAGAGACGATGATAGTTTAAGTCGTTTTGCACTTCTGTGTATATGTAGTGCAGTTTTATGTTTACTTATGATGATAGCAGGAGTTGCGCTTGCTAATCATGGTTTGAAAAGTATGAAAGGTTATCAGCAGCTGTCGTATGAACAAATAGCTCATATGACAGGGACAGAGGGTGCGAGTGCTGAATCAGAAATTTTGGGAAGTTCGTTTTCAACTATTGAGAAACAAAAACAATTAGAAAGTTTAAGAAGTTTTAATGTCGTAGAAGGAATTGGTATGGCGATAGCAAGTGTTGCTTATGAAATAACAAAGTTTGGAACGGATATAGTTGTTGGGAAAGTGAAAGAGATTTTTAGCTAAGAGTAGCAGGAAGAACGGTTGTCTTATCGTTTTGTACGACAGCCGTTTTTTAATTTGAAAAAGGTTTGTCTCTTATGGTTTGTTCGCATAAGATATAGATAGAATGATTTGTCTTGTAAGCAGCACGAGTTTTCATTGAATCTTTGCTGCTCTATTGATATAATCAGTGCTAGTGTATATTGGCGAGACTATTAGGAGTTGAGAACATAGATGAATAAAGAAGAAAGAGCAAAAAGACAGTCCAAAATTCGTAACTTCTCCATCATTGCTCACATTGACCACGGGAAATCAACGTTGGCAGACCGTATTTTGGAGAAAACAAACGCGTTAACACAGCGCGAAATGAAAGCTCAGTTGCTTGACTCTATGGATTTAGAGCGTGAGCGCGGTATTACAATTAAATTAAATGCAGTACAATTAACGTATAAAGCGAAAGACGGTGAAGAGTATATTCTTCACTTGATCGATACGCCAGGACACGTCGATTTTACGTACGAAGTATCTCGTAGTTTAGCGGCTTGTGAAGGTGCAATTCTTGTTGTTGATGCAGCGCAAGGGATTGAGGCGCAAACATTAGCAAACGTATATTTAGCGCTTGATAATAATTTAGAAATCTTACCAGTTATTAATAAAATCGATTTACCAAGTGCGGATCCAGAACGCGTACGTCAAGAGGTAGAAGATGTAATTGGTTTAGATGCATCGGAAGCTGTACTTGCTTCGGCAAAAGCAGGCATTGGTATTGAGGACATTTTAGAACAAATCGTTGAAAAAGTACCAGCTCCGACGGGTGATTCAGAAGAGCCGTTACAATGTATGATTTTCGATTCCTTATATGATCCATATCGTGGTGTAATTGCATATATCCGTGTTGTAAACGGAACGGTAAAAGTTGGCGATAAAGTACGTATGATGGCAACTGGTAAAGAGTTTGAAGTAACAGAAGTAGGTGTATTTACACCGAAAACAACGCAGCGTGATGAGTTAACTGTAGGTGATGTAGGTTTCTTAGCAGCATCTATTAAAAACGTAGGTGATACACGTGTTGGTGATACGATTACACATGCGAAACGTCCGGCTGCAGAGGCGTTACCAGGTTACCGTAAATTAAACCCGATGGTATTCTGTGGGCTGTATCCAATTGATTCTGCTCGTTATAACGATTTACGTGATGCGTTAGAAAAATTAGAGTTAAACGATTCTGCTCTTGAGTTTGAACCAGAAACATCTCAAGCGCTAGGATTTGGTTTCCGTTGTGGATTCTTAGGTTTACTTCACATGGAAATCATTCAAGAACGTATTGAACGTGAATTTAAGATTGACTTAATTACAACAGCGCCAAGCGTTATTTATAAAGTTTATTTAACAAACGGTGAAGATGTTATTGTTGATAATCCATCTAATATGCCAGATCCACAGTCTATCGATCGTGTAGAAGAGCCGTTTGTTAAAGCTTCAATTATGGTTCCGAATGACTATGTTGGAGCTGTAATGGAAATTTGCCAAGGTAAACGTGGAACGTTTATTGATATGCAATATTTAGATGAAACGCGTGTTACATTAACATATGAAATCCCGTTATCAGAAATCGTATATGACTTCTTCGATCAATTGAAATCAAATACGAAAGGATATGCATCATTTGACTACGAGTTAATTGGTTATAAACCGTCTAAACTTGTGAAAATGGATATTCTTTTAAATAATGAACAAGTGGATGCTTTATCATTCATTGTGCACCGTGATTCAGCGTATGACCGTGGTAAAGTAATCGTAGAGAAATTAAAAGAATTGATTCCAAGACAACAGTTCGAAGTGCCAATTCAAGCTACTATTGGAAACAAGGTTGTAGCACGTTCTACAATTAAGGCGATGCGTAAAAACGTACTTGCAAAATGTTACGGTGGTGACATTTCTCGTAAGCGTAAACTTCTTGATAAGCAAAAAGAAGGTAAAAAACGTATGAAGTCTGTTGGTTCTGTAGAAGTACCGCAAGAGGCATTCATGGCTGTACTGAAAATGGATGACAACTAATATAAAATAAAGAAGGAGTCGTTTATGCGGCTTCTTTTTTTCTGTATCATTACTTTTTAGACATCTTAGTATCTCTCATTTACAATAGTGAGAGAGCTTTTTAGTTCATACAGAGTTAGGAGATTATTAATGTCCGAAAATATTCGAAAAGATATTCAAGAGAAACTACAAAATGGTAATTTTAATTGTGAAAAGGAATTGACGCTTTCTATTATTAGTGGAAAGTGGAAAGTTGTGATACTGTGGCATCTTGGTGTGGAAGGGCCTCATCGTTTTAGCGAATTACAACGGTTATTCCCAAGCATTTCTCATAAAGTTTTGTCGAACCAATTAAAAGAGTTAATGGAAGATGGGATTGTTGATCGAACAGTATATCCCGAAATTCCTCCTCGTGTTGAGTATTATATGACGGAACTAGGCATGTCACTTTTACCAATCGTTGAAATGATGTATGATTGGGGAAAAATGCGAATGGAACAAATCCGTAATACGTTAGAGAAGTAGAGAACCCTCCGGAGTGCGGAGGTTTTCTTTTTAGAAAGGTAGGAGTTATATTTGGTACAAGCTGCATATATTCATATTCCGTTTTGTCAGCATATTTGTCACTATTGTGATTTTAATAAAGTGTTTATTGAACGCCAACCGGTAGATCAATATTTAGAGTACTTAGAGAAAGAAATAATAAATACGGTTCAAAAAGTACCGTTTGATAGTATGAAAACGATTTTTGTTGGTGGAGGAACGCCGACAGCATTAAATATGGAACAGACAAAAAAATTACTCGAGATTATTAATCGTCATTTGCGTCCGTTTGCTCCGAATTGTGAATTGACATTTGAAGCGAATCCAGGAGATCTGCCGAAAGAGAAGTTGAATGTACTGCTAGAAGGTGGAGTGAATCGAATTAGTTTTGGTGTGCAAACGTTCCGTGATGAACTGCTGGAGAAAATCGGGCGCAAGCATACGAGGGAAGATGCATTCCTAGCGATTCGAGAAGCTCAAGAAGTAGGCTTTAAAAATATTAATGTAGATATTATTTATGCTTTGCCAGGACAAACGATAGAAGATGTGAAGGAAACATTAGACATTGCCTTTACGCTTGGTGTACAACATTTCTCGGCATATTCATTAATTGTGGAACCCAAAACAGTGTTTTATAACTTAATGAATAAAGGGAAATTGCGTCTTCCGGGTGAAGACCATGAAGCGAAAATGTATGAAATGGTAATGGATGAAATGGAGAAACACGGTTATAGCCAGTATGAAATTAGTAATTTCTCAAAAGGTGATAATGAAAGTAGACATAATCTCACATACTGGAATAATGAAGAGTACTATGGATTTGGAGCTGGAGCGCATAGTTATGTAAATGGGGAACGTATTCAAAATGTAGGTCCGCTGAAGCAATATTTTAATAAAATTGATGAAACAGGATTTCCTTATTTAGATGTTCATGAAGTGACTGAGAAGGAAAAAATGGAAGAAGAGTTGTTTTTAGGACTTCGAAAAACAAAAGGTGTTTCTAAAATAGCATTCCAAAAGAAATTCAATATAGAGATGGATCAAGTTTTCGCGAAGCAGTTACAAGGCAATCAAGAACAAGGGTTGCTTGAAGAAAGAGATGGATATGTGCGTTTAACACGAAAAGGGAAATTATTAGGGAATGAAGTGTTCCAGTCATTTTTGATTGACTAATTAAATGTTTCATAAACGTGAAAAAAATTCATTATTTCGTGACGTTTCCGTTGACAATTGAATGTCAATTTTGGTAAGTTATTAATAGATTTAGCACTCGAAGACAAAGAGTGCTAACAGAGGTGATGATGAGATGCTTACGGAACGTCAGCTCTTAATTTTACAAACAATTATTGATGACTTTATTGGATCAGCGCAGCCCGTTGGGTCTAGAACGTTGGCTAAAAAAGAAGAAATCACATTTAGTTCAGCTACTATTCGAAATGAAATGGCTGATTTAGAAGAATTAGGTTTTATTGAAAAAACACATAGTTCTTCTGGACGGGTTCCTTCTGAGAAAGGATACCGATTTTATGTAGACCATCTTTTAGCGCCGCAAAACTTACCGAACGATGAAATTGTACAAATTAAAGATTTATTTGCTGAAAGAATTTTTGAAGCAGAAAAAGTTGCACAGCAATCTGCTCAAATTTTATCAGAGCTTACGAGCTATACGGCGATTGTTCTAGGGCCTAAGTTAAGCACAAATAAACTTAAAAACGTACAAATTGTGCCGCTTGATCGTCAAACAGCAGTCGCTATTATTGTAACGGATACAGGGCATGTACAAAGTAAAACGATTACCGTTCCGGAATCTGTTGATTTATCAGATTTAGAAAAAATGGTTAACATTTTAAATGAAAAGCTATCTGGTGTACCGATGGCAGAACTTCATAATAAAATCTTTAAAGAGATTGTTACAGTTTTACGTGGGTATGTTCATAATTACGATAGTGCGATAAAAATGTTAGATGGTACATTTCAAGTTCCGTTATCGGAAAAGATATACTTTGGAGGGAAAGCGAATATGCTTTCGCAACCGGAGTTCCATGACATTCATAAAGTAAGATCTTTGCTGACGATGATTGATAATGAGGCTGCGTTTTATGACATTTTGCGTCATAAACAAGTCGGAATTCAAGTGAAAATTGGTAGAGAAAATTCTTCTACGGCAATGGAGGATTGCAGTTTGATTTCTGCAACGTATTCGATTGGAGAAGAGCAACTTGGAACAATTGCAATTTTAGGTCCGACGAGAATGCAATACTCTCGTGTAATTAGTTTACTGCAGTTATTTACAAGACAGTTTACAGACGGACTTAAAAAGTAAATGAGAGTAATACATTCGCTCAAGTGATGAAATTTTCATTGCTGTGTGTAATATATAATGCTTAGGTAATCATGCTAAGCATGATACCTAATACCTTTTAAGGAGGTGAAAATTGTGGAAGAGCGTAACGAACAAGTGGTAGAAGAAGTGAAAGAAGCGCAAGTTGAAGAAGCTGTCACGCCAGAAAACAGTGAAAAAACTGTAGAAGAAAAAAGTGAGGCTGCTCTTTTACAAGAAAAAGTAGATGAGTTACAAGCGAAACTAACGGAAACGGAAGGTCGCACATTACGTCTACAAGCTGATTTTGAAAATTATAAGCGCCGTGTCCAAATGGATAAACAGGCTGCTGACAAATATAGAGCACAAAGTCTAGTTTCAGATATTTTGCCAGCTCTTGATAATTTTGAAAGAGCGATGCAAGTGGAAGCGACTGACGAGCAAACGAAATCCTTGTTACAAGGTATGGAAATGGTGCATCGTCAATTGCTAGAAGCGTTGACTAAAGAAGGTGTGGAAGCGATTGAAGCTGTTGGTAAACAGTTTGATCCGAATGAACACCAAGCTATTATGCAAGTGGAAGACAGTGAATTTGAATCAAACGCGGTAGTTGAAGAATTCCAAAAAGGTTATAAACTAAAAGACCGTGTGATTCGCCCATCAATGGTAAAAGTAAATCAATAATTTACATAAAAGTAGGAGGATTCGCCATGAGTAAAATTATCGGTATTGACTTAGGTACAACAAACTCTTGTGTAGCTGTTATGGAAGGTGGAGAACCAAAGGTTATCCCAAATCCAGAAGGAAACCGTACAACACCTTCTGTTGTAGCTTTCAAAAATGAAGAGCGTCAAGTTGGGGAAGTTGCGAAGCGTCAAGCAATTACAAACCCAAATACAATCATGTCTGTTAAACGTCATATGGGTACAGACTACAAAGTAGAAGTTGAAGGTAAAGATTTTACACCTCAAGAAATTTCTGCAATCATTTTACAAAACTTAAAAGCTTCTGCTGAAGCATACTTAGGTGAAACAGTAACGAAAGCTGTTATTACAGTACCTGCATACTTCAACGATGCAGAGCGTCAAGCAACGAAAGATGCTGGTCGTATCGCTGGTTTAGAAGTTGAGCGTATCATTAACGAACCAACAGCAGCAGCACTTGCTTACGGTTTAGAAAAACAAGATGAAGAGCAAAAAATCTTAGTATATGACTTAGGTGGCGGTACATTTGACGTATCTATCCTTGAGTTAGCAGACGGCACATTCGAAGTTATTTCAACTGCTGGTGACAACCGCCTTGGTGGAGATGACTTTGACCAAGTTATCATCGATCACTTAGTAGCTGAATTCAAAAAAGAAAATAACATTGATTTAAGCCAAGATAAAATGGCACTTCAACGTTTGAAAGATGCAGCTGAAAAAGCGAAAAAAGATCTTTCAGGTGTAACACAAACACAAATTTCATTACCATTCATTAGTGCTGGAGCTGCTGGCCCATTACACTTAGAATTAACGTTAACAAGAGCAAAATTCGAAGAGCTTTCAGCAGGTCTTGTTGAAAGAACATTAGAGCCGACTCGTCGTGCATTAAAAGACGCTGGCTTTGCTCCAAGTGAATTAGATAAAGTTATCCTTGTTGGTGGATCTACTCGTATCCCAGCTGTTCAAGAAGCTATTAAACGTGAAACTGGTAAAGAGCCATACAAAGGCGTAAACCCTGATGAAGTTGTAGCATTAGGTGCTGCGGTTCAAGGTGGCGTACTTACTGGTGATGTAGAAGGCGTACTATTATTAGACGTAACTCCACTTTCTTTAGGTATTGAAACTATGGGTGGTGTGTTCACGAAATTAATCGAGCGTAACACTACAATTCCAACAAGTAAGTCACAAGTATTCTCAACAGCTGCTGATAACCAACCGGCAGTAGACATTCATGTACTACAAGGTGAGCGTCCAATGTCAGCTGACAACAAAACATTAGGTCGTTTCCAATTAACGGATCTTCCACCAGCACCACGTGGTATTCCACAAATCGAAGTAACATTCGATATTGATGCGAACGGTATCGTTAACGTACGTGCAAAAGACTTAGGAACAAGCAAAGAGCAAGCTATTACAATTCAATCATCTTCAGGTCTTTCTGATGAAGAAGTAGATCGTATGGTACAAGAAGCAGAAGCAAATGCTGACGCTGACCAAAAACGTAAGGAAGAAGTTGAACTTCGTAATGAAGCTGACCAACTTGTATTCCAAACAGATAAAGTTGTAAAAGATTTAGAAGGTAAAGTAGATGCGGCTGAGGTTGCAAAAGCGACAGAAGCGAAAGAAGCGTTGCAAGCGGCAATTGAGAAAAACGATCTTGATGAAATCCGTGCGAAAAAAGATGCTTTACAAGAAATCGTACAACAATTAAGCGTTAAATTATACGAGCAAGCTCAAGCAGCTGCAGGGCAAGCAGAAGGTGCACAAGGAGCACAAGACGCTGGCGCGAAAAAAGATAATGTAGTAGACGCTGAATTTGAAGAAGTAAAAGAAGACAAGTAATTTAAGTACAAACATAATAAGTAAGATGACAAAAAGTCAAAGTCAAGCGTGCCTTGGCTTTGGCTTTTTTCATAAATGAGGAGAAATGTGTGAGGATCTTAAGTTTTTTAGCTTGCATACTGTAAGTGAGGAAACTTTGTTGCAAAGCACTTTCTTTCGGTGTTAAAATTACGTTTATGTGAAAGATTCGGGGGTTGCAAATTTATGAGTAAACGAGACTATTATGAGGTCCTTGGGCTTAGCCAGGGCGCTTCAAAAGATGAAATTAAAAAAGCGTATCGTCGTTTGGCTAAAAAATACCATCCAGACGTAAGTAAAGAAGAAAATGCAATTGAAAAGTTTAAAGAAGTACAAGAGGCATACGAAGTGTTGAGCGATGATCAAAAGCGTGCGCAGTACGATCAATTTGGTCATGCTGGTGCAACTCAAGGCTTCGGTGGCGGAGGAGACTTCGGCGGTGGCTTTGGTTTTGAAGATATCTTTAGTTCGTTCTTTGGCGGCGGTGGCGGCAGACGTCGAGATCCAAATGCTCCGCGCCAAGGTGCTGACTTACAATATCAAGTCACTTTAGACTTTGAAGAAGCTATTTTTGGTAAAGAGTTAAACGTTGAAATTCCAGTAGAAGATCCATGTGATACTTGTAAAGGTAGCGGGGCAAAACCAGGAACTTCAAAAGAAACATGTAAACATTGTTCAGGATCAGGTCAAGTAAGTGTAGAACAAAATACACCGTTTGGTCGTATTGTAAACCGTCAAGCTTGTGGTCATTGTTCAGGAACTGGTCAAATGATTAAAGAAAAATGTACGACATGTCACGGTTCAGGTAAAGTACGTAAGCGTAAAAAAATTAACGTTAAGATTCCAGCTGGTATTGATAATGGCCAACAAATTCGTGTATCTGGAAAAGGTGAAGCGGGCGTAAATGGTGGACCGGCAGGAGATTTATATGTAGTTGTTCATGTAAGAAATCATGAATTCTTCGAGCGTGAAGGTGATCATATTATTTGCGAAATGCCATTAACATTTGCGCAAATGGCACTTGGTGCTGAAGTAGAAGTTCCTACTGTTCATGGGAAAGTGAAGCTGAAAATTCCAGCAGGAACACAAACAGGAACAGAATTCCGCTTAAAAGGAAAAGGTGCTCCAAACGTACGTGGATACGGTCAAGGAGATCAATATGTAGTCGTTCGTGTTGTTGTACCAACAAAATTAAATTCACATCAAAAAGATTTATTACGTGAATTTGCAGGGCAAGAAGAGCAGGATGATAGTTTATTCGGAAAGCTTAAACGTGCTTTCAAAGGGGAATAATGGAAATAAAAAATGGAGTTGGTAAATTGTGAAATGGTCAGAAGTTAGTATTCATACAACAGAAGAAGCAGTAGAAGCTGTCTCTCATATTTTACATGAAGCTGGTGCTAGTGGAGTTGCAATTGAGGATCCAGCAGAGTTGACGAAAGAGCGCGAGCAACAATATGGTGAAATTTATGCATTGAACCCAGATGAATACCCGGCAGAGGGTGTATTAGTAAAAGCATATTTCCCACAAACGGATTCTTTACAGGAAACGATTGCGGGTGTAAAATCATCTATTGATGTGCTTCCATCTTACGACATTGAAATTGGTACTGGAAATATTACCATTAACGAAGTCAATGAAGAAGATTGGGCTACTGCTTGGAAAAAGTATTACCATCCAGTACAAATTTCTGATACATTCACAATCGTACCGACATGGGAAGAATACACACCATCTTCTCTGGATGAAAAAATCATTGAATTAGACCCGGG
The DNA here is from genome assembly GCF_000496285.1 of Bacillus toyonensis BCT-7112. Lineage (GTDB taxonomy): Bacteria > Bacillota > Bacilli > Bacillales > Bacillaceae_G > Bacillus_A > Bacillus_A toyonensis. Next base: position 1,520,510 of record NC_022781.1, on the reverse strand, counting down.
TATGGCGTTTGGTACAGGAACTCATCCAACAACAACGATGTGTATTCGTGCTTTAGAAAAAACAGTTCAATCAGGTGATACTGTCATTGATGTAGGAACGGGTTCAGGTGTACTTAGTATTGCAGCGGCAAAATTAGGTGCGTCTTCTGTTCAAGCATACGATTTAGATCCAGTTGCAGTGGAAAGTGCGGAAATGAATGTACGTTTAAATAAAACAGATGATATCGTATCTGTTGGACAAAATAGTCTTTTAGAAGGTATTGAAGGACCTGTTGATTTAATCGTAGCGAATTTATTAGCAGAAATTATTCTTCTATTCCCTGAAGATGCAGCACGAGTTGTAAAATCAGGTGGATTATTCATTACATCTGGTATTATTGCAGCGAAAGAAAAAGTAATTTCTGAGGCGTTAGAAAAAGCTGGATTTACAATTGAAGAAGTATTACGAATGGATGATTGGGTAGCAATTATTGCACGAAATGCGTAATATAGATTTTAGTTTATAATGAAAAGGGGAGTCTCTCACTATAAGGTGAGGGACTTGCCGTTTGTTATATGAAAAATGATAACGTTTCGTTCTTTTCGTAAGTGTTGACTTACGAAAGGAACGAAACTCTACTAAGGTGATTATATGCAACGTTATTTTGTAGAAGAAAAACATGTAAGTGAAGCAAAGATTCGCATTGTAGGTGATGATGTACATCACATTGCGAGAGTAATGCGTATGTCAGCTGGTGATCACATTTATTGCTGTGTAAACGGAAAAACAGCAGTATGTTCAATTGATGAAATTACCAGTGAATTTGTTGAGACAGCTATTGTAGAATGGGTAGAGGCATCAAGTGAACTTCCTGTGTTCGTGACGATTGCAAGTGGACTGCCAAAAGGAGACAAGCTAGAGTTAATTTTTCAAAAAGGAACCGAGCTTGGGGCAGCCGCATTTTTACCATTTCAAGCATCTCGCTCTATCGTAAAATGGGATGCGAAAAAAGCTGATAAAAAAGTTGAGCGTTTAAGAAAAATTGTGAAAGAAGCTGCGGAACAATCGCATAGAAGTGAAGTTCCAGAAGTACATGCTCCAGCATCGTTTAAGCAATTGCTTTCAATGAGTGGTGAGTATGATGTTTGTCTTGTTGCGTATGAAGAAGAAGCAAAACAAGGCGAGAAATCTAATTTTGCGAAAGCTTTAACGACAATGAAACCAGGTCAAAAGCTATTAATTGTATTTGGCCCAGAAGGCGGTTTAGCTGAGGAAGAGATTACGGCGCTTCGTGAACATAAATTTGTACTATGTAGTTTAGGACCAAGGATTTTAAGAACGGAAACGGCACCGCTTTATGCGTTAAGTGCTGCTTCTTATCATTTTGAATTGATGGGGTGATGATCAATGTCAACTGTTGCGTTCCACACGTTAGGTTGTAAAGTAAACCACTATGAAACAGAAGCTATTTGGCAATTGTTTAAACAAGGTGGTTATGAAAGAACTGAATATGAAAAGAAATCTGATGTATATGTTATTAATACATGTACAGTAACAAATACTGGAGATAAAAAAAGCCGTCAAGTAATTAGACGTGCTGTGCGTCAAAATCCAGATGCGGTTATTTGTGTAACGGGATGTTATGCGCAAACATCTCCAGCTGAAATTATGGCAATTCCAGGTGTAGATATTGTAGTTGGTACACAAGATCGTGAAAAGATGTTAGGATACATCGAAGAATTCCGTAAAGAGCGTCAACCAATTAATGCTGTCCGTAACATTATGAAAACACGTGTATACGAAGAACTTGATGTACCATATTTCACGGATCGTACACGTGCTTCATTAAAAATACAAGAAGGTTGTAATAACTTCTGTACGTTCTGTATTATTCCTTGGGCGCGTGGTTTAATGCGTTCTCGTGATGGAAAAGAAGTTATTAAACAAGCGCAGCAATTAGTGGATGCAGGCTATAAAGAAATCGTATTAACTGGTATTCATACAGGTGGATACGGTGAAGATATTAAAGATTATAACTTAGCTGGATTACTTCGTGATATGGAAGCAGAAGTAGGTGGATTAAAACGTCTTCGTATTTCTTCTATTGAAGCGAGTCAAATTTCAGATGAAGTAATTGAAGTGTTAGACAAATCTGAAGTAGTTGTACGCCACTTGCACATTCCGTTGCAATCAGGATCTAATACTGTATTAAAACGTATGCGTCGTAAGTATACAATGGAATTTTTCCAAGAGCGTTTAGATCGTTTGAAAGAAGCGTTACCAGGTCTTGCGATTACATCAGACGTAATTGTTGGCTTCCCAGGTGAAACAGAAGAAGAATTTATGGAAACGTACAATTTCATTAAAGAGAATCGCTTCTCTGAGTTACACGTATTCCCTTATTCAAAACGTACGGGAACACCTGCAGCGCGTATGGAAGATCAAGTTCCTGAAGATGTGAAGAATGATCGTGTTCACCGTCTAATTGAACTATCTAATCAATTAGCGAAAGAGTATGCTTCACAGTTTGAAGGAGAAGTACTTGAAATTATCCCGGAAGAGCAATTTAAAGATGGCGATCGTGAAGGGTTATATGTAGGTTATACAGATAACTATTTGAAAATTGTCTTTGAAGGGTCAGAAGAATTAATTGGTAAGCTAGTGAAAGTGAAAATTACGAAAGCTGGTTATCCATATAACGAAGCGCAATTTGTTCGTGTTATTGAAGATGATGTGAAAAAAGAATCAGCGAGCGCGTAAAAAAAAGCATGCAAACGGAAACGGTTTGCATGCTTTCTTTTTTCATGGAAAAGTTAAGTGTTGAAAAGGTACAATGATAAAAATATAGTTGTTTTCAGTGGAAAAGGATGATAGCTATTTGCATAGCTTTAAAAAAGGAAGAGCATCTATTCCTCTTTTATTCGGTCAAATAGTTGACCTGAAGTGATAAAATGTATTATAATCGTAAAAGACATGCTGAAGAAGTGTTTCTTTTTGCATGCTGAAGTTAGTATGTAAGTGTGATGTTTCGGAGGGAGGGAAAGAGAATGTCAAAAACAGTCGTTCGTAAAAACGAGTCTTTGGAGGATGCACTTCGCCGTTTTAAAAGATCGGTTTCTAAAACTGGTACACTTGCTGAAGCAAGAAAGCGCGAGTTTTATGAAAAACCAAGTGTAAAACGTAAGAAGAAATCTGAAGCGGCAAGAAAGCGTAAATTCTAAGAGAGGGTGTAAGTTATGAGTCTTCTCGGTCGTTTAAACGATGATATGAAACAAGCGATGAAGAATAAACAAAAAGAAAAATTAACCGTTATTCGTATGGTTAAGGCTGCTTTACAAAATGAAGGTATTAAACTGCAACATACTCTTACAGAAGAAGAGGAATTAACAGTTTTAGCTCGTGAAGTAAAACAGTATAAGGACTCCCTCCTTGAATTTAAAAAAGCTGGTCGTGAAGACCTTGTTGATAAACTGCAAAGTGAAATTCAGATTTTAAGCGCATATTTGCCGGAGCAATTAACTGAAGAAGACCTGATTGATGTAATCAAGCAAGTTATTTCTGAAGTTGGTGCGACATCAAAAGCAGATATGGGTAAGGTGATGACTGCTGTTATGCCGAAAGTAAAAGGTAAAACAGACGGATCACTTGTGAATAAGCTGGTTATCCAGCTATTAGCATAAAAAAACGTCTCATTTCGTATGAGACGTTTTTTTATGCTTTTTTTCAGTTTGGACGTGATATTACAAGCTCTTTTTTCATACATATGGGATGAGAGGAGGTCTTTTAAGATGAAAAAATTAGAACAAATGAAGAATTGGTTAACGAAGCAAATAGACCTGCCAGTGGATGTGCTAATGGATCTACCTCGGATCACGCTTGTTGGGCAAGTGCATATCTATATAGAAAATCATCAAGGTTTATTAGTGTTTTCAGATAAAGAAGTAAGATTGTTGCTAAAACATGGTCAATTATTAATTAAGGGGCAATCCTTCGTTATTAAAACAATCCTTCCAGAGGAGCTTTTGCTTGAAGGGATCATTGAGCAAGTGATGTTTTTAGAAAGTGAAAAGCAAAAAGAGTGAGGGAAACTTCCGTATGTGAAGTTTTTCTTCTTTATTCTCGTGATTCGACCTTACTATTCAGTTATCTCGCTATTTATGGGCAGTAAAACTCTTTATATCATTTTCGTACGAGCTATTTTGCTAATTAAAGTGAAAAGTAGTATGTCTACTTTTGGGAAAGGTAGTGGAGGTAGTAGATGAAAAATAAATGGTTTATAAAGTGGCTTGGATATGTAAAAGTACGAATTGAAGGTAGAGGAGCGGAACGGTTCGTTAATGAATGCGTACGTAGAAAATTATTAGTTTGGGATGTTAAGAAGATTGCTGATGAAACGTTAGTTTTTTGTATGTTGTTACGCGATGTGAAAAAATTAAAACCAATTTATAGAAAAAATGAATGCAAATTATATTTCATTGGACGCTACGGTTTTCCTTTTTGGAATAAGCGTTTAATTAAAAATAGTGGGTTTTTAATCGGTTTTTTAATTTTCTTTTTTGGTATGATTGCAATGTCAAATATGGTTTGGAAAATTGAGATTACAGGAGCGAAACCTGAAACAGAATATATATTGATGAAAGAATTGGATAAAATGGGTATTAAGAAAGGAAAACTACAGTTTCAAATGCCTAGTGTAGAAGATGTGCAACGCCATTTGACGGACAATATTAATGCGATTACTTGGGCGGGGCTGGAAGTAAGAGGGACCACCTATCATTTTAAAATTGTGGAAAAAAACGAGCCGAAAAAAGAAAAGGAACAGCATCCACAAAATTTAGTGGCAAAAAAAGAAGCAATTATTACAAAAACGTTTGTAGAGGTTGGAAAACCAGTCGTTATGAAAAATGACCATGTTGAAAAAGGACAACTTCTTGTATCAGGTATATATGGTAATGAGGAAAACCCGTCAGTTGTTTCGGCGAAAGGTATTGTATATGGAGAAACTTGGTATACATCCGAGGTGAGTGTGCCGCTGAAAACACAATTTCAAGTGTATACTGGTAATGCGTATAATGAATACTTTCTTAAGTTTGGGAGTGCAAAAATAAAAATATGGGGATTTCAACATGATAAGTATAAACGCTCTCGTACTGAACATGTAAAACATGATGTGAAATTATTTGGTTTTACATTACCGATTGCATATGAAAAAGATATTGTACGAGAAGAGGAAGAAGCGAATCGAGAATACACAGAAAAACAGGCATTGAAAGTAGCGAAAGAGATGGCTGAAAAAGAACTAAAGAAAAAATTGGATGAACATGCTATGATTGTAAGTGATAAGATTTTGAGTAAAGAGGTTGAGGCGGATCAACTAAAAGTTACATTGCATTATACTGTAATTGAAAATATTGCAGAGTCACAACCGATATCCGAATCCGATATTCAAGGAGACTGAGTAATGGCAGAACAATTAGTAGAAATGAACCAACAATTGGAAAATACTAACGAAGCAATCGCTCTTTTTGGAGTCAATGATGCTCATTTAAAAGTAATGGAACGAGAACTTAATGTATCTATCGTAACTAGAGGTGAAACAGTTCATGTGTCTGGGGCAGATGAAAACGTGACACTCGTAGAAAAAATCTTACAGCAATTACTTGTTGTTATTCGTAAAAGTGTATCCATTACAGAAAGAGATGTTGCGTATGCAATTCAGCTCGCAAAACAAGGGAAAATTGCTCAATTTGAAGAGTTATATGAAGAAGAAATTTTTAAAACGGCAAAGGGTAAATCTATTCGTGTAAAAACAATGGGACAAAGACGATATATTCATGCGATGAAGAAGAATGATATTGTATTTGGGATAGGACCTGCTGGAACTGGAAAAACGTACTTAGCTGTAGTAATGGCTGTAAGAGCGTTAAAACAAGGGTATGTAAAGAAAATTATTCTAACAAGGCCTGCTGTAGAAGCTGGAGAGAGTTTAGGTTTTTTACCAGGGGATTTAAAAGAGAAGGTAGATCCATATTTACGTCCATTGTATGATGCACTGCACGATATTCTTGGACAAGAATATACGCAGCGTATGATGGAGCGAGGTGTAATTGAAATCGCGCCTCTTGCTTATATGAGAGGGCGTACGCTTGATGATTCATTTGTTATTTTAGATGAAGCGCAAAATACAACTGGTGTCCAAATAAAAATGTTTTTAACAAGATTAGGTTTTAGTTCTAAAATGGTTATAACAGGGGATCCTTCGCAGGTAGATTTGCCAAAAGGGGCAAAATCAGGTCTTTCTATTGCTACAAATGTTTTATCTGGTGTATCAGGACTTTCGTTCATTACATTAGAGCAAAGCGACGTTGTGAGACATCCGTTAGTGCAACGTATTATTGAGGCGTATGATAAAATGGAATGATCCTATTTGTCAGGATCATTTCTTTTTGTATGATAAGGTTGGCGAATAGCAATTTTTTTACTATCATGAAAGAAGAAGAGTATAAGCGATAAATGACGTATGATTCTAAAAGTGTCGCTTGTTAGAAGAAACGAAAGCTATAAATAGTTTCACTTTATTTCTGGAGAGGAGAAGGTATTGAAATCATGTCAAGATCTCAAGAAATTTCTAAGTGGTTTCGTAATTTACAACATTCGAAAAAACTAAGTTGGATTTCTTACGTTTTATTAGGAGCAGTGCTGTTTTTTGCACTTATGAATAATGTAAAACCAGAGCAATTAGATGTTACAACATATTCTATTGCGAAAAAAACAATCCATTCTCCTATTAAAATTGAAGATAAAGTTACAACGGACAAAAAGAAAAAAGAAGCCGCTACAAAAGTTGAAGATCAATATACATATAAAAGTGAGTATAAACAAAATAAAGTGGATATTGTGAATGACGTCTTTGCTAAAGTAGATGAAGTGATACAAGAGATTAAAGCGGTTGGGCCGGATGAGCAAAAAAAGATTACTGATGCTGAAAAAGTGGACAAGTTGAAAAAAAAATTGCCTACTGATTTAACGAAAGAATTATCTGATTTAAACTTACTAAACTTAATTAATGCAGATTCGAACCAATTAGTATTAGCAAAAGATGCAGCAGTTACAGCTATTAATAGTATCATGACTGAGCATATTAAAATGGACGAATTGAAGGATGCGAAGGAACGATATGTAAGTGAGATGAATAGTGTTAATGTTGATAATGGTTTAAAGGAATCTATTAAGGCGTTAGGGAAATATGCGATTTCTGCAAACTATTTTTATGATCCGACCTTAACAAAAGAGAAGAGAAAAGCGGAAGAAGATTTAGTTCCACCTGTTTATATTCTTCAAGGGCAAGTCCTTGTTAGAGAAGGTGAAACGATTTCAAGTGATATGTACAATCAGTTGAAATTAGTTGGTCTGTTAGAAAAAGGGAACAGTTTTCAACCCTATGTTGGATTAGCGGTACTCATTGGTGTGCTATTGTACTTTATGCATAAGCAATTTGAAGTATTTTTACAACGGAAAAGGGAAGATAGACCGTATATTTTAGCGTACATTACCATTTTGTCGATCACGATCGTTTTAATGAAAATCATTAGCTTGTTCCAAAAGCTTGAATATGCAGGGATCGCGTATGTCGTTCCAGTTGCAATGGGAACAATACTTGTAAAACTAATGATTGGTGATCGATTTGTTTTTTTAACAAGCATGATTTTTTCTGTATGCGGAAGCATTATGTTTAATGAAGGAGTAACGAGCACCCTGAATTATAGTGTGGGGATCTATGTGTTACTAAGTTCACTATCAGTTAGTATTTTCTTGAGAGAAAAAAATCGTCGTACGATGATTTTACAAGCGGGTATACTCGTTTCTGTGTTAAATGTGGTCGTATTGGCAGCGTTATTATTGTTGCGTAATGGGAATTTTTCGCCTCTTGAAATTGGTACACAATTATTGATGGCTTCTGTTTCAGGGATTATCTCTTCGGTGTTAGCTATGGGGATTTTACCATATTTAGAGAGTGGACTTGGCATTGTATCAAGTATGAAGCTTATGGAACTATCAAGTCCAAATCATCCGCTTTTGCGTAAGATTTTGCTAGAAGCGCCAGGGACATATCACCATAGTGTAATGGTAGCGAATCTTTCTGAAGCTGCTTGTGAAGCAGTCGGGGCAAATGGTGTATTAGCCCGTGTAGGGGCGTATTATCATGATGTAGGAAAAACGGTACAACCACAGTTCTTTATTGAAAATCAGATGGGGATTGAAAACCCACATGATAAACTCGCCCCTGTAACGAGTAAAGATATTATTATCGCTCATGTAACGGACGGGGTGAGGATGCTAGAAGAGTACCATATTCCGCAAGAAATTATTGATATTGCTGGACAACATCATGGTACAACGTTACTTAAATATTTTTACTATAAGGCGATTAAAGAAGATAAAGAAAAATATACAGAAGAGATGTTCCGTTATCCAGGATCCAAAGCAACTTCTAAAGAGTCGGCGATTGTTGGTATTGCTGATAGTGTAGAGGCCGCGGTGCGTTCTATGAATCATCCAACGCCAGATCAAATTAATAATTTAGTGCAAAGTATTATTAAAGATCGTTTGCAAGATGGACAATTTAGTGAATGTGATTTGACATTTAAAGAGCTACAAATCGTTGGAAAAACGTTATGCGAGACGTTAAATGGTATTTTCCATTCGCGTATTACATATCCGGAACTACCGGAAGAGAAGGAGAAAGAATGAGTTTATTAATTGATTTTATTGATGAAACAGAAGAAGTGAAAGACGATTATATAAGTTTGATTCGAGAGCTGGTAGAGAAAGCGGCTCAAATGGAAAACATAGAAGAAGGGGCAGAATTATCGGTTACGTTTGTAGATAATGAACGTATTCGTGAAATAAACCGTGATTACCGAGATAAGGATCAGCCTACGGATGTTATTTCTTTCGCTATGGAAGAAATGGGAGAAGGTGAAATGGAAATTGTCGGTGCGGAGATGCCGCGTATGTTAGGAGATCTTATTATTTCTATTCCAAGAGCGAAAGAGCAAGCTGAAGAATATGGACACTCTTTTGATAGGGAACTTGGGTTTTTAGCGTTACATGGCTTTTTACATTTGCTTGGTTATGATCACATGACAGAAGAAGATGAAAAAGAAATGTTTGGAAGACAAAAAGAAATTTTAGAAGCATTTGGATTAGGACGATGAAAAAAGGAAAACTTTTAGATAGTTTTGGATATGCTATAGCTGGTATATTCTTTTGTCTTCGTCATGAAAGAAATATGAGAATTCATTATTTAGCCGCAGTCATTGTTATATGCTGCGGCTTTTATTTCCATATTACGAAAATAGAGTGGGTGGTATTACTTATTGTGATAGGGATTGTAATGGGTTTAGAGATGGTAAATACGGCTGTGGAAAAAACAGTAGACTTAGTGACTGCTGATATACATCCATTTGCGAAAATTGCAAAGGATGTCGCAGCAGGAGCGGTTTTACTCTTTGCAGTTATAGCCGTTATAATTGGTGCTATTATCTTTGTACCGTATGTGGTATAGTTGCATTCCGAAGCTTTTATTAAGCCTAGGAAGTGCTATAAAGGCCTTTAGTGAGAGAGTGTATCTATTCACAGCTGTGAACAGGAAGGATGCGGGATATGAATAGTAAACAATTAATTCAAGAAGCAATCGAAGCGCGTAAACAAGCGTACGTACCATATTCAAAATTTCAAGTAGGTGCAGCATTATTAACGCACGATGGAAAAGTATATCGTGGCTGTAATGTTGAGAATGCATCATATGGCTTATGCAACTGTGCAGAAAGAACTGCTTTATTTAAGGCAGTTTCTGAAGGGGATAAAGAGTTTGTAGCTATTGCGGTTGTAGCAGATACAAAACGCCCAGTACCTCCTTGTGGAGCATGTCGACAAGTTATGGTAGAATTATGTAAACAGGATACGAAAGTATACCTATCAAATTTACATGGTGACGTTCAAGAGACGACAGTCGGAGAATTGTTACCAGGAGCATTTTTAGCGGAGGATTTACATGAATAGAAAAGGTTATAAATCAGGTTTTGTCTCTATTATTGGCAGACCGAATGTTGGGAAATCTACATTTTTAAATCGTATTATCGGCCAAAAAATTGCCATTATGAGTGACAAGCCACAAACGACTCGTAATAAAATTCAAGGCGTATATACAGAAAATGATTCACAAGTAATTTTCATTGATACACCAGGAATACATAAACCGAAACATAAACTAGGTGACTTCATGGTGAAGATGGCTCAAACGACATTGAAAGAAGTTGATATTGTGCTGTTTATGGTCAATGCAACTGAAGGATTTGGTCGTGGTGAGGAATTCATTATTGAGAAATTACAAGAAACGAAACAACCGGTATTTTTGGTAATTAATAAAATTGACCAAGTTCATCCAGAGCAATTATTAGAGTTAATTGATCAATATCGTAAACTACATGAGTTTGCAGAAATTGTACCAATTTCTGCATTAGACGGTAATAATGTAGAAGCGTTAATTGGAGCAATTAAAAAATATTTACCAGAAGGACCGCAATACTACCCAGATAATCAAGTAACGGATCATCCGGAGCGATTTATTATTGCAGAGCTTATTCGTGAAAAAGTACTACATTTAACACGTGAAGAAGTGCCACATTCTGTAGCGGTTGTTATTGATGCAATTCAGAAGCGTGAGGGCGGTGCAGTTTATATAAATGCAACGATTGTTGTTGAACGTGCGTCACAAAAAGGAATTATTATTGGGAAACAAGGGAAGATGTTAAAAGAAGTCGGGAAACGAGCTCGTTTTGATATTGAAGCACTTCTTGGTTCTAAAGTATTTTTAGAGGTATGGGTAAAAGTACAAAAAGATTGGCGCAATAAGATGTCTCAGCTTCGTGATCTTGGTTTCCGCGAAGACGAGTACTAAAATAAAGTAAGGCTGTAATCAGTGGATGTTTGCTCATCCGCTGATTATTGGTTTTTGTAAACTTTAATAAATTAGGAAAAATTTTTCTCACATGAAAATGGACAAAATGGGTCAATTTAATAACAAAGGAAATTGGTTTATAGGCTACGCTTATTGAGAAAGGTGGATTCTTATGCTAGATTTTACCTGGAAGTTTTTCTCCAAAACAGGAAGCATTGAAACGTATTTGCTTTTAAAAGAGATGGAAAAAGACGTAAACGATGAGATGGATCAACATGATGAGGAGCTAGCGCATCTAGACTCTCCAATTTCTTGACCCGTTTTGTTCAAACCTTGGATGGTGACGAACATGTTTCAAAAAGTTGAGGGCATCGTTATCCGTACGACAGATTACGGAGAAACGAATAAGATTGTTACAATATTCTCAAGAGAATTCGGTAAGATAAGTGCAATGGCAAGAGGAGCGAAAAAACCGAAAAGTCGGTTAGCATCTGTTTCGCAACTTATGACACATGGGCATTTTCTTATTCAAGTGGGATCTGGGCTTGGAACTTTGCAACAAGGCGAGATTATTTCAACTATGAAAGAAATTCGCGAGGATATATTTTTAACTGCTTATGCATCATTTGTTGTTGAGTTAACTGATAAAGCAACAGAAGATAAAAAACATAATCCGTACTTATTTGAAATGTTATATCAAACGTTGCATTATATGTGTGAGGGTGTTGATCCAGAAGTATTATCATTAATTTATCAAACGAAAATGCTTCCGGTATTAGGGATGCGCCCGTATTTTGATACATGTGCGATTTGTCATCAAGAAACAGATTTTGTCGCCTTCTCTGTCAGGGAAGGCGGTTTTCTGTGCTCACGTCATGCGGAGCAAGATCCGTATCGTATACCGGTGGGAGAAGCTGTACATAAATTGTTACGTCTTTTCTTCCATTTCGATTTACATAGGCTCGGCAATGTATCAGTGAAGGATAGCACAAAAAAACAAATGCGCTTAGTATTGAATACATATTATGATGAATATTGCGGAATTTATTTGAAATCAAGACGTTTCCTAGAGCAACTTGATAAGTTTCAAATATAATTTGGGGCCGTATACGGTCCTTTTTACATACTTTCTTTTTCGAATAGCATATTTAGTATATAATATTTAAGAGATAGTATAACTTTTTTCGTTGTGCATTAAAGGTGGTGATTATCATAGAGCTGAATAAACGGCAAGAACATATCATTCAGATTGTAAAAGATCACGGTCCTATTACAGGGGAGTCAATTGCTGCGCAATTGGGTTTAACACGTGCAACGCTAAGACCAGACTTAGCAATTTTAACGATGGCTGGTTATTTAGAAGCGCGTCCACGCGTAGGTTATTTTTATACGGGGAAAACTGGGGGGCAGCTATTATCTGAAGCTGTTAAGAAAATTAAAGTGCAAGATTATCAATCTAGACCGGCTGTAATTGATAAAAATGTATCAGTATACGATGCAATTTGTACGATGTTTTTAGAGGATGTTGGTACATTGTTTGTTGTAGATCAATCTACACTATTAGTTGGTGTTGTGTCTCGAAAAGATCTATTAAGAGCTAGCTTAGGGAAGCAGGATTTAACCTCTCTTCCGGTTAATATTATCATGACAAGGATGCCAAACATTGCCATGTGTCGTAGAGAAGATTCTTTATATGATATTGCGATGGAATTAATAGAAAGACAGATTGATGCGATGCCGGTTGTGAAAGATACGAAGCAAGGTTTAGAAGTAATTGGACGAATTACAAAAACAAATATTACACGTGCGTTTGTAAACCTAGTAAATAACGAATAAGTGTAATTTGTTTAAAGTGAGGTAATGTAATGGATAATAAAATCGTATATGTCGTATCTGACTCTGTAGGAGAAACGGCTGATTTAGTTGTTCGAGCAGCAATGGGGCAATTCCCATTTGCTCCTGATATTAGACGTGTACCGTATGTAGAAGATACAGGGACATTAAAAGAAGTGATTTCGATTGCTAAGAGTAATCAAGCGCTTATTTGTTTTACGTTAGTAAAGCCGGAAATGCGCCAGTATTTAGTGAAAGAGGCTGCAAAAGAAGGGGTAGAGGCATACGATATTATCGGACCTCTTATCGATCAAATTGAAGAAATTACAGGGCAAGTGCCGAGATATGAGCCGGGTGTTGTTCGTAGATTAGATGAAGAGTACTTTAAAAAGATTGAAGCAATTGAGTTTGCTGTAAAGTACGATGATGGTAGAGATGCACGAGGTATTTTAAAAGCGGATATCGTGTTAATTGGAATTTCACGTACATCAAAAACACCACTTTCTCAATACTTAGCTCATAACAAACGGTTGAAAGTTGCCAATGTGCCGCTTGTACCAGAAGTGGATCCACCTGAGGAATTATATCAAGTGGCAAAAGAGAAATGTTTCGGTTTGAAAATTACACCGGATAAGTTAAATCATATTCGAAAAGAACGATTAAAATCACTTGGATTAAGTGACGGCGCAACATATGCCAATATTAATCGTATTCAAGAAGAGATTGATCACTTTGAAGCAGTAATTAGTAAAATAAATTGTCAAGTAATTGATGTATCGAATAAAGCGATTGAAGAAACAGCAAATATTATTGTGAATGCAGTGCAAAACCAAAAAATGTTTTAGCACATTTACCGAAGGTGAATGTGCTTTTTTCGCTCATATGAAATACGATACTTGTTGGATTAGTAATAGATTATAGCGGAGTGGTTATACTTATATTCTTCTGTTTTTTTATTATGTGAAAAGCATGGTTTAGTTATCCTAAAGTAGAAGATGAAAAAATAAAGGGATATGTAGCGTAGTTGAAGAAAATATATTATAATAAAAAATTGTGATAAAAACCTATATTTTACGTTTAGACTTTAATTTTTCAGAATAAACTAGGGATAGGATTTACAAAAAAGACATGTAATTACATTAAATCGACAAAATCTATACAAGAAAACGCACATTATGGAAGGATTCACAGAAGGGATGTAGAATACAGAAATATGCAAAACATCAATAACGTATTAGTTGATGCAGGTGCATATCCCGTGAAGGATGAGATTGTGCAAGTTGGAACTGAATTTCATGTCGAAATTGTGTTTGTCGCATCGTATACTCATCGTTCAAGAAAACAGCAAGGCAATTGGATTTATGTAGATTCTGGACAAGATGAAGTTGATTTATATCTATCAACTTGCAAAGGTAACAGATCTCATGATCATACAGTATATGAGGCTTGCTAGTCTTCTTGTAAAAAAGGTGTATATGTATTGTCTTCAAGAGGTGCATTTGTAATAGATGAGCATATGAATACAATTTTATATAGTAGTATGTATCTGCGAAGTTACGCAGACAAAGGGCCTATATAAGAGGTCCGAAGTCGTTTACACAATGTGATCGACAATACTTTCTAACAAGTTTAGAAAAAATATTGTCGAATTATAAAGGAATTTTTTAATTTATATCGAATACAAAATACGACACGGAGATGGAGTTATGGGCAACAGAATTCCCGAAGAAGTTGTTGAACAGATTCGGACGTCATCCGATATTGTAGAAGTGATTGGTGAATACGTTCAACTTAGAAAGCAGGGACGTAACTATTTCGGCCTTTGTCCATTTCATGGTGAGAATTCTCCTTCATTCTCTGTTTCATCTGATAAGCAAATTTTTCATTGCTTCGGATGTGGAGAAGGTGGAAATGTATTTTCCTTTCTAATGAAAATGGAAGGACTTGCTTTTACCGAGGCTGTTCAAAAGTTAGGTGAAAGAAATGGAATTGCGGTTGCAGAGTATACATCAGGGCAAGTACAACAAGAAGACATATCTGATGACACTGTCATCATGCAACAGGCTCACGAACTTTTGAAAAAGTATTATCATCATTTATTAGTAAATACAGAAGAGGGAAATGAAGCACTTTCATATTTATTAAACCGTGGTATTACGAAAGAGATGATTGAGAAGTTTGAAATTGGTTATGCATCACTTGCTTGGGATGCTGCAACGAAAATTTTACAAAAAAGAGGTTTATCGCTGTCTAGTATGGAACAAGCCGGTCTTCTAATAAGAAGTGAGAAGGATGGTAGTCATTATGATCGCTTCCGTGGAAGAGTTATGTTTCCAATCCATACGTTACAAGGTAAGGTGATAGCGTTTAGTGGAAGGGCTTTAGGAGATGACACTCCGAAATATTTAAATAGCCCTGAAACACCGATTTTTCACAAAAGTAAATTGTTGTATAACTTCCACCAAGCAAGGCCGTTTATTAGAAAGCGTGGGCAAGTAGTCCTTTTTGAAGGGTATGCCGATGTACTAGCTGCGGTAAAGAGTGGTGTGGAAGAAGCTGTTGCGACAATGGGAACAGCTTTAACTGAAGAACAAGCAAAACTTCTGCGACGTAACGTTGAAACTGTTGTTCTTTGCTATGATGGTGATAAAGCAGGACGAGAAGCGACGATGAAAGCAGGGCAATTACTGTTAAAAGTTGGTTGCCAAGTGAAAGTCACATCCTTGCCAGATAAGCTTGATCCTGATGAATATGTGCAACAATATGGGACAACCGCTTTTGAAAATCTTGTGAAATCAAGTATAAGTTTTGTTGGTTTTAAAATAAATTATTTGCGTTTAGGGAAAAATTTGCAAGATGAGTCTGGCAAAGAAGAATATGTGAAAAGTGTTTTAAAAGAGTTGTCGTTGTTACAAGACGCGATGCAGGCAGAATCATATTTGAAGTCGTTATCGCAAGAGTTTTCTTATTCAATGGAAACACTTTTGAATCAATTGCACCAATATCGCAAAGAACAAAAGGTACAGCAAAAACAAATAAAGCAGGTTTCTAAGCCGTCTCAAGTTGTTCAAACAAAACCGAAGTTAACAGGTTTTGAAAGGGCAGAAAGAGAAATTATTTATCATATGTTGCAAAGTGCAGAAGTAGCCGTTCGCATGGAATCCCATATAGAAGATTTTCATACAGAAGAACATAAAGGGATTTTATATGAACTATACGCATATTATGAAAAGGGAAATGAACCTTCAGTCGGAACATTTTTAAGTTGGCTCTCTGATGAAAAGTTGAAAAACATTATCACTGATATTTCGACGGATGAATTTATTAATCCAGAATACACAGAAGAAGTGTTACAAGGCCATTTAGAGACGCTTAGACGTCATAAGGAAAAACTTGTAAAGATGGAAATCATCTTTAAAGTAAAACAGATGGAAAAAACAGATCCTGTAGAGGCTGCTAAATATTATGTAGCATATTTACAAAATCAAAAAGCGAGAAAATAGCTTTTTTGGTAAAGATTTAGTATAATGAATGTTTGTATCTCGCGTAAGGAGGGGAACAGATGGCTGACAAACCAGCTCGTTCTAAACAAATTGAAACTGAAATGACCCTTGAGCAAGTGAAAGAACAACTCACTGAGGTCGGAAAAAAACGTGGCGTTCTTACATATGAAGAGATCGCAGAACGCATGAATGGATTTGAAATTGAATCCGATCAAATGGATGAATACTATGAATATTTAGGTGAACAAGGGATTGACTTAGTTGGCGATAACGACAACGAAGAAGGTCCTAATAATCGCCAAATTACAAAAACGGAAGAAGAATTCGACCTTAATGATTTAAGTGTGCCACCAGGTGTGAAAATCAATGATCCTGTTCGTATGTACTTAAAAGAAATTGGTCGCGTTGACTTACTATCCGCTGAAGAAGAAATTCGACTTGCGACGCGTATTGAAGAAGGCGATGAAGAAGCAAAACGCCGTCTTGCGGAAGCGAACTTACGTCTTGTAGTAAGTATTGCAAAGCGTTACGTGGGCCGTGGTATGCTTTTCTTAGACTTAATCCAAGAAGGAAATATGGGTCTAATTAAAGCGGTTGAAAAGTTCGATTATCGTAAAGGTTTCAAATTTAGTACGTATGCAACTTGGTGGATTCGCCAAGCAATTACACGTGCGATTGCAGACCAAGCGCGAACAATTCGTATTCCAGTTCATATGGTTGAAACGATTAATAAGTTAATTCGTGTACAACGTCAATTGTTACAAGATTTAGGACGCGAACCATCTCCTGAAGAGATTGGTGAAGAAATGGATCTTGCGCCAGAAAAAGTACGCGAAATCTTAAAAATTGCACAGGAGCCAGTTTCTCTTGAAACACCAATTGGTGAAGAAGACGACTCCCATTTAGGTGACTTTATTGAAGACCAAGAAGCAACATCGCCTGCGGACCATGCAGCGTATGAATTGCTAAAAGAACAATTAGAAGATGTGTTAGATACACTAACAGATCGTGAAGAAAATGTTCTACGTCTTCGTTTCGGTTTAGATGATGGACGAACTCGTACGCTTGAAGAAGTTGGGAAAGTATTCGGCGTAACGAGAGAACGTATCCGTCAAATTGAAGCGAAAGCACTTCGCAAATTAAGACATCCAAGTCGTAGTAAGCGTCTTAAGGATTTCTTAGAATAGGCTAACTTTAAGTTTACTTCACTTTTGTGAAGTAAACTTTTTTGTTTTGTTAAATTTTGTTAAAATTTAGCTATCGGCAACGATTACAATTTCTTGTAATTTATTTTACAGAATTGTCTTTTGATTTGCAAATGCTCATTTTTCGATTTTTCGATTAATTTTGTTTATTCTATACAAAAAAATATGTAGAAAAGCGAAAAATATGATGAGAAACGTTAATAATTATCGAAATAATAAGCGATATAACAATAAAAAACAATAAACTGAATTTATGTAATATTTTCAACAAGTGATAGTTTACTCTTTTCGGATAGAGCGTTTTCAAGTACAATGGAAATGACTGAATCATCTAACTATTTAGGGGTATAGAGGGGGGAGAAGAGATATGAAACGTAATCCGCTGATTCCGTTCGCTCTTATTGCAGCATTAGGTATTATCGTTATGTTTGTATTTTCATTTCAGGGGCTAAATAAATCTAAAGAGTTAGCTGATACAAAAAATGGCGGGAAGCCAGCGCAAACAGCATCAAAGCCAGAAGATATTGTGAAGCAAAGCTGTACGAGCTGCCATGGCGATCAGTTACAAGGGGCGGTAGGGCCTAATTTACAAAAAATTGGTGGAAAACTTTCAAAGGATGAAATTAAAGAAATTCTTTCGAAAGGAAAAGGAAATATGCCGCCAAATTTAGTTCCAGCTGATCAAGCGGCTAAAGTAGCTGATTGGCTATCTAAGAAAAAATAAGGTTCCATAAAACAAGCCTTTTGCTTTTGCAAAAGGCTTGTTTTTCTATACTTTCTAAAATACGATGAGTAATAGAGAATGGAATTGTTGTTATGGGCTTGCAACAACTACTATAAATTCATTATCATGGAGACAGACTGACAAGAGAAGGAGTAATGGAAATACATGAATGAAGTAAAGCTTTCAAAACGATTAGAAGAAGTTGTGCGCGAGATTCCAGTAGGATCTACAGTAGCTGATATTGGATCGGATCATGCGTATTTACCGTGTTATACAATTATAAATAATATTGCTACAAAAGCAGTTGCAGGAGAAGTTGTAGATGGGCCGTTTCGTTCTGCGCAAGCAACTGTAGCTGAAAGTGGCTTACAAGATAAAGTGGACGTTCGTAAAGGGAATGGATTAGAAGTAATTACACCAGGGGAAGTAGATGTAATTACAGTTGCTGGTATGGGTGGAGCACTAATTCGTGACATTTTAGAAAGTGGTAAAGAAAAGTTAGAAGGTGTAACACGTTTAATTTTACAGCCGAACATTGCAGCACATCACATACGTGAATGGTTTATTGAAAATGGCTGGGAGCTTATCCGTGAGAAAATCGTAAAAGAAGACGGGAAAATTTACGAAATTTTAGTTGGGGAACGAGGAAATATTGCAGCACCTTACTCGGATAATAAACAAGCTGAATTATTTATGGGTCCATTTTTAATAAAAGAAAAAGGTGAGGCTTTTGTTGAAAAGTGGGAAGGAGAATTGAAAAACTTCCAAAATATCTTAAAACAATTAGAACGTGCAGCAGATTCTGAAGAGACAAAAACGAAACGTGTAGAAGTAGAAGCGAAAATGAAAATGATAGGGGAGATTTTATCATGAGTAAAATTCCAAATGGCCATGAGGTTATTTCTTTATTTGAAAGTATGTACCCGAAGCATTTAGCGATGGAAGGGGATAAGATTGGCCTGCAGATCGGGGCGCTTAATAAACCCGTGCAGCACGTATTGATTGCTTTAGATGTAACGGAGGAGGTTGTAGATGAAGCAATTCAATTAGGAGCGAATGTCATTATTGCGCATCACCCTTTAATTTTTAATCCGTTAAAAGCGATTCATACAGAGAAAGCGTATGGGAAAATTATTGAAAAGTGTATTAAGAATGATATTGCCGTTTATGCCGCTCATACAAATGTAGACGTTGCTAAAGGTGGAGTAAACGATTTACTCGCTGATGCGTTAGGATTACAAAATACAGAAGTATTAGCTCCAACATACGCAGAAGAAATGAAAAAAATTGTTGTGTTTGTGCCAGTAACTCATGCAGAAGAGGTTCGTAAAGCATTAGGAGACGCAGGTGCGGGTCATATCGGCAATTATAGCCACTGTACGTTCAGTAGTGAGGGAGCAGGCGCGTTTGTACCTCAGGAGGGAACAAATCCTTATATCGGGGAAACTGGGCGGTTAGAACGTGTGGAAGAGGTACGTATCGAAACGATAATTCCAGCTTCACTACAAAGAAAAGTTATGAAAGAGATGTTGGCAGCTCATCCATACGAAGAAGTGGCATATGATGTATATCCTCTTGATAATAAAGGTGAAACGTTAGGGCTTGGAAAAATAGGCTATTTACAAGAAGAAATGACACTTGGCCAGTTTGCTGAACATGTGAAACAATCATTAGACGTGAAGGGCGCAAGAGTTGTCGGCAAGTTAGGTGATAAAGTGCGTAAAGTTGCTGTACTTGGTGGGGACGGTAATAAATATATAAACCAAGCGAAATTTAAAGGGGCAGATGTATATGTAACAGGTGACATGTATTATCATGTCGCTCATGATGCGATGATGCTCGGTTTAAATATAGTTGATCCAGGACATAACGTTGAAAAGGTAATGAAGCAAGCTGTGCAAAAGCAACTGCAAGAAAAAGTAGATGCGAAAAAATTCAATGTACAAATTCATGCTTCGCAGTTACATACAGATCCATTCACATTTGTATAAGAATAATAAAAACCGTTGCTCATGTAGGCAACGGTTTTTATTATTGTTCTTTTTTCACTTTTACACGAGGTAAGATTTTTTGAAGTGGTACTTTTCGAATTCTTTCCCACGTAGCCGGATTCATTGGGTCATATTGATCTAAGAAAGCGATAACCTCTTTTGTAATTGGTGTTGGAGTAGAAGCACCTGCTGTAACAGCTACGTTTTCTACACCTTGTAGCCATTCTAATTGAATTTCACTTACATCCGCAACACGGTAAGCTTTCGTACCAGCAATTTCTTGTGATACTTGCGCTAAGCGATTCGAATTGTTACTTTTTGGATCACCAACAACGATTGTTAAATCTGCAACATCCGCTTGTTTAGCTACAGCTTCTTGACGAACTTGAGTTGCTAAACAAATTTCCTTATGGAATTCTGCTGTTGGAAATTTTTTCTGAATGTCCTCCATTAAATGTTGAACATCCCATTGACTCATCGTTGTTTGATTCGTAACTAAAATTTTATCCGTTGGGATTTCTAATGTTTCTAAATCATCCGCTCTTTCGATAAGGTGAACGATATCAGGTGCAATACCAACCGCGCCTTCTGGTTCTGGATGGTTTTTTTTGCCGATATAAATGACATGATATCCTTCAGCTTTTTTTGCTTCAATAAGGTCATGTGTTTTTGTAACATCTGGACAAGTTGCATCGATTGTCGTTAAACCTTTTTCTTTTGCACGTTGTTTAACTTCAGGAGAAACACCGTGAGCAGTAAATATAACAGTACCAGAATCGATTTGATCTAAAATATCTAAGCGACTTGGTCCGTCTAACGTAATGATTCCATCTTCTTCAAAAGCGTCTGTAACATGTTTATTGTGAACAATCATACCTAAAATATAAATAGGTCTCGGTAATGATTTATCTAATGCAGCGTTACGTGCAATTACCATTGCATCGACAACACCGTAGCAATAACCACGAGGGGAAATTTTAACAATTTTCATATGAGTAATCCTCTCCTTCTAAACAAGGGATACTTTTGTGCATAGTCCTTTACATTATAAAGGAGGAGAGGATAGAAAACAAAGGATTGTTACACATATAGTTTGGGTTTTGTTGCTATTTTTTGAACAGGCTCCTCTCGTACTTCTGTTTCTATGGCTGGCTCAATCACTATTTTTTTTCTTTTTCTTTTTTTTTGTGGAGGAGGGGGAGTTGCTACCTCAACCTTTTCTGTTAGATCTTCAGTTTGATCTTCTTCCGTACTTTTTCCAGAGGTGAGGATTTTAACAATGCTTGGTAGGTTACGCATAATGGGACCGTACTGTTCGACGACAGGGCTTACAGATTGAACGACTTGTGATACTTTTTCGATATTGTTTATCATATTAGTTGGATTCGAAATTAAATTCGAAAAAAAACTGCCGATGCCGCTGCTAGATGCTGCTGTAGTGGCTGTACCGCCGCGCGTTTCGTTTGATTCATACATTTGAGGGGGAATCATTTGCTCTGGATACTGCTGCATGTATGGTTGATATTGCTGTGAGTATTGATGCGGGTATTGTTGTTGGTATTGTTGTTGGTATTGCTGTTGATATTGCTGTTGCTGTTGATATTGCTGTTGATATTGGGGTGGCTGTTGTTGGTGCATCATTGGCGGCTGTCCTTCTATTTGTCGATAAGGCGGAACCATTTGCATGAAAGGTTCGGTTGGATCGTGTTTTTTAAAGAGTTTAGCAAGGAATCCTTTCTTTTTTTGTGCCATCGGTGGTAGTTGTGGAATGGGGTATGGTGTATAAGGTTGTTGGCCTGGATTCGGATACATTTGCCTTACGGGAGATTTTGGAAACATGTGAGAAATCCTCCTTTCTTCAGTTAGGTATATACACATACAATATGCAATAAGAGTGAAGAAGGTTAGTTTTTGAAGTAAAAACCTAAACTAAAGATGGATTTTACTTGTAGATTTCGATATAATGTAGACTTGACTGATTTGTGCGCGCAGTAGAAATTTAGAAAGAAGGTGTAACTTATGACACAACAAACTTTTACACAGTATGATTTTAAACCATTTTTAATAGATGCAATTCGTGAACTACGCTTTACAGAGCCGACAGGAATTCAACAGAAAATTTTCCCGGTCGTGAAAAAAGGTGTAAGTGTAATTGGACAATCCCAAACAGGTTCTGGGAAAACACATGCATACTTACTTCCTACATTAAACAGAATTAATCCAAGTCGTGAAGAAGTACAGCTTGTTATTACAGCTCCTACTCGTGAGTTAGCACAACAAATTTACGAAGAAATCGTGAAATTAACAAAGTTCTGTGCAGAAGATCAAATGAT
This sequence comes from Bacillus toyonensis BCT-7112, assembly GCF_000496285.1. Taxonomy (GTDB): domain Bacteria; phylum Bacillota; class Bacilli; order Bacillales; family Bacillaceae_G; genus Bacillus_A; species Bacillus_A toyonensis. Next base: position 1,497,978 of record NC_022781.1, on the reverse strand, counting down.
TACAGCACGTTGTTTAATTGGTGGAACTGATAAACAACGATCGATTGAAAAGTTGAAAAAACAACCACATATTGTAGTTGGAACACCAGGACGTATTAAAGACTTAGTAGAAGAAAAGGCGCTATTTGTTTATAAAGCGGATACTATTATTGTCGATGAAGCGGATTTAATGCTTGATATGGGATTCATTCAAGATGTAGATAAAATTGCAGCACGTATGCCTAAAAACTTGCAAATGCTAGTTTTCTCTGCAACAATTCCTCAAAAATTAAAACCATTTTTGAAGAAATATATGGAGAATCCAGAACATATTCATATTAATCCGAAACAAGTTGCAGCAGGAAATATTGAGCATTACCTTGTGCCTTCAAGACACCGTAATAAAATTGAATTAGTGAAAAATATGCTACTTCAATTTAAACCGTACTTAGCAATTGTGTTTACAAACACGAAGAAGAAGGCTGATGAAGTAGCCGATGGATTAGCTGAACGTGGGTTAAAAGTAGGGCGTATACACGGTGATTTATCACCACGTGATCGTAAAAAAATGATGAAACAAGTTCGTGATTTAGAGTTCCAATACATTGTCGCAACAGATTTAGCGGCACGCGGTATTGATATTGAAGGAATTAGCCATGTTATTAACTATGAACTTCCATCAGATTTAGATTTCTTCGTTCACCGCGTTGGAAGAACTGCACGTGCGGGTCATTCAGGGATTGCAGTGACAATTTATGATCCAGCAAATGAAGAAGCGTTAGATAGTTTGGAAAAACAACGTCATATCGAATTTAAGCATGTAGATTTACGCGGAGATGAGTGGGCGGATTTAGGTGACCGTCGTCGTCGTAAGAGTCGTAAAAAACCAAATGATGGACTAGATGTTATGGCAACAAAAGTTGTTAAAAAGCCGAAAAAAGTAAAACCAAACTATAAGCGAAAACTTGCAACAGAACGTGACAAAGTGAAGAAAAAATATAGCAATAAAAAAAGATAAGGGATTTCCCTTATCTTTTTTTATTGCAGCTATTTGTGAGAGTCGTAATCAATATGGGTAGAAAAATATGGATTAAAGCTTCACTTAATCCAGTTCATTTAAATGAAGAGTATAGTCTGTTTAAATAGTCATATAAATTTGTGTAGTGCGTTTTTTGTGAACAAACAATTCACTACATATTTCTACAAATTATGCTATCATTATAACTATTGTATATTGAAGAGGTGATTGTATGTTAAAGATTGGATCTCATGTCTCAATGAGTGGTAAGAAAATGTTATTAGCAGCAAGTGAAGAGGCTGTTTCATACGGTGCAACGACGTTTATGATTTATACAGGTGCACCGCAAAATACACGAAGAAAACCAATTGAAGAATTGAACATAGAAGCAGGACGTAAACATATGGAACTGAATGGTATTGAGGAAATTATCGTCCATGCACCATATATTATTAACGTTGGTAATACGACGAAGCCAGAAACATTCCAATTAGGTGTAGACTTCCTGCGCATGGAAATTGAAAGAACAGCGGCATTAGGTGTTGCGAAACAAATTGTTCTTCACCCAGGAGCGCACGTTGGTGCTGGAGCAGATGCAGGTATTCAACAAATTATTAAAGGGCTTAATGAAGTAATAACGCCTGAACAGACGGTTAACATTGCGCTAGAGACGATGGCTGGAAAAGGAACAGAGTGTGGTCGTAGCTTTGAGGAAATTGCAAAGATTATTGATGGTGTAAAATATAATGAAAAGATATCTGTATGTTTTGATACGTGTCATACGCATGATGCGGGTTATGATATTGTAAATGATTTTGACGGTGTATTGAACGAATTTGACAAGATTGTTGGTGTAGATCGATTACAAGTGCTTCATATTAATGATAGTAAAAATGTGCGTGGGGCCGGAAAGGACCGTCACGAAAATATCGGTTTTGGTCATATCGGTTATAAAGCATTGCATCATATTGTACATCATCCGCAGTTAATGAACGTGCCAAAAATTCTTGAAACACCATATGTAGGTGAAGATAAAAAAGATAAGAAGCCACCATATAAATTAGAAATCGAAATGCTGAAAAACGGTACTTTTGATGAGGGGATTCTTGAAAAAATTAAAGCGCAATAAGGAGGGGGGTATCCCCTCCTTATTTTAGTAGTTGCTGAAATAAAGTGTTTACTTGTTGCGCGGTAGCAGGGGAAGTTACTTTTGCGATTTGTTTTAAGAGTTCTAGTCGCTCATTATTATCATAAATGTTAATATTCTTTCCTTTCATAAGTAAAACAATTTGATCAGCTTGTGCAGTTGTAATTGAAACTTCATATTCTTTACTATATTTCAATAACTCTTTTGTAGAAATATGATTTAATTTTTTATTCACAATTTGTTTAATGAGATTCATCGAGTTATCCTCCTTCATACGTTCTTCTATCGAAATATATGAGTGCGTAGCTTGTACATATTCTTATAGAGTTTCTTTTTTCATGAGGAAAAGAAGCGTATGTTATAATGTAAGGACAAAACTACAGAAAAAGAATATAAGGAGGACTTATGGAACAAAAGCAACATCGAAAAGAAAGCGTTATCCATCTCATTTATCGTTTAGTAATGATTATTTTTGGGGCAGCGTGCGCGGCGGTAGCGATTGAATTATTCTTAATGCCAAATAAAATTATTGATGGTGGAATTATTGGTATTTCTCTTATATTAGATTATCTTACTCCTAATATTTGGTGGTTAAGTTTTTCTACTTTAGTTGTTATCCTCAACATTCCGTTTATGTACTCTGGGTATAAGCAAATCGGAAAAACATTTATGTTATCCTCAGCATTTGGGATTGTAGCTTTAGCATTTATTGAATCGACATTACATGCTGTTCCACCATTTACAACTGAGCCCATTTTAGCAACAGTTTTTGGTGGCCTTATTTTGGGGCTTGGTGTAGGACTTGTTATTCGTCATGGCGGATCAATGGACGGAACAGAAATTATGGGGATTTTATTAACGAAGAAATTACCGTTTTCTGTTGGTGAATTCGTAATGTTTGTGAACTTATTTGTTTTTGCATGGGCAGCATTTGTATTTGGTGTCGAACAAGCTATGTATTCTGTTATGACGTACTATATTGCATTCAAAACAATTGATACGGTAATTCAAGGTTTAGATGAAACGAAAGCAGTTTTAATTGTATCAGATCAGTATGAGGAAGTATCAAATGCCATTTTGCATCGTCTCGGTCGTGGAACTACAAAGCTTGTAGCCAAAGGTGGTTACACGGATAAAGAAAAAGAAGTTATTTATGCAGTTGTAACGCGTTTGGAAGTGACGAAGTTAAAATCAATTGTGCATGAAATTGATGAAAATGCATTTGTTACGATTATGAGTACACAAGAAACAAATGGTGGTAAGTTTAAATCAGCTATCCACTAAAAAGTTACTTGGAATATTTTTCGAAAGCAGAGAATTTTTCTCTGCTTTTTGTTATAATAGTAAGGTTTCTTGAAAAAATAGATATAATTTAGGCAGATTGGTTTACAACTATAATAAGCTGTACTATAATTCAAATAGATATAAATCGGAATCATTCTGAATTAAAATAGGTGAGATGCTATGAATAATATATTGGAAATAGAAGGATTAACGTTTCGATATGAAGATCGAAATGTGTTAGAAAATATTAATTTGCAAGTTCCGAAGGGAGCTTTTTTAGGTTTAGTTGGGCCAAATGGTTCTGGGAAATCCACTTTACTAAAATGTTTATTAGGCGTTTTAAAGCCTAAACAAGGGAGTATTCGCTTGTTTGGTGTTGATAGCAAGAAGTTTAAAGAATGGAACAAACTTGGCTATGTATCCCAAAAGGCAAATAGTTTCAACTCTGGTTTTCCAGCAACTGTTTTTGAAGTTGTGTCAATGGGGCTCGTTTCGAAAAAAGGTCTTTTTCGCTTTTTCACGAAAGACGACAAGGCGAAGGTAGAAAAGGCGATTGCTGATGTAGGGATGAGTGAATTTCAAGGTCGCAATATTGGAGAGCTTTCTGGTGGACAACAACAACGTGTATTTATTGCTCGTGCGCTCGTTAGTGATCCTGAATTACTTATTTTGGACGAGCCTACTGTTGGGATTGATGTGAAAAATGTGGAAAGTTTTTATGAGATATTAGAGGATTTAAACAAAAGGCTTGGGATTACATTAATTCTTGTTACTCATGATATGGGGGCTGTTACCGAGAAAGTAACACATGTTGCATGTCTAAACCAACATTTACATTTTCATGGGAATGTAAAGGAGTTCCGAGAGTTAGAAGATGCAGAAATGTCCGTCTTATATGGACATCATGTCCATCGTTTAAAACACGAGCATGAGCATCACGGGAGGATATAATGATACAAGATTTTTTACAATATGACTTTTTACGTAATTCTTTATATGCAGGTATTTTAATTGGACTTGTTGCACCGCTTATCGGTGTGTTTGTTGTTATTCGTCGTTTATCTCTTATTGCAGATGCATTAAGTCACGTGACGTTATCAGGTATTGCAGCAAGTTTACTACTTGAAAAAACAATTTTTACAGGTGGCTTTTTAAATCCCCTATATATGGGGATGATTTTCTCGATTGGGGGAGCGTTACTAATTGAAAAGTTACGAACTGTATATAAGCATTATCAAGAATTAGCAATTCCGATTATTCTTTCAGCAGGAATGGGAATTGGAGTTATTTTCATTTCACTTGCAAATGGATTTAACACAGACTTATTTAGTTATTTATTTGGTAGTGTAAGTGCTGTAACGAGTACGGATTTAATTATTATTGGGATTGTAGCAATTGTTGTTATTGCGACAATTATTTTATTATATAAAGAGCTGTTTTTATTATCATTTGATGAGGAATACGCAGTATCAACTGGTTTAAGGGCAAAATGGATTCACTTTATCTTCATTATATTAGTTGCTCTTGTCATTGCAGTATCAATGCGTGTAGTAGGTGTTCTTCTCGTATCCTCATTAATGACGTTACCAGTTGCAGCAAGTATTCGTATTGCTAAAGGATTTAAACAAACAATTTTCTTTTCCATTTTATTTGGTGAAATTGCAGTAATTGGTGGAATGTTTGCTTCGTATCAACTTGATCTAGCACCAGGTGGTACAATTGTTATGATAGCAGTTCTTATTTTAATCGGTGCGATTTTATGGAAGAAGAAAAAAACTGCATAAAGTAGGGATAGGTATGAATCTAACAGAAGCTTTACGCCTAATGAAAGAAAAAGGATACAAACATACTGGGAAAAGGGAAGAGATGCTCAGATTATTTGCAGCTCACAATCGTTATTTAACAGCAAAAGATGTTTTAGAGCATATGAAGGATGATTATCCAGGTCTTAGTTTTGATACGATTTATCGTAACTTAACGGTTTTTGCTGAAATCGGCGTTTTAGAACAAACAGAATTAAATGGTGAAAAACATTTTCGTTTTACATGTTCCATTATGGAACATCATCATCATTTTATTTGTTTAGATTGCGGGGGAACGAAAGAGATTACTTCCTGTCCAATGGATTTTATGAATAAAGATTTTAACGGTTATGAAGTAACAGGGCATAAATTTGAAATATACGGCCGTTGTCCAAAGTGTGCAAAATAAAAACTCGTCGGTTATATAACTGACGAGCTTTTTTGCATAAAAAAGAAGGTTGCTCACAAATATTGTGGGCAACCTTCTTTTTATTGTTCTTGTGTTTCTTTTTCTTTATCTCTTTCAGCAGCCATTTCAGCAGCAATTACATCGATTTCTTTTTTCAGTTCTTCTACCATTGTTTCTTCTGGTACTTTACGAACAACTTGCCCTTTACGGAATAATAATCCTTCTCCACGTGCACCGGCAATACCGATATCAGCTTCACGAGCTTCACCAGGGCCGTTTACAGCGCAACCAAGTACTGCAACTTTAATTGGTACTTGCAGTGTAGAAATATATTCTTCCACTTCGTTAGCGATGCTAATTAAATCAATTTCAATACGACCGCAAGTTGGACAAGAGATAAGTGTTGCTGCATTAGATGCAAGACCGAATGACTTTAATAGTTCACGTGCAACTTTTACTTCTTCAACTGGATCAGCACTTAATGAAATACGAAGTGTGTTTCCGATGCCTTTACTTAAAATTGCTCCAAGACCAGCGGCACTTTTTACAGTTCCAGCAAACAATGTGCCAGATTCTGTAATACCTAAATGTAATGGATAATCAAAAGCGCGAGCAGCTTTTTCATATGCTTCAATTGCTAAGTTAACATCAGAGGCTTTCATAGATACGATAATATCGTGGAAATCTAAGTCCTCTAAAATTTTAATGTGATGTAGTGCGCTCTCAACCATGCCATCTGCAGTTGGGTATCCGTACTTTTCTAAAATGTGACGCTCTAATGAACCAGCGTTTACACCGATACGGATTGGAATGCCACGCTCTTTTGCTGCATTTACAACAGCTTCTACTTTATGGCGACGACCAATGTTACCTGGATTGATACGTACTTTATCAATGCCACCTTCAATTGCTTTTAAAGCAAGGCGATAATCAAAATGAATATCAGCAACAAGTGGAATGTTGATTTGTTTTTTAATATTAGCAATAGCATTTGCTGCGCGTTCATCTGGAACGGCAACACGAACAACCTGACAACCAGCTTCTTCTAAACGTTTAATTTCAGCAACTGTTGCTTCAACATCATGTGTTTTTGTTGTTGTCATACTTTGTATAATTAATTCATTATTACCGCCAATTGTTAAATTACCGACTTTAACTGGACGTGTTTTTGTACGATGAGTCATTTCATTCACGAATAGATCGCTCTCCTTATAAAAGAAGTTTCTTATTTAGTCCCTCATATCAATGATAGTATACGTGATATAGGGCTATAGAAACCGAAGTGCTCGGTTTCACTTTTACTATTGTATCAGCGCCTTTATGTAATTGACAAGGATTAAGTGATCGCTTATTGATATAACGGGAATTTATAAGTCTTTCCAATTTGAATTTTTGTAGCAGATGTACTTTTATTTAATTGTTTAAAGTCATCAATTACCTTTTCAATAGAAGGGATTTTTTTCTTATTAATTTGTTCTGTAATCGAAAGAACGGTCTCACCAGTTTTTACTTCAATTGCTTTATAAGTAACATCTGTTTCTTCCTTTTTGCTTTGTTTTGTAGTTGTTTCTTCTTTTTTTATAGTTTGAGCAGCTGTTGTTTTTTTGTATGAACTTAACATCGGTAAAGTACCGATTTTTATATCGTAATAAAATATATAACCGAGAACAAGCACGAATAAGAATATACCTAATCTCTTCATATTCTTCACTCCTTTGCTAGGAATATATGCTTGTCCAAAAAAAAAATGCCTATTTAGGCATTTTTTATCGTTCTTATTTTTCTTTCGGTTGTGGAACTTCTTTAAGTGTTAAGTATAGAACAATTAAAACAACTGCGATATAAATGAATGTTGAACCAGGTACGACGATTTTAAATAAATCCATAATCATAAAGAAGATTGTTGGAATTGTGTAACTGTAAGCAGTTAATGTCCAAACTTGTTTGTAGGATAATTTACGTTGTCCGCTCATAGCAGAACCGATGAACGCAAGTAAAGTCACGCCTACAAAAGTAATGAATAATTGGAATAGGTACACTAAAAATCCGATAACAAATAATAAAATTGGATAGATACTATCGAATAGAGAAATAAAGTCTTGTAAATCTTTTTTCTCAAGAGATGCACCTAATAAGTCGTTATAGGAATACGTTTGTGTTTGACCATTTCCCATGGAGACTACTTTATCTTTTAAAACAAATAAACCCGTTTTATTTTGATATTTTTCTAAGTTTGTTGAATTTGGATCAAATACGAAAAGGGCATTTCCATCTTCTTTTTCGATAGGTTGATCAATATCTGCTGTTAGTTCGCCATTTTCAATTTTAAAATCAGGTAAATCTTTTTCGATTACTTTATTTACCATATTAACACCGTCTTGAATAACGCTACCGTACAAGAAAGTTCTTGGAATAGTAGTGATTAGGCAAAGAAGCATAATATACAAAATGGTTTTACCGATTTTTTGAAAACGGAAAAGCGCAATATCTTTAGGCGAATATACGCTTTTTGCTAGCTGTTTAAAAATGGACATAGATTCACTTCCTTTATGTATGTATAAAGTCATTGTAACGTAGGAATCTAGAGAATCTCAAGATATATTATATTTACATATAGTGGAGATAACTAAATTTCTTTTTAATAATTTTCTTCTTTTAAATGAGAAAAATACAATTGACACTTTTCTTTTTTATATGGTAAATTTATCTTACATTTCTTAAAGGATATATCCGATAGGAATTCAGTTGTTTAATATGTTATTACATACATAATTATGGACCCTTAGCTCAGCTGGTTAGAGCAGACGGCTCATAACCGTCCGGTCGTAGGTTCGAGTCCTACAGGGTCCATACCCATTTCGCATGTTTATTATGTCAGCAGGAAGCTTCCTTGTAGAAGGAAGCTTTTTTTACGGAATATATGAGCATTTTAATTGAAAAGAAGTGGGAATTTTGCTACTTTAATGATAGCAAGACAATGTGATTTATTTGTTTGCACCCTATGGCAATTAGGGTAGAATGAAGTTGTATGTCACACATATGGTGGCAATACATAAACTGGGAGGAATATAACAATGGCAAAACACGAATTACCAAACTTACCTTATGCGTATGATGCTTTAGAGCCTCACTTTGACAAAGAAACAATGAACATCCATCATACAAAACATCACAACACGTACATTACAAACTTAAACGCTGCTTTAGAAGGTCATGCAGAACTAGCTGACAAAAGCGTTGAAGAATTAGTTGCAAACTTAAACGAAGTACCAGAAGCAATCCGTACAGCAGTACGTAACAATGGTGGTGGACATGCTAACCATACATTCTTCTGGACAATTCTTTCTCCAAACGGCGGGGGACAACCAGTAGGCGAACTTGCAACTGCGATTGAAGCGAAATTCGGTAGCTTCGATGCATTCAAAGAAGAATTCGCAAAAGCTGGCGCAACTCGCTTCGGTTCTGGTTGGGCTTGGTTAGTAGTAAACAATGGTGAGTTAGAAGTAACAAGCACGCCAAACCAAGATTCTCCTCTAACTGAAGGTAAAACTCCAGTTATCGGTTTAGATGTTTGGGAGCATGCTTACTACTTAAATTACCAAAACCGTCGTCCAGACTACATCGGTGCATTCTGGAACGTTGTAGATTGGAACGCTGCTGAAAAACGTTACCAAGAAGCAAAATAATTATAATAATTATAGAAAAAAGCTAGGAGAATGCTCCTAGCTTTTTTCTATGCTTTCCTTTTACATAATTGGGCTTGTCTTTGGAAGACTAGAACATGAAGTAAAGGAGAGTTGTGTATGAAGTGGAAACATATAATTGGTGACGTTGAAGTGAATCGGGATTTAGTGTTATTGCTCCTTATTGGAGGTTTATACACGCTCGCAATTTCTTTATCGAATACGTTTGTTAATATTTATTTATGGAAACAAACACAAAATTATGTGAATCTTGGCTTGTATAATTTGGCCAGCGTTGTATTGCAGCCTCTCACATTTCTTATAGGTGGGAAATTAGCGAAACGTATTGACCGCTCAATCTTGTTACGAATAGGCGTAGGCACGTTAGCAATTTTTTTTATCGTTGTTTTAGTAGCGGGAAAAAGCGCTTCTCACTATATTTTATTAATGGGGGCTCTTTTAGGAGTCGGATATGGTTTTTATTGGCTCGCGTTTAACTTATTGACATTTGAGATTACAGAACCAGAAACAAGAGATTTCTTTAATGGGTTTCTTGGACTTCTTACATCCTTCTCTGGAATGATTGGACCGATAGCGGCAGGATACACAATTTCACGTATGGCAAAATGGAGTGGTTATACTGTCATATTCTTTCTTTCATTAGTGCTATTTGCAATTGCTGTCGTTTTAAGCTTTTTTTTATCTAAGAGAGAATGTGAAGGGCGTTATGAAATTACAAAAGTATTGAAGGAGCGACGGATTGATAAAAATTGGGGGAGAATTACACGTGCTCATTTTTTCCAAGGGTTGAGAGAGGGAACATTTATTTTTGTTATTTCAGTATATGTGTACTTAGCAACCGATAGTGAGCTCGCATTAGGGAAATATAGCTTAGTCAACTCCGCTGTATCATTTGTATGTTACTACTTAGTTGCTCGTATGTTGAAGAAAGAGTGGCGAAAAAAAGCGATTTTGCTTGGAGGCATTATTTTATATGCGGTCGTATTTTTAGTTATATTCAATGTTACATACACAAAATTACTTATTTATGCAGCATGTATCGCGATCGCATACCCTATTTTACTCGTTCCGTACGGGTCAATGACATATGACGTAATTGGTAGAGCGAAAAATGCGAGAGAGTGGCGTGTAGAGTATGTAGTTGTCCGGGAATTATGGTTAAATGCTGGAAGGATTTGTTCGGTTTTAAGTTTTTTATGTGCTGTGTTATTCTTTCCGCCTGAAAAAAGTTTACCTTTCTTACTATGTATTTTAGGTGCTGGACATTTTCTTATTTATTTTGCAATTAAAAATGTCAAATATGATGAGGGAAATGTGGGGAAAACCAGCGTTGTAGCGCAAGAAACTACTCAGAATCAAACTGAACCAGAAGGTTAACTTATCGTTTGTTTTATGCTAAAATAGAAAAAGATGTAAGACAGCAGTGAGGACACCTGTATGAAGGTGTCCCTTTCACATTACATAGCTGTTGGTAGAGGGGGTTTGTATGAGCAAGAAGCAGAAACAACAAAAGAAAAAACTCACGTTCCTTTTCGATTAAACGTGCTGTTTTTTTGCGTATTTTTAATGTTCTCCGCGGTTATTGTAAGGCTCGGATATGTACAAATTGTTCGTGGTGAGGAATATAAGAATGAAGTAGAGAAGAAAGAGAATTCAACGATAAGTAATCCTGTACCGCGCGGGAAAATCTTTGACCGCTATGGGCGACCTGTAGTAGATAATACAGCTGTTCGTACTATTACATTTACAAAAATGAAAGGATCAACTGCAGAAGATCGCTTAGAAACAGCGAAAAAATTAGCAGAGTTGATTGAAGTACCGACAGATAAATTAACAGATCGAGATAAAAAAGATTATTGGATTGCGATGCATAAAGAGGAAGCGAAAACAAAAATTACGAGTAAAGATCGTCAAGAATTGAAAGATAACAAAATTGACGATAAAGAATTAGACGAGCGTCAACGAAGTCGTGTAACAGAAGAAGAGATTAATCAATTATCCGCAAAAGATTTAGAAATACTAGCGATTAAAAGTAAGATGGACGGCGGATATGCAATGACACCTCAAGTTATTAAAAAAGATGCTACAGAAAAAGAATATGCGATTATTAGCGAGAGCCTAGCAACATTACCAGGTGTAGATACGAATGTTGATTGGGATCGAAAATATACGTATGATGATTTATTCCGAAGTGTTCTTGGTGGGGTGTCGACGGCGGATGAAGGTTTACCGAGAGAAAGACTAGATTACTATCTGGTTCGTGATTATAATCGAAATGACCGAGTAGGGAAAAGTTATCTTGAACAGCAATATGAAGATAGCCTGCACGGTACGAAAGCAGAAGTGAAAAATATTACAGATAAAAATGGTAATATTTTGGAAACGATTAATGTATCGCAAGGACAAAGCGGTAATGACCTGAACTTAACAATTGATATGGAATTACAAAAGCGTGTGGAAGATATTCTTGCGAAAAACTTAATGAGATTTAAAGGAGCGGAACCTCTTTTAGATCGTGCTTTCGTTGTTATGACGAATCCGAAAAACGGTGAAGTGTTATCTATGGCTGGAAAACAGCTTGTTACGAATGATGAAGGAAAAACTGATGTGAAAGATTTCGCTTTAGGTACGATGACAAGCTCGTATCCTGTAGGTTCAACAGTAAAAGGTGCAACGATTCTGACAGGGTATCAAACAGGTGCAATTCAACCAGGATCGGTACAGTTAGATGAACCAATCAAATTAAAAGGTACACCGACGAAATCATCTTGGAAAACAATGGGATATATTAATGATCTTACAGCGTTAAAAATGTCTTCTAACGTATATATGTTTAAAACAGCGATGAATATTGCTAATGTTCCATATGTGAGAGGTGGTACGTTAGATATAAAACAAAAATCATTTGATACGATGCGTTACTATTTCGGGCAGTTTGGATTAGGTGTAAAAACAGGAATTGATTTACCGAATGAATCTGCTGGTCAGATGGGTAGAACAGACAATATCCCAGGGTTTTTACTTGATTATGCAATCGGTCAATATGATACGTATACACCACTTCAATTAGCTCAGTATATTTCAACAATTGCCAATGGTGGATATCGTATGCAGCCGCAAGTTGTGAAAGAGATTCGTCAACCGGCAGTGAAACCGGAGGAAGTTGGAAAAGTTGTTCATTCGATGGAACCGAAAGTGCTAAATCGTATTGATATGCCTGAATCACAAATTAAACGTGTTCAAGAAGGATTCAGACAAGTATTTAACGATTCGGGTGGTACAGCTACAAAATACTTTACAGGTGCAAAATATAAAGCTGCAGGGAAAACCGGTACAGCCCAAACTGTGTATGGCGGAGATAAAGAGATTGGTAGAAATGCAAAAGGTGAGCGTGTTCAAGTTTATAACTTAACATTAGTAGGTTATGCGCCACTTGAAGACCCTGAAGTAGCATTTTCTGTTGTTGTTCCGTGGGTACATGATGATAAGACTGGTATTAATGGATATATTAGTCGTGAAATTATGGATGCTTACTTTGATTTGAAAAACCAAGAAATAAATGGTGAAGCTCCAAAAGATGCAAAAGATAATAAAAATGAAAAAGAAGATCAAGATGAGGAATAAAAAAGTTGTAAAAAAAGCACACTATCTGAAAAGATAGTGTGCTTTTTTTTATGGTTTATGCATATCGTGTAATAAATGTGGACAAGTATAAAATATTGGAAAAAGCACGCGGTCTCACAAATGATAATTTTATATTGTGTATAGGGGGATAACTGTCTTATGGACTAATTAATTATCGGTGGAAATGAATAGCGGCTACTGATTAAAGTTTTATCTTATGTTGATTCCTGTGGAACTTTACAAAACTTTTACAAACAATTAAAACCGAATTAATAGTTTAGCAGTATTCTTATATCTGTAATCCTGTTATTTCCGGTTACTTCTAGGAGGAAGAACACGTGAAATGGATGAGTGCATCGATTAAAGTTTTTATATTATCGACATGGTTCCTTTGTTTTGGCATATCTACTGCATTTGCTGTGAACGAAATGGGAGAAGTGAGAGTTGATGGATCCTCAACGGTTTTTCCTATTATAGAAGCAGTAGCGGAGGAATATACAAAGGAGCATCCAAACGTGAAAATTTCTATTAGTGTTTCTGGAACTGGAGGAGGATTTAATCGTTTCAGTAAAGGAGAAGTGGATATAAATAATGCTTCGAGAGTAATGAAACAAGTGGAAGAAAATGAAATGAAGAATAACTCCATTCAGTTTACACCCTTTGAGGTTGCTTATGATGGTCTTACGATTGTTGTAAATCGTCACAATACTTGGGTAGACAATATGACAGTAGACGAGTTACGTCTCTTATGGAGTGAAGATGGAAGAGAGAAGCGATGGTCGCAAGTTCATTCAACATGGCCACGTGCACAAGTGAAGTTTTATGCACCAGGTGTAGACTCTGGTACTTATGATTATTTTCAAAATGTCATCTTACAAAATCGTCGCATTGTAAAAAAAGTCTCTTTGTCTGAAGATGATCAAGTTATTATGCAAGGAGTAATGCATGATAAAAATGCCATTGCTTTTGTAGGATATGCTTATTATATGGCCAATCGAGATAGGGTGAAAGCGATAAAAGTGAACGGTGTATTTCCGACGAAAGAGACTATTCAATCAGGTGATTATAAGCCGTTATCTAGATCGTTATTTACTTATGTGAATGATGCATCTATCCGACAAAAAATAAATGTAGCAAATTATGTTGAGTTTATGATCAAACATGTTGGTAACCTCGCTGAAGAGGTTGGATATGTAAAATTACGAAAAGAAAAATATAATGAACAGCTGCGAATGTTAACAGAAATCAAAAGGTAATGTCAGGGTGGAAAGGGGTTTTCATCTTTGGCTCATAATGACAAAAGTCAAATTACATTTTCTGTACAACATTTGATTGAAAGAAATACAAAACAAAGAAAAAAAATGCAACGAATCAATCAAATAGTTCCATTATTATTAAAAATAATTGCTAGTGTGTCTATTGTGACGACAATTGGAATTATTTTTACGTTGGCAAATGAAACAATGATGTTTTTTCAAAAAATATCATTATACTCCTTTTTGACGGAGAAAGAATGGTTACCGTTTTTTGAAGATCCTAAATTCGGTATATTACCACTTATATGTGGAACAGTCCTTGTAACAGCAATCGCCATGTTTGTAGCAATTCCTATCGGTTTAGCGTGTGCTGTATTTTTGAGCGAATACGCTTCAAACGGTGCGCGAAAAATATTAAAGCCGATGTTAGAACTATTAGCAGGTATCCCGACAATTGTATATGGTTTTTTTGCATTAACAGTTGTCACGCCACTTTTACAACGAATGATACCGAATTTACAGTTTTTTAATGCAATTAGTCCAGGAATCGTGATTGGATTTATGATGATACCTACAGTTGCATCTTTATCTGAAGACTCGATGAGAGCTGTGGCGAAAGGAACGAAAGAAGCCTCGTTAGCGCTCGGTGCGACTCGGTTTGAGATGGTAAAACAAGTAGTGTTTCCCGCAGCTTTTACAGGAATTATGGCAGCGATTATATTAGCGGCTTCTAGGGCAATCGGTGAAACAATGATAGTTGTAATTGCAGCGGGATCCACACCGAATGTATCGCTGGATCCGACGCACTCTATTCAAACGTTAACAGCCTATATTGTGCAAGTGAGTTTAGGCGATGCTCCGCATGGAACGATTGCTTATTACAGTATGTATGCCGTAGGCGCAACGTTATTCTTGTTTACTTTTATAATGAACATCATTTCGCAGTATATTGTGCGCCGTTTTAGGAGGGTGACATAATATGCGAATGTTGAATCATAAAAAAATACAAGAAAATATGGCATCACGTTTTTTTAAAGATCGAATTTACAAATTGTTATTTTATATAGCAATTTTGTTTTCAATCGTAATTTTGCTTATTTTGCTTTTTCAAATTTTTGAAAAAGGGTTAAGCTATCTTTCAATAGATTTCTTTACAAACTTCGCTTCACGTAATCCGAAAGAAGCCGGGATTGCTGCAGCTTTGTCGGGGACAATATTATTTATGAGTATTGTTATACCGGTCTCGTTTATATTTGGAGTCGGGACTGCCCTTTATTTAGAGCAATATGCGAAGGAATCTATATTTAAAAAGGTAATAGAAATTAATAATCAAACGTTAGCAGGAGTACCTTCCGTTGTATTTGGATTACTTGGCTTAACTATTTTTGTATATGCTCTTCATTTAGGCGAGAGTATTGTTGCAGCGGCGCTGACGATGAGTTTGCTCGTCTTACCGACAGTTGTTGTAGCTAGTCAAGAAGCGATACGATCTGTACCAAGTTCATTATTAGAGGCTTCTTACGGATTAGGTGCTACGAAGTGGCAAACGATGTATCAAATTGTATTGCCGGTAGCTTTCCCAGGAATTATAACGGGTTGTACGTTAGCGGTATCAAGAGCAATTGGAGAAGCGGCACCGTTGTTAGTAATCGGAGCATTAGCGTTTGCAAATTATGTTCCATTTAGTATGTTTGATAGATTTACAGTTTTACCAATTCAAATTTTTAATTGGATGAGTAGACCACAAGAAGAATTTCAGTATGTAGCAGCAGCTGGGATGATTGTTTTGCTAGGTCTGTTACTCTTTATCAATATATTTGTCTTATGGTTACGGAATCGAAAATAAGTTGGAAGTGGATGAAAGGGGAATTCAAATGGTAGCAACAGTAGTAAATGTACAGGTGAAAAACGAAGAGAAAATCCAGACTGCTCCAAAAAAAGTAGTATTTGATACGAAAAACCTAAATTTATGGTATGGAGAAGACCATGCTTTAAAGGATATTAACTTAAGTATTCATGAGAATGAAGTTACAGCAATTATTGGACCAAGTGGTTGCGGTAAATCAACGTACTTAAAAACATTAAATCGTATGGTAGAGTTAGTACCGATCGTTCGAACTACAGGCGTGATTGAATATAGAGAACGTAATATATTTGATAAATCGTATCCAGTTGAAGAATTACGCACACATGTAGGAATGGTGTTCCAAAAGCCAAATCCATTTCCAAAATCTATTTATGAAAATGTAGCATATGGACCGAAAATCCACGGTGTTCGTGATAAAAAAACGTTGGACGAAATTGTTGAAAAAAGTTTACGCGGGGCAGCAATTTGGGATGAATTAAAAGATCGTTTGCATGATAACGCATACGGTTTATCTGGTGGACAGCAACAACGCTTATGTATTGCACGTTGCTTAGCGATTGAACCAGACGTTATTTTAATGGATGAACCAACATCGGCGTTAGATCCAATTTCGACGTTAAAAGTAGAAGAATTAATTCAAGAGTTAAAGAAAGACTTTAGTATTGTAATTGTAACGCATAACATGCAACAAGCAGCGCGTATTTCAGATAAAACAGCTTTCTTCTTAAGTGGGGAAGTTGTGGAGTATACAGATACAAATAAATTATTCACAACCCCTTCAGATAAGCGTACAGAAGACTATATCACAGGACGATTCGGTTGATATCGCTAGCAAGGCTAAGAGAAAATGCCCTCTTAACAGAGGGCATTTCTTATTTTTACCTCATTTTAATAGAGAATTAAAACTTCTCCTATCTTACTGCTTATGGCGAGTATAAGAGGTTAGATAGGAGATTTATATAAAATGGCACATAATATTGAGGGGGAAGAAACGATGGTAAGAGAACAGTTTCAGTGTGATTTAAAAACGTTACAGCAAAAGGTAATTGAGCTTGGTGAATTAGCAAAGGAAGCTTTATTAATTGCTATGGAAGGTCTGCATACAAGAGATGTAGAGAAAGCGTTAGAGGTCATTGATGGTGATTACCGCATGGATAATTTAGAAGAGGAAATAAACGATCTTGCTCTTATGCTTATTACGAAGCAACAGCCTGTAGCAAGTGATTTAAGAAGAATTTTTATTTCAATTAAAACAGCGACAGATTTAGAGCGTATTGCAGACCATGCTGTTAATATTGCGAAATCCACAATTCGTCTTGGAGAAAAAGAAGTAACAGTTAGTTTGCAAAATCTTGATGAAATGTTTGCGATTGCTCATAAGATGCTAAATTTAGCATTGGAAGCATACGAACAAGAAAATTTAACTTTTGCTAAACAAATTGCTGAGATGGATGATTCAGTTGATGAAATATATGGGAAGGCAATTCGTGAATTTATATCCTCGATCCCTGAACAACCAGAGGCTATTACACAAATTACACAATTATCCTTTGTTGCAAGATATATTGAGCGTGTAGCAGATCATGTTACAAATATTGCTGAGAATGTATTTTATTTAGTAAAAGGAAAGCATTATTTATTGAATGAATAGGAAGGAAAGTAGGTGATGAGAAATCACCTGCTTTTTTTAGTCAAAACATGACAAAAAAAGCTCATTGTTTCCTTTAGTTTATGATGATAAGATGTATCATAATATAATGGGAAAATTAGTATTATTGGTTTTTATTCAGTGCTTTTTTACTAAGTTAATAGTAAGCGCTTTCTTTGTTGTTTGAGGGTGATAAAAATAGCCCTTCTTATTAAAGTTTCATTTTATATGGAAGAAGATTATAAGCAGAGATTTTCCATAGCACAATGATTTGTTGAAACAATCAAGCTTATATTGCTAGTTCATGTGGGATAGAGAATATACATATGGTGTATGGATTTATTGAACATTATATAAGTGGAGGCTGAAGTATATGAAGGGGGTTATTTTAGCTGGAGGAAAAGGAAGACGCCTTAGACCATTAACATGTAATACTCCAAAGCCGATGTTGCCATTATTAGAAAAACCAGTTTTGGAATACAATATTGAATTGTTACGTCAGCATGGTATTCGTGAAATTGCAATTACAGTTCAATATATGAGTGCGGCCATTAAGCAATATTTTGGCGATGGTAGTAAATGGGGAGTTAACTTGTACTATTTTGAAGACTCCCCTCCACTTGGAACGGCAGGAAGTATTAAACAAGCGGAAAACTTTTTAGATGAAACATTTGTTGTTATAAGTGGAGATGCATTAACTGATTTTCGATTATCAGAAGGAATTGCGTTTCATGAACAAAAGAAAAGAATGGTAACTATGTTTGTAAAGGAAGTAGAAAACCCACTCTCATTCGGTTTGGTTGTAATGAACAAAGAGCAAGAGGTTACACGATATATAGAAAAACCAAGCTGGAATGAGGTAATCTCCAATATTGTGAATACAGGGATTTATATTATGGAGCCAGAAATCTTTTCTTACATACCACCCCGAGAATTTTTTGATTTCAGTCAAGATGTGTTTCCATTATTAGCAAATAAGAACGCGTTATTTGCATATTTGTCAGAAGGTTATTGGTTAGATATCGGTACATTTGATCAATATCGACAAGCACAATTTGATTTGTTAACGAAAAAATTGCAAGTACCTATTCCTTATACGGAAGTGTTACCGATGGTATGGATGGGAGAAGGTGTGACGATTGGAAAAGGGACGAAAATTTATGGCCCATCTTTTATTGGAGAAGGAGCAAAGATTGGTGAGGGGGCTGTAATTGAGCCGTACTCTATTATCGGGAAAAATAGTATTGTTTCAAGTTACTCTCATCTTCAAAAAAGTATTGTTTTTGCAAATGCTCACATTGGGGAGTATTGTGAGCTATTAGAAACGACAATAGGAGAGCATACAATGGTTGAAGATGACGTTACGTTGTTTCAAAAAAGTATTGTAGCGGATCATTGTCATATAGGGAAGAGTACGGTCATTAAGCAAAAAGGAAAATTATGGCCTTATAAGGCCATTGATAGTCATTCGATAGTAGGATCGGCTGGTGTTCAAGAAAGTGAAAAAAGCGCTGGCTGGTTACAAAAAAGCCGTATTGTAGGGAGAGGGAATGTTGAGATTACTCCGCAATTTATTGTAAAAGTGGCGATGGCGTATGGATCTCTTTTCGGAAAAGGGGAAAGCATACTAATTGGGAGTCAAGAACATATAGAAACAACTTCTTATAAAAATTTATTTTTACATGCTATTCATGGTATCGGGATTCATACGATGGAATGTAAAGAGATGAACGAGTCACTTTTTCAGTATAGCATTCATAATTTGCAATGTGCAGGTGGGGTTTTCGTTCAAGTGGAAAATGAAAAAGAAGTTGTTATAAAGCTGTATGGTAAGAATGGAATGCTGTTAACGTATAAGCAGCAAAAAGCAATAGAACAAGTATATATGTCCGAGTCGTTTTATTACGTATGTGAGAAAGAAATGGGACAAAATACGCCAGTCCACGTTTCTTTAAATGACTATATAGAAGCTGTATTAGAATGCATTGATATTGAACAAATACAAAAACAAAAGTTTCATCTTCTTATTAATAAGAGAAATGATATGTTACAACATTTACTTATGCTCTTTCTTCAAAGGCTTGGGTGCACAGTTACATGGATTTATGCGGGCGAACAAAAAGATCATGTGAAAGCTTTGATGAAATCAAGTAAAGCGAATATGGCGCTTATGTTTTCTGAGCAAGGAAATTATTTCGAGTTATATGATAATCATAGTAATATTTACCAAGGTACAGATTTTGAAGAAATAGATCTTCCTGACTTATTACTGGAATCAAAAGGGAATATTTACCCAATGTCTTTGAAATTAGGAGAATGTTACCTTCTATTTTATATACATGATGAAAAAAAGGCGTTTCAAGTAAAGTGGAAACGAGATATTTTATATCGAATTGGAAAGTTATTCGAGTTAACAGCACTGCAAGAAAAGGCGTTTCTTAGCATAGTAGAGCAATCACCGCCGCTTTATTTACTTTATGATGAAGTTGTGTGTTCATGGAACGAAAAAGGGAAAGTGATGAGGAAATTATTGGCCGATATGGAAAGAAAGGAAGAAGGTATATTTGAAGGAGTGCAGTTCAAATATACCGAAAAAGAATGGTCTTATATCGTTTCTGATACAAAACAACCAAAATTTTTGGTGTATTCACATGCTAGAAATCCAGTGATAGCAAGGGAAAACATGAAAAATCTTATAGAAAAAATTAGACAATATCAAAAGGTGTAGAATTTTTATTTTAAAAGTGGTATTATGGTATAGTCTGATTTAAGTTATTAGTACTGGAGGGAAATAAGAATGCGTGTGAATATTACTCTAGCATGTACAGAATGCGGAGATCGTAACTATATCTCAAAGAAAAATAAACGTAACAACGCTGAGCGTATCGAGCTTAAAAAGTATTGCAAGCGTGACAAGAAGTCTACGTTACACCGTGAAACAAAGTAAGCAGTAGGAATATTTTCCTACTGTTTCTTTTTTTATTCGATTCCTATATTAAAAGTGATACACTATCATCATAGAGTAAAGTGTCACTGTAGGGGGGAAGATGTGTGAAAGAAGAGAAAATACGTTTACGTAAACAAATAATAGAACACATGAATTCTTTATCGGAAGAACAGTATGCAACTTTATCAGAGCAAATCGCAGTTTCGTTGTATGCGCAAAAAGAGTGGGTTGAAGCTGAAACAATTGGAATCACTCTTTCAATGGAAAATGAAGTGAATACATATCCTATTATAGAAAAAGCTTGGGAAGAAGGAAAGAAAGTTGTAGTTCCGAAGTGTAATAAAGGAACAAGAACAATGTCCTTCCGGCAAATTAGTAATTTTGATCAATTAGAAACAGTGTATATGCATTTGCGTGAACCGATTCCATCGCTTACTGAAGAAGTGAATGCGGATGAAATTAACCTTCAAATCGTACCAGGTGTAGCTTATACAGAGCGAGGAGAACGGATTGGATACGGCGGGGGCTATTATGATCGTTATCTCGTGCATTATAAAGGGAAAACGCTATCATTAGCTTATGATTTTCAAATGGTAAAACAAATTCCAGTGGAACCATTTGATAAAAATGTAGAAAAAATTATTACAGAAAAAGGAACAATGGTTATAAATGGGCTTGTATAGACAAATAAAAATTGACGAGACTTTTTCTTCTTGATTATAATAAAATATGTGAACGTTTTCTTATTATAACTTTTTATAGTAAGTGAGCATAGAGGGTGATGAAATGGTATCTATTTATGATATTCAGCAATTGCTAAAGAAATTTGGTACGATTATTTATACGGGTGATCGAATTGCAGATTTGCAATTAATGCAAGATGAGCTACGTGAATTAAATCAGTCACAGCTAATCGATCCACAAGACTATCAAACAGCTTTATTTTTATTGAAGCAAGAAATTCAAAAAGAGCTAAATAAGAATTAGATAAAGGTAGGTAAGCAACATGGAAGAGAAATGGTTAGTTGGTGTTGACCTTGGTGGTACAACGATTAAATTAGCATTTATTAATGTATACGGTGAAATTTTACATAAGTGGGAAATCCCTACGAATACAAATGAGCAAGGAAAACATATTACACTTGACGTAGCGAAGGCAATTGATAAAAAATTAGAAGAGTTAGGCGAATTAAAAAGCAAGTTAATTGGTATTGGTATGGGAGCTCCTGGTCCTGTGCATGTGGCATCTGGAATGATTTATGAAGCGGTTAATTTAGGGTGGAAAAACTATCCATTAAAAGATTTACTAGAAGTAGAAACAGGGTTACCTGTTGTAATTGATAACGATGCAAACTTAGCAGCGCTTGGCGAAATGTGGAAAGGTGCTGGCGAAGGAGCAAAAGATTTAATTTGTATGACGCTTGGCACTGGTGTCGGTGGTGGTGTAATCGCCAATGGTGAGATTGTACACGGTGTAAGTGGTGCTGCTGGTGAGATTGGACATATTACAGTCGTTACAGAAAATGCTTTCCCATGTAATTGCGGAAAATCTGGTTGTTTAGAAACAGTAGCTTCTGCAACGGGTATTGTGCGTGTTGCTATGCAGAAAATACAAGAGACTGATAAAGAAAGCATGTTACGTTCTATGTTAGCAGAAGAAGGACGTATTACATCAAAAGATGTTTTTGAAGCGCACGGACAAGGTGATGAACTAGCAAATGAAGTAGTAGAAAAAGTAGCTTCTTATTTAGGATTAGCTGTAGCGAATCTTTCTAGTACGTTGAACCCAGAGAAAATTGTTATTGGTGGAGGCGTTTCTAAAGCTGGAGATGCACTATTAGAACCAATTCAAAGTTATTTCGAGCAATATGCTTTCTCACGTGCTGTAAAGAGTACGAAGTTAGCCATTGCAACACTTGGTAATGATGCAGGTGTTATTGGAGGAGCTTGGCTTGTAAAAAAGCACAAATACGAAGCGAAGATGATATAAGTTGTGAAATGTGAAAAGAGGAAGGGGGAAACCCTTCCTCTTTTTGCGTAAAATCTTGATGAAGAATAACATGTAAGTGAATTAAGCTGCTGGCGGATACCCGTTATATAGAACAGTCATGATCGTAAACCATCCGAAAACGAGTACAGTCGCAATTGCAAAGCCGCCTGCGAAAAAGTTCTTTTCGCGAAGTGTTCTAAGCGTAGCAAAAACAGCTAATAGAGTGACAAGCGTAAAAATAATAACAAGGCCCATACAATATCCTCCTCTGTCTACCTATTCTTAAATATGAGTTTTTAGAATATTTACTCTTTTACATTGTACATGTTTTAAAAATGATTGTCGAGATAGCATCCTTTCTTTTCCTAAGAGAAAGAAATGTTGTATCATTAAAAGTAAGTTTAATAACTGGAGGAGATTTTCATATGAAATGGACACAAATGCCGTTAGGACCATTACAAACAAATGCTTATATTTTAACGAATGATCAAAATGAGTGTATTATCTTTGACCCTGGTCATGAAGGAGAGAAGCTCGTTACATATTTACAAGAAGAACAATTAAAACCACTGGCGGTTTTATTAACGCATGCCCACTTTGATCATATTGGTGCTGTTGATGCGGTAAGAGACGCTTTCCATATTCCTGTATACGTACATAAAGAAGAAGCAGATTGGTTAGGAGATGGAACTGTAAATGGCTCTCAAATTTTTATGATGAACCGTAGTATTACAGCTAAGCCAGCGGATCATATTATTGATGCAGAAGGTACATTAACAGTCGGTTCATTTAATTTTGAAATTTTTGAGACGCCAGGACACTCTCCAGGAAGTATTTCTTATTATAGTAAAGAGGCGAATGCAGTGTTCTCAGGAGATGTATTATTCCAAATGAGTATTGGAAGAACTGATTTACCTGGTGGAAGTTTTGCTGAATTAATTGGAAGTATTGAAGAGAAATTATTCGTATTGCCAGATGAAACAGCGGTGCTATGTGGACATGGTCCAGAAACAAGCATCGGTTTTGAAAAAGAAAATAATCCATTTTTACAATAAGGAGTCATTATGGGGATGGAGCTCATTTTAAGAGAATGGATGGGGAAAGAGAAAGATTATTCGATTTCATATAGTACGTATATGAACCTCGTATTGTATGCAGAAGGGCATGGCTATTATATGAAGGACCGTGAAAAGATTGGAAGACAAGGCGATTTTTTTACAAGTAGCAATGTATCCTCTGCTTTTGCAAAAACATTTGCTAAGTTTTTTATTCGTCTTGTTGAGAATGATGAAGTCGCTCCAAATATTTGTGAGATTGGCGGGGGAACAGGAAAGTTTGCCTATGATGTTTTACAAGAATGGAAGCAATTATCTCCGGAAACCTTTATTGATTTAAACTATTCAATGATTGAAGTGAGCCCTTTTCATAGAAAATTACAACAAGAGAATCTGTGCTCATTTTCTAATGTATCGTATTATACATCTTATAGTAAAATGGGAGAGTCATTCGAAGGAATTCTTTTTTCGAATGAGTTATTTGATGCATTTCCTGTTGAAGTAATTGAGAAGAGAAATGGAATGTTGTATGAAGTACGTATTACGTATACAGAGGAAGGGAACCTTGCTGAAGTATGTAGACCGTTAGATAAAAGAATCGGTCGCTACTTACTGAAATATAACATTCATATTGCAGAAGGGCAGCGTTTTGAGGTGCCAATTGCGATGGAAGATTATGTAAAGGGAATTGCAAAATGGTTTCAAAAAGGTATATGTATTACAGTTGACTATGGATACACAAAAGCAGAATGGACGTACCCTGCGCATCGGGAAGGAAGTTTACGTGGGTATTATAAGCATAAGTTAATACGTAATCCTTTAGCGTATCCAGGGGAAATGGATCTTACTACTCATATTCATTGGGATGAGTTAAAGGAGATTTTTAACCTTCAGGGAATGAGTGCAGTATGGCATAAGAAGCAATCTGAGTTTTTGTTAGCTGCAGGAATATTAGAACAGCTTACGAGTCATCAAGATACGAATCCTTTTTCTGAAACTCAAAAACAAAATCGAGCAATTCGTTCTATGATTTTGAACGGAGGATTAGGGAATGCCTTTGATGTTGTTATACATACGAAAGACATACAGAATTTACATCTGAATCGGTATTTAACAATATAAAAAACAAGACACAGCATATTTCTGTGTCTTGTTTTTTAATACGACGTATGTAGTATTATATATTTCCTCTCATGATATATATTTATATTAAAGATATGAGATGAAAAATATAGAATACGTTCTTTTTCTCTGTTTATTAGTCCCTAACCTAATAATACGCGAACGAGTTGAATAATTGTTTCGTTTTCTACTTTGTAGTAAATTTCTAATCCTTTTCTTTCACTAGAAACGATTTTAGCACTTTTTAATTTTGCTAAATGCTGTGAAATTGTAGACTGTGGCATGTTTAAGCCAGTGTACATTGTAGAAACGTTGCTTGGACCACGCTCGATTAATCCTTTTACGATACATAAACGAACTGGGTGAGCAAGTACTTTCAATAATTCTGCATTGCTTTCATAAAGTTCTATTTCTTTTTGAAAGGTTTCTAACATGTTCTTTTCCACCTCCGTGTGAGCTGTTATACCATACTATACATACCAAAAAATTAAAGAAAAGAAAACAGTTGTTGCAGAAAAAATTTCCTAAAGTAAAGAAATTGTAAGAAAAGAGACCCTGATGTAAATAAAATGGATAAATTAGCACAGTTTTGTAAAATGACGCTTTTGGGCGAAAATTTTGATGCATTTTAAAAATTGAAAGATATAGATATATTTGTAACACAATTTTATCATGATTTTCTTATTCTTTCAAATGAATATACAAAATTTTTAAAATAATATGACAAAGGAATTATAATGCTATATATAGAATATAAAACAGGTTAAAAGAAGCCCGATGTAATCAGCTTTTTTATGAGGATAATGAGACACTTGAGTGTAGCTGATCAATCTTAGAATGATCAAGTCATTCTTCATTTATGCTAGAGCTCATCTTTTAGCAACTTTAAAAATCTGTGATTCCATATATTCTCATAAAAGTCAATTGTCTCTTTTGCGGACATAAATGGATTGTTTAATGTAGAAGTTATTTTAGGTGCCATAAAGTTTTCGTACCCTAGTCCGTGAGCAAATTTAATCGTAGCATCCATACAGTACTCTGTTTGGGCGCCACAAAATTCAATACGATGTACAGATAATTGATCTAAAATTTCTTTTAAGTTTGTTTTATAAAATGAATTTGCATGTGTTTTTCTCACAAAGAAATCTTGGTCTTGAACATCTAGATCAGTATGAATAGCCCAAAGTTCTTTTTCGGGTACTAAATCATCATCACAATGTTGAACAAAAATGATTGGTTTATTTGATTTTCTGTATGAAGAAATTCTTTTATTTACTTTTGTAAGCAAGTTTTGTAAATCAAATAAATGCTCTCCGCTATAACATACCCCATTTTGTAAATCGATAACGATTAAAATATCAGAACAAGTATCCATTATTTTTACCCCCTTGTATTTCTTAATATATCGATAAAACCATTATTTGTAAATAAGTGATGTGCTTTTATCCCACTATTTGTGGGAGGCGGGCTGCCCGTAAACGCCCGATTGGTGAAGGCTAATAATGAGTGGGAATGAACAAAACCCCCAATGATTAAATTTTTGTACAGAGATAATAAAGTAGTTTCATTTACAATAAAATTCTTTAAAAAACAATAAAGTTGTTTTATTATAATTGGGGTAGAGTCAAGAAAATACGCATTTACAACGATAAGTATTTTGATACAAGTCTTATGAGACATTATGAGGTCTAATTGAAAGGTGATTGGATTATGTACCGATAGGTTTTACTCTATTGAGATTGTGAAGTTTCCTACTTAGACTAACGGGGCAGGTTAGTTAGATAAAGGGATATTTGGATTAAGATAGATGTAAGTAGAAAAACTACTAAAGTAATAAGATTTTCTTCAGTAAAATAAGGTATATTATATTTGTTGAATAGATTCTCTGTAAAGACAAGAAAAGTAGGTGAACAAAGTGGGCAAATATCAATTGGATTACAAAAGTCAGGTAGCTGTGGCAAAGTTTCATGAAAAACAGACGCCTGCCAAATTTGATAAAAAGCAGCAACTTGAAAAATTGCGTGCGGAGTATTTGAAAAAGAAGCAAAAACAAACAGATAAATAATATGTTTTGTTTGTCTGATTGTTTTGTATTCGGTGTAAACAAAAGGAAATAGGTAAGTTATTCATCGTTCAAATATATACAGGCTATTTTTTCAAACATCTTTCTTAATGAACTAACGCATGCGTTAGTTCATTAAGAATAAATAAAAAAGTCGATTCCTTGAGAGGGGAATCGGCTTTTTTTAATAAGTGATATTTCCTTAGCGTTGTAAATCCGCATTTTCCTGACGCTACCCCTCATTAGACTAACGAGGAGGATGGTTGAAGAAGACAAAAAAATTTGAGTACAAAAAGAAAAAACACTAAAAAGAATATACTAAACCGCATAAAAAGAAGATATGAGAACTTAATCTCATATCTTCTTTTCTCTCTACGCATTTACAGGTTCTTCTACATAAGAGAGGGCATTTTCAAAATCGGATATTAAATCGTTAACATTTTCAAGACCGACTGATAAGCGAAGTAATGAATTAGAGATACCTCTTTCATCACGAGCTTTTTGCGACAGTGCGGCGTGGGACATTTTAGCTGGGTAGGAAAGAATCGATTCGACAGCTCCTAAACTCACTGCAAAAACAGGTAATTTTACTTTTGATAAAAATTGGCGGAGTGCATCTTCTGACTGCAAAGTAAACGATAAGACCGCTCCAGCTGACGTTGCTTGAGATTGTTGAATATTAAATCCAAGATGTGTTTGTAATCCCGGATAATAGACATTTTGTACTTTAGCATGCTCTTGTAAATAGTGTGCAATTTTATTGGCATTTGCAGCTGAGTGCTCAAGACGTACATGTAATGTTTTTAGACCGCGAAGTACGAGAGAACAATCTTGAGGTCCTAAAATAGCGCCAAATGCATTTTGTAAAAATCCAAGCTTTTGAGCGAGTTCGGCATCTTTTACGACCGTTAATCCGGCAGTAACATCACTGTGACCAGCAATAAATTTTGTAGCACTATGAAGAACGACATCGGCGCCAAGATCAAGTGGCTTCTGGAATAATGGTGTCAAAAAAGTATTATCAACAAATGTAAGAGCACCAATAGATTTTGCGAGTTTAGAAACCTCGCGAATATCTGTTACTTTTAAAAGTGGGTTAGATGGTGTTTCTACATAAAAGAGTTTCGTATTCGATTTAATATTTTGCTTTATTTCTTCTAAATTGGTCATATCAACAAATGTATGTGAAACACCGTAACGGGAGAGTACTTCAGTTATAATTCGATAAGTGCCTCCGTATACGTCTTCTGAAATGAGAACGTGATCGCCTTGTGAAAGAAGGAGAAAAGCAGTAGAAATCGCTGCAATGCCTGAGGCAAAGGCGAATCCTTTTGTTCCGCCTTCTAATAAAGCAATGATATCTTCCAGAGCTTCACGAGTTGGATTTCCAGATCGGCTATAGTCGTATTTGCCAAAAGTATCTACATCAAACTGGTGAAATGTTGATGTGTTATAAATGGGAACGTTAACAGCTCCTGTTTGTGCATCGTGTTTATATTGGTTGTGTAGTAAGAGTGTATCTATAGAATAACTCATATTCTCACACCTTCTTTTACAAGTTTAATGGCTTGATTTAAGTCTTGAATTAAATCATTACTGTTTTCAATGCCGACGGAGAATCGAAGAAGACGATTACATACACCGTTCGCCGTTCTGATTTCTTCTGGAATATCAGCATGTGTTTGCGTTGCTGGATAAGTCATTAAACTTTCTACACCACCAAGACTTTCGGCAAATGTGATTAAGGATAAAGATTGTAAGAATGGATTAATCCAAGCTTCATCTTTAAGTCGGAATGAAATCATACCGCCTCTCCCTGGATAAAAGACATCTGTCACACCATCCTCATCATTTAAATAAGCAACAACTGCTTTCGCATTTTCTTCATGTTGTTTCATGCGAAGCGCTAAAGTTTTCATACCACGAATTAATAGCCATGAGTCAAATGGGCTTAAGACAGCACCGGAGGCATTATGATAATGAGCGATTTCCTCACAAAGTTCCTTTCCTTTTGCAACGACAAGTCCGCTTAATACATCATTATGCCCACCTAAATATTTCGTTGCACTATGAAGTACGATGTCAGCACCTTCTGTTAATGGCTGCTGTATATAAGGCGTGTAGAATGTATTGTCTACGATAAGAAGTAGTCTGTGTCTTTTCGCTACAGTTGCGACAGCGGCAATATCAGTAACTTGCATTAATGGATTAGTCGGAGTTTCTATGAAAATAGCCTTCGTTTCAGTTGTGATAGCTTGCTCAATCTGTTTAATAGATTGTGTATTTACGTATCTACATCGAACATTCCACTTTTTTTCGTGTTCGGAAAATAAGCGATACGTTCCCCCGTATAAATCTTCGGATACAATAAGTTCATCTCCAGAACGGAATAATGAAAGGACGAGGAGAACAGCTGCCATACCTGAACTACAGGCATAACCTTGTTGGCCATATTCTAAGTCTGCGATTGCCTGTTCTAAAAGACCACGAGTTGGATTTCCAGTTCGTGAATAGTCAAAGCCGGTAGATTTACCAAGTCCTTCGTGACGATAAGCGGTTGAGAAATAAACGGGTGGATTAACAGTTCCTGTTGTAGTTTCGCTACGATTTCCGATTTGTGCTAGTTTTGTTTCGATAGTTGACATGTAAAAATTCCTCCTTTTTAAATTGAACCAGTAGTTGAATATAAAATAAAAAAAAGCCTTCTAAGAAGAAGGCTTTCGGATTGAATAGAGTCTTCTTCTCATCTGTCAAATCTTTCACAATTTGCTGGAATTAGCACCTTATTAACAAATGTTAATGGTTGCTGAGGCGTCATAGGGCCAGTCCCTCTACCTCTCTAGATAAGAATGTTCGTATGAAATTTTTATTATGTTTTTAACTTTACAGCAAAAGTTAATTGAATTGCAACTTTATTTTAAATAATTTTTATTTTTCCGCAAGTGTCATTGACTTTTATATTTGTGCATGCTAAATTTATAAAAAATTAACAAACATTGTTAAAAGGGGAACGCATTTCCTTTTAGCTACATAAATAAAATAATAAAGACAACTCTTATTGAGAGCGGTGGAGGGAAAGGCCCTGTGAAACCCGGCAACCTTCAAACGAAATGTTTGAAACGGTGCTAATACCTGCAAAACGAATGTTTTGCATAATAAGAGGCGGAACAATTATGTCCCCCTCTTCAAAGTGAAGAGGGGGTTTTTATATTGATAGAAATGAGGGAGATTCGTGAAATTACTAGATTTATTATCAAAAGGAATTGTAATAGGTGATGGTGCGGTTGGAACGTTATTACATTCACATGGTTTGCAAAGTAGTTTTGAAGAATTGAATGTATCTGATCCAGACCTAATTATATCGATTCATAAACAATATGTAGCTGCTGGTGCAGATGTGATTCAAACAAATACGTATGGAGCAAATGAGGCGAAATTACGTATGTATGGCTTAGAAAATCAAGTTGTTCAAATTAATAAAGCGGCAGTGAAGCTTGCGAAAGCATCTGTTACAAACAGAAATGCAATTTTAGGAACAATCGGTGGTATGAAACATATCGGAGCTGTCACAACGACTGATATGGAGCGAGAATTTATGCTACTTGAACAGGCAGGTGCTTTACTAGAAGAACAGGTTGATGGATTACTATTAGAAACTTTTTACGATGAATTTGAATTACTTCATGCCGTTAAAGTATTGCGTAAGCAAACGAATATTCCGATTGTTGCTCAAGTAGCGTTACATGAAGCAGGTACGACTCAAAATGGAAATGATGTCAATGAAATATTAAAACAGCTTATAGATTACGGTGCAAATGTTGTTGGATTGAACTGTCAACTAGGGCCACTTCATATGACGGAAGCTTTCAAAATGATATCGATTCCGCAGAATGGCTATTTATCAGCATACCCAAATGCAGGTCTCCCAAATTATGTGGAGGGACGTTACGTATATGAGGGAAGCCCAGCTTATTTCGAAGCGATGACACCGAAATTTATTGAGCAAGGTATTCGGTTATTGGGTGGTTGTTGTGGTACGACTCCAGAACATATTCAAAGTATGAAGCGCGCTGTTGCGAATGTTACACCTGTAATAGAAAAAGACACAATTCAAAGACCGAAAGTAGTTCATACACACGAGAAGCGTTCGAAGGCACAGGTTACTCTTGCGGAAAAGGCAAAAAAACAAACGACAGTTGTAGTGGAATTAGATCCGCCGAAAACGTTAGATACACAGCGTTTTTTTGAAGGAGCAAGAGCGTTAAAAAGAGCGGGAGCAGACGCTATTACTCTAGCAGATAATTCATTAGCATCGCCTCGTGTTTTGAATATGGCAATGGGCGCACTATTAACGAAGCACGATATTCCAGTATTGACACATTTAACGTGTAGAGACCATAACGTCATTGGACTACAATCTCATTTACTAGGTTTATCAGCGTTAGGTATGGAGGAAGTATTAGCTTTAACTGGTGATCCAGCGCGCGTTGGTGATTTTCCGGGAGCAACTTCTGTATATGATCTGTCCTCTATAGAGTTAATTAAAATGATTAAAGAAATGAACGATGGACGTTCCATTTTAGGGAAATCCATTGGACCGGCAACAAGGTTTTCAGTCGGAGGTGCTTTTAATCCTCACGTAAGGCATTTAAAAGCAGCGGTAAAGCGAATGGAACGAAAAATAGATGCTGGGGCTGAATATTTCTTAACACAGCCGATATATGATGTTGCTTTAATAGAAGAAGTATATGAAGCAACAAAACATTTGGAACAACCTATTTTTATTGGAATTATGCCATTAGTAAGTAAGCGGAATGCAGACTTTCTCCATTTTGAGGTGCCGGGTATTACTCTTCCTGAAGAAATAAGAGAGAGAATGGATGGACACGAAACGAAAGAGGCAGCTATCGAGGAAGGGATTCGTATTTCACAAGAGTTGATCGATGCAGCGATGAAATATTTTAACGGTATCTATTTAATTACACCATTTCTAAAATATGAAATTACAGAACATCTTGTTAAATATGTGAGAGAAAAGCAAGAAGTGAAAGAAGGTATTAATTGATGAAGTGTATAGAAGAAAAATTACAAAATAACATTTTAATATTAGACGGTGCAATGGGGACAATGATACAACAAGAGGACTTAACTGCAGAAGATTTCGGAGGAGAAGAGTACGAGGGCTGTAATGAATATTTAGTAGAAACAAGGCCGGATGTTATTTTAAAGATTCATAAAGCTTATATTGAAGCTGGAGCTGACATTATTGAAACAAATACATTTGGGGCGACAAATATCGTATTAAGTGATTATGAGCTGTCTCATTTAGATGAAGAACTAAATGAAAAGGCAGCACGATTAGCGAAACAAGCTGTTAAAGAAAGCGGGAATGAAGTATATGTTGCAGGTGCGATGGGACCGACAACGAAAGCAATTAGTGTTACAGGAGGAGTTACATTTGAAGAACTAATAGAAGCTTATACTAGGCAGGCGAGGGGATTATTAAATGGCGAAGTTGATGTGTTACTCGTTGAAACGAGTCAAGATATGCGTAATGTGAAAGCTGCTTATATTGGAATTCAAGCTGCTTTTGAAGAACTAAATAAAATTGTTCCTATTATGATCTCTGGGACGATTGAGCCGATGGGGACGACTCTGGCTGGGCAAACAATTGAGGCTTTTTACTTATCCGTAGAACATATGAAGCCATTATCTGTTGGATTAAACTGCGCGACTGGTCCGGAGTTTATGAGAGACCATATTCGTTCTTTATCTGATTTATCGGAGTGTTACATTTCTTGTTATCCAAATGCAGGTCTTCCTGATGAAGATGGACATTATCATGAATCTCCATCTTCTCTCGCTGAAAAAGTGAAGCGATTTGCTGAAGAAGGATGGATTAATATTATTGGTGGTTGTTGCGGCACAACACCAGAACATATAAGAGCAATGAAAGAAGCGCTAGCATCTCTTACACCGCGTGCGCAAAATGAACGAGCCGGACATGGAATTAGTGGATTAGAGGCGCTGCAATATGATGAGTCTATGAGACCGTTATTTGTAGGTGAAAGAACGAATGTTATAGGGTCACGTAAATTTAAACGATTAGTGGCAGAAGGTAAATTTGAAGAGGCTGCTGAAGTGGCAAGAGCACAAGTGAAGAAAAATGCTCATATTATTGATATTTGTATGGCAGACCCTGACCGTGATGAAATAGAAGATATGGAAAAATTCTTATCAGAAGTTACGAAAGTGTTAAAAGTACCGATTATGATTGATTCAACAGATGAAAATGTAATGGCGAGAGCACTTACTTATATTCAAGGGAAAGCTGTTATTAACTCTATTAACTTAGAAGATGGAGAAGAGCGTTTTGAAAAGGTAACGCCACTGCTTCGCAAGTATGGTGCCGCAATTGTAGTTGGGACAATCGACGAAGATGGTATGGCAGTAAGTGCTGAAAGAAAACTAGAAATTGCGAAAAGAAGTTATGAATTATTGACGACGAAATATGGTATACGCCCGTCAGATATTATTTTTGATGCACTTGTATTTCCAGTAGGGACAGGTGATGAAGAATACATCGGTTCAGCGGCAGCGACGATCGAAGGAATTCGACTTATTAAAGAAGCGTTACCAGAATGTTTAACGATTTTAGGTGTGAGTAATATATCATTTGGTTTACCACCAGCTGGACGTGAAGTGTTAAATTCTGTCTTTTTATATCATGCAACGAAAGCAGGATTAGATTATGCGATTGTTAATACTGAGAAATTAGAGCGCTATGCGTCAATTCCAGAGGAAGAAAAACGTCTTGCAGATGCATTATTATTTGAAACGACGAAAGAGACGTTAGAAGAATTTACGAATTTTTATCGTGTTGCTAAAAAGAAAGAGGTTGTTGTTCAAGAAATATTAACGCTTGATGAGCGACTAGCCAACTATATTGTAGAAGGTACAAAGCAAGGATTACATGAAGATTTAAGTCTCGCGCTGACAGAGGGAAGAAAACCTTTGGATATTATTAATGGTCCACTTATGACAGGAATGGATGAGGTGGGACGATTATTTAATAATAATGAACTTATAGTTGCTGAAGTATTGCAAAGTGCTGAAAGTATGAAAGCTGCTGTAAGTTATTTGGAGCCGCATATGGAATCTAGCGATAGTGCGAAAAAAGGAAAAGTATTATTAGCGACCGTTAAAGGGGACGTACATGATATTGGGAAAAATCTTGTTGAAATTATTTTATCAAATAACGGATATGAGATTATTAATTTAGGAATTAATGTTCGTTCGGATCGAATCGTTCAAGAAGTGCAAGAAAAAAAACCTGATATTATAGGTCTTTCTGGCTTGCTAGTAAAATCAGCACAACAAATGGTAACAACTGCTGAGGATTTAAAAGCGGCGAATATTGATATTCCAATTGTTGTTGGTGGTGCAGCGTTAACGAGAAAGTTTACAGATAATCGTATTTCTCCATCGTATAAAGGGCTCGTATGTTATGCGAGCGATGCGATGACAGGTCTTGATATTATTAATAAGCTTCAAAAAGAAGAAGAGCGTGAGAAGATGAAACAGGATAAAAAAGAACGTCATCTTCATATCGTAAAAAAAGAAGAGAAGAAAGTGGAAATTCCAGCAGTAATTGAGCCATTACCAAAATCAGAGGTTATGGTGCCTGATTCAACAAAACGAATTGTATTACGAGATGTTCCTGTCTCACATCTTGCCCCATTTTTAAATAGACAAATGTTACTTGGACATCACCTTGGATTAAAAGGAAATGTGAAGAAGCTTTTGAAAGAGGGGGATAAAAGAGCGCGCGAATTAAATGATTTAATAGACGAATTATTGGTGGAAGGACAATCTTGGTTAAAACCGAAAGCAGTGTATCAATTTTTCCCAGCGCAAAGCGATGGACAAAACATCGTAATATATGATCCAGAAGATCATACGCGCGTAATAGAGCGTTTCACATTTCCTAGACAAGGAAAAGCACCATACCGTACTTTAGGTGATTATTTGCGCCCTATTGGAGATGAGATGGACTATGTCGCTTTCTTATCTGTTACTGTTGGGGAAGGAGTTCGGGATATTGCTGAGGAGTGGAAGGCGAAGGGAGATTATTTACGCAGTCATGCAATTCAATCGTTAGCGCTTGAATTAGCAGAGGGGCTTGCTGAAAAAACACATATGCTCATTCGTGACCGCTGGGGCATTCCAGATTCACCTGAACTGACGATGGAAGAGCGTTTCCGTACGAAATATAGAGGAATACGTGTGTCATTTGGTTACCCAGCATGCCCAGAACTTGCGGATCAAGAAAAATTGTTCCGTCTAATTCATCCAGAGGAAATAGGTATTTCATTAACGGAAGGATTCATGATGGAACCAGAAGCATCAGTAACGGCTATGGTATTTTCTCACCCTGAGGCAAGGTATTTTAGTGTACTATAGTGTAGAAGGGGGAGACGTATGAAGAAAATAGTCTTTACAGGTGGCGGTTCGGCAGGGCATGTAACACCTAATTTAGCCATCATTCCATATTTACAAGAACAGCATTGGGATATCTCTTATATTGGTTCTCATCAAGGGATTGAGAAAGCGATTATAGAAAAAGAGGGCATTCCGTACTATAGTATTGCGAGTGGAAAGCTACGTCGTTATTTTGATTTGAAAAATATAAAAGATCCTTTTCTTGTAATGAAGGGGGTTATGGATGCGTATGTAAGGATTCGAAAACTAAAACCGGATGTAATTTTTTCAAAAGGTGGTTTCGTATCTGTACCAGTCGTAATTGGAGGATGGTTAAATAGAGTGCCAGTTTTATTGCATGAATCCGATATGACACCAGGACTAGCAAACAAAATTGCGCTCCGTTTTGCTTCGAAAATATTTGTTACATTTGAGGAAGCAGCGAAACATTTACCGAAAGAAAAAGTAATATATACGGGAGCTCCTGTACGTGAAGAAGTGTTAAAGGGAAATCGTGAAAAAGGTTTAGCGTTTTTAAGTTTTTCACGTAAAAAGCCGATTATTACAATTATGGGTGGAAGTTTGGGTGCGAAGAAAATCAATGAAACAGTTCGAGAAGCGTTACCAAAACTTCTTAAAAAGTATCAAATTGTTCACCTTTGCGGAAAAGGTAATCTTGATGAAAGCTTACAAAATAAAGAAGGATATAAACAATTTGAATATATCCATGAGGAGTTACCAGACATATTAGCGGCAACAGATTTTGTTATTTCACGTGCGGGATCCAATGCAATCTTTGAGTTTTTAACATTAGAAAAGCCAATGGTTTTAATTCCCTTATCAAAATTTGCTAGTCGTGGAGATCAAATTTTAAATGCAGAATCCTTCGAAAAACAAGGTTATGCCTCAGTATTGTACGAAGAAGATGTTACTATGAATTCTCTTATAAAGCATGTCGAAGAGTTAGATCAAAATAATGAGGTGTATAAAAGGGCATTAAAGAAATACAATGGAGAAGAAGCGATTAAAACTATTATTAAACATATTTCAGAGGCATGATTATACA
The DNA here is from genome assembly GCF_000496285.1 of Bacillus toyonensis BCT-7112. Classification (GTDB taxonomy): domain Bacteria; phylum Bacillota; class Bacilli; order Bacillales; family Bacillaceae_G; genus Bacillus_A; species Bacillus_A toyonensis. The sequence continues at coordinate 1,461,517 of NC_022781.1, read as the reverse complement.
ATCATGTCTTTTTTAATAGGATGAAAGATTCCAAGAATTGATATTTTTATGTTACAATAACAAATGGTTAGTAGGGAAATTCCAATTGATTAAGCGTGAAAATACGAATGGATTAGGAGTGACTGTGTTGGAGCTAAGTCTCTATGAAAATACTGCACTTATTATATGCTTTGTGTTGTACGTTGGTAGTGTGATTGTTTATATTTCAAGGAAATTTTCGCAAGAACGAGAGCTTGAAAAATCAGAAATAACAGCAGAACTAGAAATGTTAGCTGATGAAAGTTATAAAAAACAAAAATAAAAGAAGACCATGAAGCAACCCATCATTTAAACGCAAATAAGTTCTAAAGATGGGGATTTTTTTTGATGTCATTCTTTATTATATCTATAGCAAGTAACGCTAAAAGGAGTTTCCCCATACATATTTAAAGGATGAACATAAATGAAATTTTATATAGCATCGGGATTTCAAAATAAACACATTGTTCATTTTGTATCAGGCCAGTTAAAAGAAGCAGGATGGCACCATACATATGATTGGACAAAAAACGAAAGAGCAGTTAACCAAGAACAATTAAGAGAAATTGGTGAGGCGGAAAAGAATGCTATAAAGGAAGCCGATGTCTTTTTACTTATATTAGATGGTGGAAATGGAAGTCATACAGAGTTTGGAATGGCCATTGCACTAGAGAAAAAAATATATATGTATCATGAAGGAAATTCGCTGCAAACAACATTTTATCATTTGCCAGAAGTACATATTTTTGAAGGGGATGCAAAAGAGTTTGTAGCTCACGTTATGAATAATGTGGATGTTTAAAAGGTTATAAAGATAATCTTTTGGGTACAGTGATGATAAGGAAAGTATATAAAGGAGCTATATAATATGAAATTAGAAAATGGTTGGGAAACAAGTTTTTTAGAAGTGGTACAAAAGAGTGAATTTAAGAAAGATGCGCTTCTTAGTCAATTGCTTTTTGCAGATAGTGAAGAAGTAGAAGAGCTTACTGATGATTACGGATATGAAGAGATTATTGAACGCGAACATGATGATGAATTAGCAGAAGTTTTAGGCGAAGAACTATTCAGTGAGATGGAGCGATACGTATTCTTATCTTCACAACCAGAAGAGAAACTGATTTCATTCGTAAATGGATTAGGTTTTCATGTGTTAGATTGGATCGTGCTTCTTGAAACAGAATTTGGTGTTGATAGTGCAAACTTTACATCAGATGCTGTGAAGATGTTAGAAAAGCGTTTCAGACAGTTTCCATACATAGAGGATAAGACGATTTTTGATATGACGTTTGGAGAAGCGATGGATGTATTAGAATCCATTACAGGATTACAACTGAAGGAAAAGATGAACGTATAATGAAAAAAGAACGTGAGGATATCACGTTCTTTTTTTTACATAATAATAATTTTATCATCTAGTTTTGTCTGCCCAGTAAGAAGTGCGTTTAAATATTCCACTTTTCTTATACAAGCTTGTATATGTCTTTCAACCTCTTGTAACTCTGCTTGATGATGTGTTTCAATTGGATGAATTTGTACGTTAAATTTTTCAAATTGACTACTATATGTTATTTCTGCATAGCCGCTCATAATATCCGTTTTGTTATGAAATAAAAATTGTTTCGTTTTGTCACAGAATGATACATCCTGAAAGCCATATACTTTTAATGCGTCAATTACTTTTTTTATTATTTTTGTATTCATTTTTTAACCCTCTTTACGAAGTTCTACTTTTATATTATAACATAAAAAATTACATAGAAAGCGCTTCCAAGTGTATTTTATTATAAACTTTACGTTTCAATCATAAAAATGAAACAAAGAAAAAATAATTGTAAAGAAGGAAGGACTCTTTTATTGTTTCGTCATATATATAGAGAAATAGTGCAATGAAAGGAAATTTTCCGAGGTGGAGATTGTATTTCCAATTTGAGCGCAGTAAAAGAGGTGAGAATCTTGAACTTTGATATTGTAGGGCAAAAAGCATATATAAAAGATGGCCCGCATCGGAACCGAATTGGAATTGTAAAGAAAAACGAAGAACAATTAAAACCACACTTCGCTATTATAATTGGAGAACAAAGTATTGATGTCGAGCTAAAGGATATCGTGTTAGTTGGAGTGGACGTAGGACAATTTCATAAATGGTGCGAGCAGAATGGTTATTTGTGAAAAGGACGGGCTGTGAGATAATGAAATATATTTGAGAAAAGAGAATATGTTATTGTATTCTCTTTTTCTATGTGTAAGGAGACGGAAATGAAGTATAAAGAACGAGATTTTACATTGGAATTGAAAGAGAAAATTCAATGTATGGAAAAGGAGATAGAGCGAATATCACTTAAACTTTTTAGAGAGTATGCGCATTTATATATTGAGAAAAATATGGAATTAGACATTGGATTCGAAAGAGAAAAAGAGGATCCCTTTGAAACGGGGTATTATTCATCAGTTTCCATGGCGATAGTAGATGAAGAAGGTGAGATGATTGACTTTTATATCATTCCAATTTGGAAATGTGAAAATATCCTTTTAGGAATGCTAACTCAATCAAGAATTTGGGGGAGTAAGAAAGTAGGAGAACTTGTTGATTATTCTTATTATGAGATTGAGGAGGAGTTAAAAGAGCAACTAGAAGAATGCTTGGAGTGATACTTTTCAAGATGAGATGTAAAAAAAGACGCTAACAGTTTTATGTTAGCGTCTTTTTCTTATTATGAAGCAATTTCACCAGTTTTTGTATCATCTTGATTGTACGTATCTTGATCTAATTCACCAAGCCATTTACTAGAAATAAGACCTGCTGTCATAGAACCACTTACGTTAAGAGCTGTACGGCCCATATCGATTAATGGTTCAACCGAGATAACAAGAGCGACAATGCCAATTGGTAAGTTCATTGTAGATAGTACGATTAACGCTGCGAATGTTGCACCGCCACCAACACCGGCAACACCGAATGAGCTAATAGCAACGACAGCGATTAAAGTTAAAATAAATTGTGGTTGTAACGGATCAATTCCTACAGTTGGAGCGACCATCATTGCAAGCATTGCTGGATAAATACCTGCGCAACCGTTTTGACCGATAGATACTCCGAATGAAGCTGCGAAGTTTGCAATCCCTTCGGAAATACCAAGCTTTTCTTTTTGCGCTTCAATATTTAATGGCATTGCACCAGCACTAGAGCGAGATGTGAATGCAAATGTTAATACAGGGAATACCTTTTTTAAATATTGAATTGGATTTAAACCAGATAGAGCAATTAATAATAAGTGAATAACGAACATTACGATAAGTGCTACGTAAGACGCTAATACGAAGTTACCAAGTTTTAAAATAGCATTTATATCGCTACCAGCAACTGTTTTTGCCATAAGAGCTAATACGCCGTATGGAGTAAGGCGTAAAATTAATGTTACCATACGCATTACGATTGCATATACAGCATCAAGCATCTTCTTAAATAACTCTGCTTGTTCTGGATATTTTCGTTTCACACCTATAAAGGCAATGCCGATAAAGGCTGCAAATATTACGACAGAAATTGTTGATGTTGGACGAGCACCTGTTAAATCAAGAAATGGATTTGTAGGTAATAGCTCTAATAATTTGTCTGGAATTGTTGTCTTTTCAATAGAAGTAAATCTTTCTTCAACTAGTTTCAGACGAGCAGATTCTGCATCACCTTGTTGTAGGCCTGTTGCTGATACATCAAATCCTGCACTTGCAGCGATTCCGACAGCTGCAGCAATTCCTGTAGTAAGAATTAAAATTCCGATAATAAGGCCACTGATTTTACCAAGATTTTTCGTTAATTGTAATTTTGTAAAGGCTGAAATAATAGATACTAAAATAAGTGGCATAACGATCATTTGAAGCAATTTCACATAACCGTTACCGATTAAGCTAAACCAAGTATTTGATTCAATAATTACTTTAGAAGTAGGCTCATAAATAAATTGTAATATAAGACCAAATAAAATTCCGACTCCTAAAGCAGTAAATACACGTTTATTAAAAGATACATGCTTACGTTGCATATAATATAATACGCCGACTAAAATGAGCATGACTGCAACGTTAATTCCGACAAGCAGTGTATTCATGTTGATTCCCCCTAATTCCAATATGTTATATAGAATATAAGGTAATAAAACCTATAAGTCAACTAGGAAATTCCGGGATTAAAAAAAAGATGGCAAATTGCCATCTTTTAATGTCCAGCCCCAGGGACAAGTAAAAACGTCGTGTAGTATGTAAATCCTATGAAGAAAACAGTTAAGTAGGCCCCAAATACGTATATATACATACGCTCTGTTAATTTTAAATAACTTAAAAGTACGAAGAAACCTGTTTGTCCTAAAAATAGTAGTGCAGCCTGTTGCATATCCCCTACGTAAAACATAACCGAGAAAATTCCAGTCCAAAAGCCGAGAACGCGAAACATGCGCTCCATGCCATCTCCCTCCTTTTCTAGAAAAAGTAAACCTCTCCTCATTATAGTTTATTTTTCTTACTATTGTAAATATTCGTTCATATAAAAAGAAGCCAATTATAATTGGCTTCTTTTTATATGAGAAATTAAATTGTTAATTTATAATTACAAGATTTACATCCATCTAGTAGACTATCATTTCGTGTTAATTCCATGTTAGGGAATAGGATTTCAAAAATCCCTTTCATCATATCCCCATGCATATTACAAATTTCAGTTGGGTGATGAACAGCAACTTCTTTAAATGGACAATTGTGTACATCATAGAAAATTTTTGTTCCATCTGCACTTAATTCAAATGCAGGTGATAAACCAGCTGTTGAGAAAGCTTCTTTTGCAATTTGAATTTTTTGTTCTACTGTTAAGTCTTCTTCACTCACATTTAAGCGGTGCATATGTTGTTGCATTAATTCTGCCCCGAATTGTTTTCCTGTTTCGTATAGCGCTTTTTCACCAGCAGCTCCAAGGCTAAGGAGAGAATTGAACGCTATTTTTGCTAATAATTGATAATCACGGAATGGAAATTGCAATTGGATAACATCATCAGATAATACATATAATCTGCTTGGTCTTCCACCCTTTCCAGTTTTCTTTGTTTCAGATTTAAGCATATGAACATCTTCTAATTTAGATAAATGTAAGCGTGCTACGTTTGGATGAATGTCAAACTCATCTGCAATTTCTTGTACAGTTACGTAACTATGTTTTTGAGAAATATATTTATAAATGTAATAACGAGTTGGGTCAGATAATACACCTGTAATTTTTAAAGCTTGTTCCATGAGGATCTCCACCTTTATCACTTTATCCAAGATAATAACATTATAATACAGATAAACTTCCATATAGGTAATTTCAGACAATAATTCGGAAATTGTTCATAATTTCACAAACATAATTTTCCTTTTTATTCTGATGAAAATACAAAAGTCCCAATTTTTATTGTGCATTTTTTCATGCTATATACATAGTGAGGAGGGAAAATGATGAATGGAATTGAAATTTTTGCGAATACAATTTTGAAAGAAGCGTGTAGGGTACAAGCATCGGACTTACATATTGTGCCCCGGCAGAAGGATGTAGCGGTTCAGCTACGTATAGGAAAAGATTTAATTACGAAACAATGTATTGAAAAGGAGTTTGGAGAAAAACTTGTTTCGCACTTTAAATTTTTGGCATCCATGGATATAGGAGAGAGGCGGAAGCCACAAAATGGTTCATTGTATTTACAAATTGATGGACAAGAAGTGTATTTACGTCTTTCAACACTTCCGACTGTATATCGAGAAAGTCTCGTGATTCGCCTTCATTTACAAGCATCTGTGCAGCCGTTATCTCATCTTTCGTTATTTCCAAGTACGGCGGAAAAACTCCTCTCTTTTTTACGTTATTCACATGGTCTACTCGTATTTACTGGACCGACTGGTTCTGGGAAGACAACGACAATGTATGCATTATTAGAGGTAATTAGAAAAAGGAAAACACGTCGAATTGTAACACTTGAAGACCCAGTTGAAAAAAGAAAAGACGATTTATTACAAATTCAAATAAATGAAAAAGCAGGTATCACATATGAGGCTGGACTAAAGGCTATTTTACGCCATGATCCAGATATTATATTAGTTGGTGAAATCCGGGATGAAGAAACAGCAAAAATAGCTGTAAGAGCAAGTTTAACTGGACATTTAGTAATGACGACCCTGCATACGAATGATGCGAAAGGAGCGATACTCAGATTTATGGATTATGGCATAACGAGGCAAGAAATTGAACAAGCTTTATTGGCTGTAGCTGCACAGCGACTTGTTGAATTAAAGTGTCCATTTTGCAGAGGAAAGTGCTCAATTTTATGTAAATCAATGCGGCAAGTAAGACAAGCAAGCGTTTACGAGTTGTTAGATGGATATGATTTGCAACAAGCAATTAAAGAAGCGAACGGAGAATGTGTTACGTACAAACATGAAACATTAGAATCTTCGATACGAAAAGGGTATGCTTTAGGATTTTTAGAAGAAGATGTTTATGTTTAAGAAAACATGGAGTTTAAGTGAGCAATTAGTATTGTTGAAACGATTAGGAGAACTATTAGAAAAAGGATACTCCCTTTTGCAGGCACTAGAATTTTTACGGTTTCAATTACCCTTAGAAAAGAAAGTACAATTACAGCATATGATTGAGGGATTAAAAGAGGGGAGAAGTCTACACGATTCGTTTCATCAATTAATGTTTCATCAGGAGATGTTAAGTTATTTATTTTATGCTGAGAAACATGGTGATATTTCTTTTGCATTGCAACAAGGGAGCGCACTTCTTTATAAGAAGGATAAGTATAGGAAAGATATGATGAAAATAATGCAGTATCCTATGTTATTAGCATTCTTTTTAATGATTATGCTTGCTGTTTTCAATCTCATCTTATTACCGCAGGTTGAAATGGTGTATAGTTCATTTGGTTCTACAGCGCCGCTATTTACAGAACAAATTTTAAGTGCAATTAAACGAATACCTTACATTATTTTTAGCGGTATTCTTATCTTTATTATTGGATGTAGCGTATATTTGTTTTATTTTCGGAAACTCCCACATATTGAACAGGTAAAAATCATGCTTCGTATTCCTCTCATAAAAGTATTTCTTATTTTAAAGCATTCGCATTATTTCTCCACTCAATTGAGTGGTTTATTGTACGGCGGACTATCGGTGCTCGAAGCACTCACAATAATGATGGAGCAAAAATATAATCGATTTTTTCAGTATGAAGCAGCCCGAATTGAACGGCAATTAATTGCAGGAGAATCGTTACAATCTATCATTGCTAAAAGTGGTTATTACGAAAAAGAACTTTCTTATATTATTAGGCATGGACAAGCAAACGGTAATTTGGCAGTTGAATTAGAGGACTATAGCGATCTTGTTATAGAAAAGATGGAACAAAAAATGAAACGTATGTTAGTTATCATTCAACCGATTTTATTTACATGCATTGGAGGAATAGTTGTTCTTATGTATTTAGCGATGATTATGCCGATGTTTCAAATGATGAATTCCATTTAGGAGGCATTTACATGCAGAATGAGGAAGGATTTACTCTGTTAGAGATGTTATTAGTTATGGTTGTTATAACTGTATTATTACTATTAATTATTCCGAATGTAGTGAAGCAGCGCTCATCAGTTCAAGGAAAAGGATGCGCAGCCTATGTGAAATCTATAGAAGCGCAAATACAGGTATATCAATTACAGCATAATAAAATTCCTTCGTTAAAAGAGCTAAGTGACGAAAAATATATTACAACTCATAAGTGTCCGAATGGTGAATCTATTCATATTTCAGATGATGGCACAGTATCAATCGGGACATTGTGAAACAAAAAGGATTTACTCTTTTAGAAATGTTGCTCGTTTTATTTGTAATTTCTGTCTTAAGTATGATTACGTATTTTAATGTTCATTCATTATATGAAAAACAAAAAGTCGAACAATTTTTGAGCCAATTTTCAAATGATATTTTGTATATGCAACAATTAGCGATAAATCGTCAGAAATACTATACGCTACGGTGGTATAAAGAGAAAAACACGTATTACATTGAGGAGTCGGGTACGAATCATTTTATTGTGTCGAGAGACTACGGTAACGATATACAAATTGATTTGCATACATTTCCAAATCCGATGACATATAATCCGAGCGGAAATATTAATAGAGGTGGTACAATTTTACTTTCGTATCGAAGTTATAAATATGAGATTGTATTTCAGCTCGGAAGAGGGAGATTTACGTATCGTGAAATATCAAAAAGGATCCATAATGGCTGAAATGCTTGTATCGTTAAGCATACTAATGATGGCGGTATCGGTACTGCTGCCGCAAACAGTATTGGTCATGCAAGAAAGAAAAAATATACAACTCCGCTATAAGGCATTCGTATTATTAAAAAAAGAAGCAGCTTTATATATGTATGAGAATGAGGAAATGCGAGTAAAAGAAAAAATTATAAACGAACTTGTATATTACACATATTGGGGAGGAAGTGAAGTGTGTACTATGTGGAAAGATGTGAAGGGAAGAATGATGGAACAATGTTTTTATGTGGGAGGAAAAATAAATTAGAAGTTGGATTTACATTAATAGAAATGATCGTATGTTTGTTTCTAGTATCCCTGTTCTTTTTACTTTTACCGAGTCTTCATTTTATCGGAATGGAGAATAAACACTTAAAAGGATTAAATGAGTGGGAGTGGGATGTGTTTTTAGGCCAAGTACAACTGGAGTTTCGTGAGGTATCGTTTGGGGAACATATAATGGCCCTTGAAAATAAAGGTAGTATTTTACGCTTCCGTTTGCGTAATGGGGATGAAGTGATATATGAAAAAGTGAATAATCATCTTATAAGAAAAGTGAATATGCGTGGAAGGGAAGTTATATTACAAAAGGTTGGCAATGTTTCGTACAAACTAACACCTCATGTGCTCTTTATAAATATGAAAGATACTAGTGGGGAAATACATGAAGGTGTAGTTGTAAGATATAGCGAAATGGAAATAAAGGAATGAAAAAACAAGATGGATTTACAATGCCAGCAACAATCATTTTTTTAATTTTATTAACCTCTTTTTTTGTATACGAAACGAATATGTTGCTTTCTGATAAAAAATTTTATACTGAAATAGAGAAAAAATTTTTAGTGGAAGAGTTGATTAATCGAGCTATTGCAGATATAAAAGTAGACTTACAGAAAACAGAAAGAGATGGTACCTTTTTCTTTCCATATACAAAGGGAAAAGTGAGTGGAAAGTACGAATTTGAAAATGATATGATTCTCGTTTCTTTGCAGTGCGAGACAAAACAAAGAATTTTCTATACGGTGAGCTTTCGGTATAGAAAAAATGATGAGAAAATATTTGATTGGATAGAAGGATGACAGGTAAAGTATGCGGAGTAAAACCATGAATTTCCATTGTGAAGAGCTTCAATTTCTTTTGGGAAATGGATAAATATAACGATCAAAAGTTTAAATTTTCTCAAAAAAGAGAAAGGTAGAAAGAATATGATATATTCATGCTATCCAATCATTTTTTTTAGGGAGAATAGGGAAATGACAAATAACAATCAAATAGGTGAAAATAAAGAACAAACTATTTTTGATCATAAAGGAAATACGATTATGACAGAAGATAGGGAAATACAAATTATTTCGAAATTCGAAGAACCTCTTATCGTCGTATTAGGAAATGTAATAAGTGACGAAGAATGCAACGAATTAATTGAAATGTCTAAAAATAAAATAAAACGTTCTACAATTGGTTCAGCACGTGATGTAAATGATATCCGAACAAGTAGCGGCGCATTTTTGGAAGAGAATGAACTTACTTCGAAGATTGAAAAACGTATTTCATCTATCATGAATGTTCCGGTGACGCATGGAGAAGGATTGCACATTTTAAATTATGAAGTGGATCAACAATATAAAGCGCACTATGATTATTTTGCGGAACATAGTAGATCAGCTGCTAATAATCGTATTAGCACGCTTGTAATGTACTTAAATGATGTAGAAGAAGGCGGAGAAACGTTCTTCCCGAAATTAAATCTTTCTGTACACCCTAGAAAGGGAATGGCAGTATACTTTGAGTATTTTTATCAAGATCAATCACTAAATGAGCTTACGTTACATGGAGGGGCACCTGTAACGAAAGGCGAGAAATGGATTGCAACGCAGTGGGTGAGAAGAGGTACTTATAGGTAAAAGCGAGTATGTTACGTTTTGTTCTTCTTAGTATAAGAAGAACAAAACGTTTTTTTATTAAACAAAGTAGCATCTTTCGTTATAATAACAATTAATACATGACGATTGAGAGGACAGAAAATGAAATCTATATACATAACCGGCTATATGGGAGCTGGGAAAACAACAATTGGAAAAGCGTTAAGTAAAGAACTGCAAATGGATGTTGTAGATACAGATCAAAAAATCGAAGAGAAGCAAGAGAAGGCAATTCGAAATATTTTTGCAGAAGAAGGCGAAATAACTTTTCGAGAATATGAAAGTGAGATGTTACGTTCACTACCAGTTCATAATGCAATCATTACAACTGGTGGAGGGATTATTGAGCGAGTGGAAAATCGAAAGTGGATGAAAGAGAACGGGACTGTCGTGTATTTATATTGTGATCCGCATGTAATTGCAGAAAGGCTTCGTGAAGATACGACACGACCACTATTTCAGAAGAAAGATATAGAGGCATTTGTAACGAAATTCGAATCGCGCCGAGCGTATTATGAAGAGGCACATATTCATATCGACACGACAAATAAGTCAGTAAAGCAAATTATGAATGAATTAAAGGAAAAGATTAATGAATAAAAAAGTGGACATACTAATCAAGTAGAGGTGATGATAATATGTCTACTAATGATTATGTTCGCTTTGTGACGCAGCAGTTTGTGTCATATATGGATGCACCAAAAGAAGATCGTAAACAAAAGAAAGAACAACGCCGCTCTGAAAAAGAGCCATTTTTAAATAAATGGTTTGGTGTTATGCCGCTTAGTGCAGCTTTATTTTATCGAAACGTAAAAAATAAAAGGAAAAAATCAAGTTAACTTTTAGTCATATGTCTAGCAAAATGAAAATCCCCTAGTAGCGTTATATACTAGGGGATTTTCATTTACTGTACAGACTCTTTTTCCTCAGTAACCGCATGTATTTTATTGTTCACCCATACGAACCCTATTCCGATACAAATTGAAATGCCCCAGCCGACAGCAGTCATAATCGCTCTCATTTCACCGTAGCCATCTACACCGAAAACGGAGATGAAATAAATTTTTAAAAAGCTTTTTAATATAAATTGAAGCCCGAAAAATAGCGTTAAATATTGTAGTGCTGGATATATACGACTATCACGATACAGTTCACGACTTTTATCACGGTCATGCCCTTGTAGTGCTGCAATATCTGCTGCGAAATATAACATAAGTGGTTTTTTTATAAAAATTGTACATATGACGATAATACCGAGTACGATGTGATAATACGCATCGTTCCACAACATTCGTTCAGCTGATCCAGATAATAAATCTACCGTCGTATTAGAAATGAGTGTAATTAAAATAAAGAATCCTGTCACGTTAAACTGCTTTTCTTTTTTAAAGGTATACAGTGTATAAATAATCCCCGGAACAGAGGAGATTAACATCGCGTAATAAGGATCAATATAAGGTTTTGCAAATTTCCAAATGAGGAATGGGATTACGAGATAAAAGACAAGATCTAATATAGCTTTTTTATTTTGATTCATACAAATCCTCCTTAAGTCATACATATATTTTATAATATAATTTCTGAAAATTGTATAAGGTTTGATTGGAAAAGAAAAAATATATCAATTTTTGAGGGATTAGTAGATTGAAAAAATTGCCCCTAGCGTAGTAAGTTTTTTTAGTATATAATAAAGGAAACGCTTTCATTTTTGGTTTGTTCACAAAATGGACGGAAAATCACATATGTACTATCGATATGTTGCTTTATAATGAAACTAATTAAATATACGTGCATACAATATTGTGAAATAAATAACATAAATAAAATATATAAATGTAAACGTTATCAAAGAGAGAGGTGGAAACAATGAGTAAATTTTTCTTCAATCATAATCCAGCAACAGTAGAGGATGGAAGGCTTGTTAAGTATGCTGAAATTATTTATGGAGAAGGTGGCCGTTCTGTATTAGAAAATTTAATGGTGAAGGCATCTATCAGATTGCGCGATCGTTATCCGAATAAATCTGACGAACAGATCTCGAACCTCGTAAATAAAGGCATCCATGATATGTTTCAAAAATATGTGAGTGAGTAAGAGTAGCCAATGGCTGCTCTTATTTTTTTGTATAAGGATTGTAACTCTAGCTGAAAATAAACATGTGTTTTGAAAAACGTAAAAAGGAGTGGGAAAGATGAGCAATGGAATTGGACGTTCGAAAGAAAACCTTCCAACTGATGCAAATCATGTGAGCGCAAAGGATCGTGCACAGCAGAAACGTATGGCACAGAAAAAACAGCAAGAGCGTAGTGACGATAGCGAGTAGGATAGAAAATAAATAAAAAAAAGCTCCTTCTAAAAACGGAAGGAGCTTTTTTAAGATAGAAAATGATTAGCGGTAACATAAAAGAGGCCACCGTTAATAATTTGCACTGTAATACGTGGTTCATATTGTTCTTGCAAGGCTTGTTTTTCAATTTCATAGCTTTCAGGAAGTTCATCACTATCTTCATAAAAACGATTTAAAAGATCTAAATCGTGATTCCAACGTACCCTCGCTTCTTTCGCCCACGCATGATCATCTTCTGCAATTATATTTTTTAAAGCGTCCTCTATACGTTGTAAGCCGCTTTGAGGCTTAATGATAGGAGAGAGCGTAAAACAAAAATCAGGTATTTTCGGTGTAAGTTTAATGTTAGTTAATGTTTCATGAAAATTTGCCATCATTGTTCCAGAGATGAGATGAATACCAATGGAATGAAGGATGTCTTTTTTTCGATCACATTGATAAGACACTTTTATATTTACACCGAGCCAAGGATGGAGCGGTGTATGCGTTGCCCCGTTATGCTTTATTTCCTCATATAAACGTATGTAAGAGCCTAATTCTTTCGTTGTCTGGAAAATTTGATGTAGTCGTGGTGAACCGTAGTGAATAAGTTCGCCATCGTTTTCTTCGTTTTCTGGATTTGTAATAAGAGTAAGGCGCATCGGATTCGGTACGCCTCCTGTTTTTTCAAGATAGTGCCAATAGAAAGGGCGGTTCATTAATAATTTATCCATCTCAATTGTTAACTGCACATCTAATAGGTGAGGGGAACGTCCTAAAATTTCGCAGTTATTCGCTTCAAAGAAATTGTTTAAGTAATTATGGATTTCATGTTGCTGCATAGCCTTGCACCTCAGCTTCATTTCGCTTCGCAAAATCGATAATAGATGTTAAGTTTTCCATCTTAATTCGAATTTCTCCTTCGCTTTTTGATTGCGCAAAAATTTCTTGAATATGCGCATCGATGTTTTTCATATTAATTCTTGTTAAAATTTCATCGAGTTCACCGATAACACGCTCAAATAAATTTATTTTTTCATATAACAGTTTCAAAATGTGTTCTTCAACAGTATGCTTTGTAGCTAAGTTATAAATATGAACATCATTTTTTTGACCAAGACGGTGAATACGTCCAATTCTTTGTTCAAGACGCATTGGGTTCCATGGCAAATCATAATTGATCATATGGCTACAAAACTGTAAGTTAATTCCTTCTCCGCCAGCTTCCGTTGCAATTAATACTTGCGCGTGTTTTTGGAAAAGTTCCTTCATCCAATCTTTTTTCCCGCGTTTAAATCCACCGCGGAACGGAACGGAAGAAATGCCGTGCTGCTGTAAAAACCATTGTAAGTACATTTGTGACGCTCGATATTCCGTGAAGATGACGACTTTATCGTCAATTTCTTTTATAAGCTCAAGAGCTTTATTTGCTTTTGAGTTGAATGGAATATGATTAATATTGTCCATTAGTACATCAATATATGGATCTTTTATATATTGTTCATTTTCTTTCTGACGTTTTTCTACATGCTTTTTTAATGAATAGTACACAGCTTCACGGCTACTACATGCCTCGCGTTTTAATGTTAAGGATGAGAAAGCAGATGTGAAGGCATCTCGTCCTCCCCAGTGTTCAATTGCATTATATAAAGCTTGCTCTTCTTTATTAAACTCTACAAAAATTGTACGTACATGCCTCTTCGGCCAATCAATTCCGGTATTATGACGTCTATTTCGGACCATTACTTTGTTAATGAGAGCTTTTAAGTCTTCATCTGATTCGGCTGAACGATTTTTTGAAGCGTAGTATTCTTCAAAGTTGGATTGATTGCCCAAATGTCCCGGTTTTAATAAAGAAACAAGGTTGAAAATTTCATCAATCTTGTTTTGAACAGGAGTAGCTGTTAGTAATAAACAAAACTTCTTTTTTAATCGCTGTGCAAATTCATAGTTTTTTGTTTTATTATTTTTTAGTTTATGTGCTTCATCGATAATAATAAGATCATATTCTAAGTTCAAAACGATATCGCGATGTGGTGAACGTTTTGCAGTATCAATTGATGATACGATCACGTCAGCTTGCTCCCACGAGTAGCTTTTCTTTTGAGCTACAGCTGGAATGAAAAACTTTGTATTTAGTTCGTATGCCCATTGTGACACGAGAGAGGCTGGGACGAGTATGAGTACTTTTTTCACAAGCCCACGCACCATATATTCTTTTAAAATAAGTCCAGCTTCAATTGTTTTTCCAAGCCCTACTTCGTCGGCTAGTATCGCTTTACCGTTCATTTGTTCAATAACATTTTGAGCGACTTCTAATTGATGAGGAAGCGGTGTGAAATGGGATAAGTGCTTCGGTGCTTGTAGTCCATCGAAAGTAGGAACAAGTAACGATTTTTCTGTTTCATAAGCTAAATGGTATAAATCCCAGTTTGTCCAAGGACCATCTTCTTCAATTCTATTTAAAAAATTGTTTTGCCACGTCCGATCTACGGAAATATCAACATTCATTACGACTCTCCCACCTTTTATAAGTTAAAGTAATTATTTTTTACATGTATAATGATTCGCCTTGAAAGAAGGCTTTGTTATCGTTATTAAAGGCTATATGATAGACAATAATAAGCATTAAATCTCAAAAGTTGTATTTAGTAAGATTAAGAATGAAAAATTCTAAATTATTTTTTATGCTAGAATATTGATGAAATATAGCGAATGATGTTAGGATAATGGTGTGAAATGTGTGGAATCTTTCGTATTTTATCCAAGAAAGTACTTTTTTATTTACGCTTTCATAAAAAAATATAGTGAGATTCCGTATATCCTATCTTTTCAGAATGAAAATGTTTAGATATGGGAAGCAACTTTTATTGATTTGTCAGAGCATAAGGGGGAAAGAGCATGATTACATTACAACGTACACCGTTATTTGATGTATACGCGAAGTATGGTGGGAAAACAATCGACTTTGGTGGCTGGGAATTACCAGTTCAATTTTCAAGCATTAAAGAAGAACACGAAGCTGTACGTACAGCGGCAGGTTTGTTCGATGTGTCTCATATGGGAGAAGTTGAGGTAAAAGGTGTAGATAGTTTAGCATTTTTACAACGTGTTGTTACAAATGACGTATCTACCTTAAAGGTAGGAGGCGCACAATATACAGCTATGTGCTACGAAAATGGTGGTACAGTAGATGATTTATTAATCTACAAACGTGGTGAAGAAGACTATTTATTAGTAATCAATGCATCAAATATCGAGAAAGATTACGAATGGTTAGCAAGTCATGTAATTGGCGATGCGAAAGTAGTCAATGTTTCTAGTGAAGTTGCGCAGCTTGCAATTCAAGGACCAAAAGCAGAAGGCATTTTACAAAAAGTTGTGTCAGAAGATTTGAAAGAAATTAAGTTCTTTAAATTTAAAAACGATATTCTTGTAGATGGAATTCCTGCACTTGTATCTCGTACAGGTTACACAGGTGAAGACGGATTCGAAATTTACTGTAAGAGTGAAGATGCTGCAAAACTTTGGGAGAAACTTCTTGAAGTTGGAGCAGAAGAGGGCTTAAAAGCATGTGGTTTAGGTGCTCGTGATACACTTCGCTTTGAAGCAACACTTCCGTTATACGGACAAGAATTATCAAAAGATATTACACCGATTGAAGCAGGAATTGGCTTTGCGGTAAAACCAAACAAAGAAGCAGATTTCTTTGGAAAAGAAACGTTAAAAGAGCAAAAAGAAAACGGTGCATCTCGTAAATTAGTCGGCATCGAAGTGATCGAACGCGGTATTCCTCGTACGCATTACCCTGTATTTGTAGGAGAAGAAAAAATCGGGGAAGTAACGAGTGGTACACAATCTCCAACGTTAAAGAAAAGCATTGGTTTAGCACTAATTGATGTAAAATACGCAGCAGTTGATACAGAAGTAGAAATTGAAATTCGTAATAAACGCGTCAAAGCAGTAGTTGTTCCAACACCATTTTATAAACGTTCAAAGTAACGGGGAGAGGGGTAGATTTCATGTTGCATCGTTATCTTCCAATGACAGAAGAAGACAAAAAAGAAATGTTACAAACGATCGGCGTTCAAACGATCGACGAATTATTCTCTGATATTCCAGAGAGTGTTCGTTTTAAAGGGGATTTAAAAATTAAAGAAGCAAAATCAGAGCCAGAGCTTTTAAAAGAGCTATCTCAAATGGCTGGTAAAAATGCTAATTTAAAAGAATATGCTTCTTTCTTAGGAGCAGGCGTATACGATCATTATGCTCCAGTAATTGTTGATCATGTTATTTCTCGTTCAGAGTTTTATACTGCTTACACGCCATACCAACCAGAAATTTCACAAGGGGAATTACAAGCAATCTTTGAATTCCAAACAATGATTTGTGAATTAACAGGAATGGATGTAGCAAACTCTTCTATGTATGACGGAGGTACAGCTTTAGCTGAAGCGGCAATGTTAGCGGCTGGCCATACTCGTAAAAAGAAAATTCTTGTATCTAGTGCAGTGCACCCAGAATCAAGAGCAGTACTTGAAACTTATGCAAAAGGTCAACATCTAGAAGTTGTTGAAATTAATCATAAAGATGGTGTAACAGATTTAGACGTATTACAAAGCGAAGTAGACGATACAGTTGCTTGTGTAATCGTTCAATATCCAAACTTCTTCGGACAAGTTGAAAAGTTAGCTGATATTGAAAAAATCGTTCATCAACAAAAATCATTATTTATCGTTTCTTCAAATCCGTTATCATTAGGCGCATTAACACCACCAGGGAAATTCGGTGCTGACATTGTAATCGGTGATGCACAACCATTCGGTATTCCAACACAGTTTGGTGGACCACACTGTGGTTACTTTGCAACAACGAAAGCATTTATGCGTAAAATTCCAGGACGTCTTGTCGGACAAACGGTAGATTCAGATGGTAAACGTGGATTTGTATTAACGCTACAAGCACGTGAACAGCATATTCGTCGTGACAAAGCGACATCTAACATTTGTTCAAACCAAGCGTTAAATGCATTAGCAGCTTCTGTTGCAATGACGGCACTTGGAAAACAAGGTGTGAAAGAAATGGCACGTCAAAATATTTCTAAAGCACAATATGCAAAACGTCAATTCGAAGCGAAAGGCTTCACAGCTACATTTGCTGGACCATTCTTCAATGAATTCGTTGTAGATTGCAAACGTCCAGTGAAAGAAGTAAACGACGCATTACTACAAAAGAATATTATCGGTGGTTATGATCTAGGCCGTGATTATAAAGAATTAGAAAATCATATGCTGTTAGCAGTAACTGAGCTTCGTACAAAAGAGGAAATTGACACACTTGTAAACGAAATGGGGGCTATCCAATGAAGAACCAAGACCAAGCACTTATTTTTGAAGTGACTAAAGAAGGACGCGTAGGATATAGCTTACCCAAATTAGATGTAGAAGAAGTGAAACTAGAAGATGTATTTGAGAGCGATTATATTCGAGTAGAAGATGCAGAGCTACCAGAAGTATCTGAACTTGACATTATGCGCCACTATACAGCACTTTCAAACCGTAACCACGGCGTGGATTCTGGATTCTATCCACTTGGATCTTGTACGATGAAATATAATCCGAAAATTAATGAGAATGTAGCTCGTTTTGCAGGATTTGCAAATATTCATCCACTTCAAGATGAAAAGACAGTACAAGGTGCAATGGAATTAATGTACGACTTACAAGAGCATTTAATTGAAATTACAGGTATGGATACTGTTACATTACAACCAGCAGCAGGTGCACACGGAGAATGGACAGGTTTAATGTTAATTCGTGCCTACCATGAAGCAAATGGTGACTTTAACCGTACGAAAGTAATTGTTCCTGACTCTGCTCACGGAACGAATCCAGCATCTGCAACTGTAGCTGGTTTTGAAACAATTACAGTAAAATCGAATGAACATGGTCTTGTTGACTTAGAAGATTTAAAACGTGTTGTAAACGAAGAAACAGCAGCACTTATGTTAACAAATCCAAATACATTAGGTCTATTCGAAGAAAATATTTTAGAAATGGCTGAAATCGTCCATAATGCAGGCGGTAAATTATACTATGATGGTGCAAACTTAAATGCGGTATTAAGCCAAGCGCGCCCAGGAGATATGGGATTTGACGTTGTGCATTTAAACCTTCATAAAACATTTACAGGTCCGCATGGCGGCGGTGGTCCAGGTTCTGGTCCAGTAGGTGTGAAGGCTGATTTAATTCCGTACTTACCAAAACCAATTTTAGAGAAAACGGAAAATGGCTACCACTTCAATTACGATCGTCCAGAAGCAATTGGGCGTGTGAAACCATTCTATGGTAACTTCGGTATTAACGTTCGTGCATACACATACATTCGTTCTATGGGTCCAGATGGACTACGTGCAGTAACTGAGTATGCTGTATTAAATGCGAATTATATGATGAGAAGATTAGCGCCGTTCTATGATCTTCCGTTCGATAGACATTGTAAGCATGAATTTGTATTATCAGGTCGTCGTCAAAAGAAACTTGGTGTACGTACATTAGATATTGCAAAACGTCTGCTTGATTTCGGTTACCACCCACCAACAATTTACTTCCCATTAAATGTGGAAGAATGTATTATGATTGAACCGACAGAAACAGAATCAAAAGAAACGTTAGATGGTTTCATTGATAAGATGATTCAAATCGCTAAAGAAGTAGAAGAAAATCCAGAAGTTGTACAAGAAGCACCGCACACTACAGTTATTAAACGTTTAGACGAAACGATGGCTGCTCGTAAACCTGTTTTACGTTATGAAAAGCTTGCTCCTGTACAAGTTTGATTAGAATAAAAAAGAACTCGCTACATGCGGGTTCTTTTTTTGTTTGGAGAATTTGTCCCGCTATTTGTGGACAGTAAAACTCCCAACTCAAAACTTAGCTGGTGCAAAGAAGCCAGGTGGGAGATAAACTGTCCGTAAATGCCCGATTGGTGAAGGCTAATAATCAGTGGGGATGAACAAAAATCCCTACTGATTAAAGTTTCACTTTATGCAGAAATAGTGAAGAAAATGTTAAAACTTTATATTTTTTGTTTCATAATTGTGTAAAGATGTAGTTTTATAGGTAGTTTTGTTGAAAAAGTCGGTTTGATAAAAGTATTTATTTTTGTTAGAATTTTATTGAAATTAAGAAGATGTGATGAGGCAAAAATTACTCATTTTTATGTATATGTGAAAAAACGAGCAAGGCGGGGGTGAAAGTGTGGGATATCGATGTTATAGAATGGTATACCATTTAGAAAATGGAGAAACAATTAAAGATGTAAAAGAATTTTGCTATCGAGACCAAGGAAAAGTGTTAGAAAGAGTAGCACATCGTGTAATGGATAATAGAGAAGTGACGGCGATTGATAAACAAGGAACAATCATTTCAATAGCATGTGAGGACATTGTAAAGGTAGAACTTGATTACATAAAAGAAAGTTAACCTTGAGTCATATCGAATTATTCGATAAAATATACTGTTGAATGGTGCAGAGAGTAGAGAGGAGTTTATCATGGGTAGTACAAGACACTTTTATATGTTTATTTTAGCGTTTGTTCTTGTTGTGGCGTTAACGATTTATTTAATTGTTGATAGCAGCTGGTACAATACAGTTCATCCGGCATTCCTTCTGTTTATGTATGTAGGAATTGCGGTTGTTAGTTTCGGAATGAGAGACGAAATGTTAGATCGCTTTGAAAAGTGATACATATACGAAAGACCAACAGGAAAATGTTGGTCTTTTTTTCTTGCCAAAAATAGGATGGTGTGCATATACTGTATATATAAGATATATACAGTATATACACACTGGAGGAAAACATGAATATTATTATTTCGAATTCTTCCCAAGACCCTATTTATGTACAAATAAGGAAACAATTAAGCCAGCTTATTTTAAATGGTGGTTTAAAGGGGGGAGACCAACTGCCGTCTATTCGTAGCTTAGCGAAGGAATTACAAATTAGTGTAATTACAACGAAGCGTGCGTACGAGGAACTTGAAAAAGAAGGATATATAGAAACTGTTGCTGGGAAGGGGACTTATGTTTCACGTAAAAACAATGAACTATTAAAAGAACAGCGCTTACGTTTATTGGAAAGTAAGGCTGAAGAAATTGTGAGAGAAAGTAAAGTGTTGCAGCTTTCACTTGAAGATTTACAGCAGATGATTGCGTGTTTATATGAGGGGGAATAAGGAATGTTAGAGCTAAAAAACGTTTGTAAAAGATATCAAGATTTTGCAGTGAAAAATATAAGTTTTACGCTGCCACGTGGATATATTATGGGATTTGTCGGACCGAATGGTGCTGGGAAAAGTACGACGATCAAAATGATTATGAATTTAATTAGAAAAGAGAGCGGCGATATACAAATTTTTGGCAAGGACAATAAGAAAGCAGAAAAGGAAATAAAACAAAATATCGGCTTTGTATATGATGAAAATCATTACTACGAAGATTTAACGTGTGAACAAATGAAGCGTATTATTGCACCGCTATATAAAAAGTGGGACGAATGTCAGTATCAATCGTATATGGAGAGATTACAAGTTCCAAAGTATAAAAAAATTAAAGAGTTATCTAAAGGGATGAAAATGAAATTTGCGATTGCCATCGCGCTTTCGCATCATGCAGAGTTTATTATTATGGATGAACCAACAGCAGGATTGGACCCAGTTGTTCGAAGTGAATTGCTTGATATATTGCAAGAAATTGTAATGGAAGATGAAGTATCTGTATTATTCTCAACGCACATTACAACAGACTTAGAGCGCATCGCAGATTATATTACTTTTATCAACGATGGGGAAATTATATTTACTGGTGAGAAAGATGAATTAATGGAGAGCTACGTAATCGTAAAGGGAAGTAATGATTTATTGGATCGAGAAGGAAAAGAGCTATTTGTTGGATTACGAAAAAATAAATTTGGTTTTGAAGGTTTAGCGAAGGATAAACAAGTAATTATCGATTGGTTTGGAAATGAGGTTGTACTAGAAAAGCCTACATTAGATGATATTATCGTTTACACTGCGAAAGGGAGAGGTGCCTATGCGTCAGCTCATCTATAAAGATTTGTTCTTTTTTCGGGTAACTTGGTTAGTGAATCTTATTATGCCCCTTATGTTCTTTTTACTTGAGCCCGGGAGTGAATTGTTATTTCCGATGAGTTGTCTATTTATAACCCTTTCCTCCGTTATGACGCTAATCTATATGGATGAAAGGAATAAAAGTGACATTGTAATAAATAGTTTACCGTTAAGTCGAAAGGATATCATAATTGCTAGATATATTTCCTGTGCAATATTTATTGTAGGTGGCATGCTCTCTACGATGTTAGTTGTTTTTCTTATAAGAGGCATTGTGGTCATCGGTGATATCGGTGCATATCATCCTAATCTATACATTGAAATTCCGTGGTATGAAATAATAAATGGAGCTGTTTACGCCGTATTTTTGGTTGTCACGTTTTTCCCTAGTTATTATGGTACAAAGTCGAAGGTAGTAAGAAGTATAGTATCAGCAGCCTCAATAGGAGTCGGAGGGATACTTTGGATATTTATTAGTGATGAGATCAATGGAATAGCACCTTCATTCATTGAGTGGATTATGAATCCTATGCATATTGGTGTATTTATAGTTGGATTCATTACATTAGTTAGTATTTATATCGCTTCTATGTTTCTAACAATTAAAATTTATGGAGCCCGTGATTTATAGAGAGGAGAATTCATATGCAACAGTTAATTTTGAAGGAGTTTTTCTTACAGAAGAAGATGATTCCTTTCTATTTTTTAATACCCGTTTTATCGATTTTTAGGAATTCTGTAGAACCGATGGGGATTGCAATAGGATTATTTATGACATGTAGTATGATTATATATATTTCTTTTTATTATGAAGAAAAAAGTAAAACAGAAAAAGTATTAGTGAGTTTGCCTATAACGAGAAAAGAGATAGTTATAGCTAAATATATTTCAACTACATTATTTATTATAGTCGGTTTGAGTACAACTTTTATAGTCGTAATATTAGGAAATATTTTGTTGGACAGAGATATAGTTATTCCTGGATATGCAATGTTTTCAGCAATAGTAGCAACTTTGATTTATTGTGTGATAATGATACCTACTAATTACATCGGAGGAAATAAAGCTACTACTGTCTTGTATGTAATTATGATTTTTCCTTTAATAGGTATGATTGGCCTTATGTGTAATGTTTTTGGTGATAAAACAATTATGTTAAAAGTACTTCACTCTGAGGATGCTACAGTAGCGATGAGTGTTCTTGGTATCGGAGTGTTAGTAAGTATAGTCATATCAATGTTACTCTCAATGAAAATGTTTCAAGAGGCAGAGTTATAGAAGTGGCATTTTCATGTTAGGAGGTGTAATACATGATTAAGCAATTAATTTTAAAAGGTTTCATCATTCAATGGAAATTTTTAATTTGGTACATACTGTATCCTATTTTCTTTTATATGGCCTTAACAGATACGGAAAATCTGTTCATAATTATGTCAGTAATTATTACAATTGGGGCAACAGTAAAAACATTTGAAGCAGATAGTAAAAATGAGAGTGAAGTGATAGTAAATAGTTTACCAATATTGAGAAAACAAATTGTGTATGCGAAATATATAGTAGCAATTATTATTCTTTTTATAAGTGTAATAGTCGGTTGTTTCACGATGGGAATGAAGAATGGGGTTAACCTATTTGAATTTATTGAAACGACAATGGTTGCTAGTATTAGCTTTATTTTAATATATTTAAGCTTGGTTTTACCGATATCATTTTGGCTAGCATATAAAAAAGCTATTTTTATTACGCTTTTCATGCTAATAGCACCGACAGCCATTTGTACTATGTTCTTTGAAATCAACCTGGAACAAATCCAACTATATAACAGTTTATTATTCGTTAGTTCAATATGCATGTTCATAGTATCTGCCTTCGTTTCAATGAAATTGTATGAGAAGAGAGAATTTTAAAAGGTGCCTCATAAAAGGCACCTTCTTCAATATCGACAATATGAAAGTAATAGTTTATAAACAGAGAGGCTATTCGGTACAACATCTTTTGGAGTATGTAATATAAAGCTGAAAACGATAATGAGAATGAGAAAGAGGAAAAATAAAAATAGGATCTGTTTATGTATAGAATTTTGCATAGGATCCACTCCTTTTTTAGGTAGTATGTCCAAAAGGAAGGAGTGTATGAAAAATTTTAGGAGGGAGAATGATGAACAAAAGAAAATGGTTATATAGAATAGGAATACTTTTAGTTTCAATTGGTTGCATATTAGCAAACTTTTATTCGGATATACCAATGCTATTTCCTAGTTTGCATAAAGGAATTGGTATGAGTGTTGTCGTAGTTGGTCTGCTTTGTCTTATCACATCAAACTTCTATAGAAAGTCTGAATCTATATAAAAAAGGACAGTTACTCTTTTTCAGAGTAACTGTCCTTTTTAAATAACTTATTATATAGCTTGGCGATACTCCATATAATTACGATTGCAATGGAAGCGATAATGGACCAAACGATAGATAAAATTTCAAGTGTCATGTTCGGAAGGAATGCAAGAATGGATAATACTTTATGAAACAACCATTCTATTATATGAAAACTTACTTGCAGTAGAATGGCGATCACGAGTGTGATCCATGCTAACATTTGTTTTCCTTTTTCTCTCCACATGACATTCACCTCACGTTAGCTTAATAGTTTTAAGCCAACAGCGCCGCATAGAATGCAGCTTAAGAAGGCAAGACGACGCCAATCCGCTGATTCTCGGAAAATAAGAATGCCTAGAAGTGCACTTCCGGCAGTTCCGATTCCAGTCCAAATCGCGTAAGCAGTTCCCATCGGTAATGTGTCCATCGCAAGGGATAAGAAGAAGAAGCTTACGCCGAAGTTAGCGATTAAAATAACTTTTGGTGCCCAGCCTTTCTTTTCAGTGGCTACTTTCATAAAGAGTACACCAATAATTTCACAAATACCAGCTAGAATTAAAAATACCCAAGCCATTTTATGCGGCCTCCTTCGTTTCTTTTTCTTCTGTTACTCGTTTTAAACCAATTACTCCGAAGAAGATTAAACCGATTAATAAAACTTTTACGATAGAGAACGGTTCTCCGAAGATGAAAATTTCTGTAAGAACGATTCCGCCCGCTCCGATTCCTGTGAAGACTGCGTATACAGTGCCGACAGGTAAATCTTTATAAGCTCTAAATAATAAGACGAAACTAATTGTAATTAATAGCGCAACACCAGCCCACTCAAGTGGTGCCTCCGCTTTTTTTAGTCCAATCACCCAAAAGATTTCAATAATACCAGCGATGATTACATAAATCCATGCCATATGTCATTTCTCCTTCCTACCAGTCGTTAGGTAAAGGGCTTAAAAACGACGCATTGCAAAGGAGCAATCCGTCAGTTTGAAAGTCCGCGCCAAAATACTTTCCAAGAAGCGTCTAAACGTGTCTCAAAACGATTTAAACCTGCGTATAGTAGTTCAACCATAAGACCGTCGAGTAAGCATAGAAAAGCCTCTAAGGCGTCTTTTACTTCAATGTTATGCAGCTCATCTTGTTCGCTTGCTCTTTTAAATACCGGGAATAAAAGTTTTCCGACGTTTTCAATGTGTACATTTGCTTTATTAATAATTTGTTCGCGAAATGCATCAGGCGGAAAATAAGAAGTTCGTAACCAAAACATTGATTCTTCACTTTCACCAAATCGTTTTGCGTAGCCTTTTAATAATTTTAATAGCAATTCTTCAGTGGACGAATTGGAAAAGCTTTCGATATCGCCTGTGAAGCTCTGCAAATCTTTTTGAAGAGCAGATTCTAAGCATATGAAATATAGCTCTTCTTTTCCTTTAAAGTGTGCGTAAATCGATGGTTTTTTAATCCCAACTTCTTGGGCAATATTTGCCAATGAAGTTCCTTCATAGCCGTAGCGTGCGAAATGAGAAAGTGCTACAGCTTTAATGCGATTTGCTGTCATTTTCATCCCCTACCTACCGTTCGTTAGGTTTATTATATGAGATAAAAAACACAAAGTCAATAGGTGAAAAGCTGAAAAAGAGTGCTATAGTTAACGCTCCTTTTCAGACTGTTTTTCGCTCAATTAAATGGAATGGAAGTTCTTCTGAGTTCCCGGTTATTTGTTCGTCCTGCATCTGTTTATGGAATAAGGTAAAAGCACGTGATCCCATCGTAAGACCAGGGTGTTCAATAGTCGAAATTTCTAACGCCTTTGAAATTTCATGGTTATCGAATCCTAAAATAGCGAGATCTTCAGGGACGCGAACACCATGTTTCTTTGCTTCTGTTAATAAACCGGCAGCTACTTGGTCATTCGCTGTGAAAATAGCAGTTGGACGATTTTTCATATGTAAAATACGGTGGAGTATTTGTGCTCCGTCCTGCATTGTATAGCATTGATGAAAAATCCATTCAGGATGTAACGTTTGACCTTCGTTATGAAGTGTATCAGCAAACGCTTTTTCACGTTCCATAGAATTTACACTCGTTTTTCTTGCTAAACAAATTCCGATTTTTTCATGGCCTTTACTTAGTAAATATGCAGTACCGAGCCGGAATCCTTCATAATGATCTACGTAGACAGATGAAATGAGGGGGTGGTTCATTTTTTCACATGAAATAATAGGGGCGAATTTTGCGAAAGGTTCGATTTGTTCCCATGAACTCGTTCGAGAACAAATAATCATCCCGTCAAATTGTTTCATTTTCATCATTTCAAGAACACGAATTTCTTCAATACTATCGTAATTTGTTTGGCATAAATTAATGTGATATCCAGCTGCTAACGCTTCGTTTCCGATTCCTTCAATAATGGTACTGAAGTAAGGGACATTAATGAAAGGGAGCATAACCCCGATTGTATATGTTTTCCCCTTTATTAAATGAATAGCATTTATATTTTTTGCGTAGTTTAATTCTTCAACCGCCTCTAGAACTCGTTTCCGTTTGTCTTCTTTTACGTAAGGGTGATTATTTAAGACACGGGAAACGGTTGATATAGATACACCAGCAGTTTTAGCGATTTGTTTTATATTGGCCATATGGATCACCTCTTTACTTATTATAAAGGGAAAATAAGTAGAATGAAAAAATCTTGACCTGAAAAGCTTTTCACAATCTATGTTATAAATAGGACTTCTATTATTCGCGTAACCATTTCGTTTGGGCGTAAGAATAGCGAAGTCTTTCTGTTTGTTTGAAAGCAGTTTTGTCAAAATGTGTGAGAATAACGAGGAAAGTTTTCAAAGGTGGAGTGTGGCATTCAAGCGAATATGAACAACATATAAACGCTTTGTTCGTTAAGAGGGCGGTATGAAAGGGCGGAAACAAATTGAAAAAAGGAATCATTTGTTTCGTGTTTTCTAGTGTATTACTTAGCTCATGTTCATTTCAGCAAACGATGCAAGAAGAAAAAACATTTGTGGGAACAACAGGTGGGGCTACAGATCGCGTTACGGATCCGATTCCGTTAAAAGAACTTCCAAAATATTTTCCGGCGAAATTTAAAGTTCCTACCTTTTTACCGTATGACATTACGAGTGATGTGTTGGGTGAAGTAAGAACGATTGAAAAGAAGAATGCTGTCTTAACGATTAAATATAAACAACAGGAGCAAGGTAGACATGAGTATATTGAGCTAACTGTTGCAAATTTCCCTTACAGTTTTCCGGATTTTGTAGAAGAAAAGCGATTTCAAGAACAAATGAAATTGAATAATGGAGCGTCTGCTTATTTTAAAAATAAAGATGACTTCGAGAGAGGAGAGGAATTTGCTACGCTTCTATGGAAAGAAAAGGGGATTGAATATCAGTTATTATATCGTAATGTAGAAGAGAACGATGCAGATGTAATAAAAAAGAATCTATATTACATTGCAAACAATATGAAATAAAAAACTAACTGCAGCATGCAGCTAGTTTTTGTATGTTATTTCTTTTTAATTTTACCTGTCCAAGATTTAAATCCACCTTGTAATTGGTAGAAATCTTTGTAACCTTGTTTTTTTAAGTATTGAGCTGCACGGCCTGTACGGAATCCGCTTTGGCAGTATAAGTAAACAGGTTGATCTTGGCGAAGTTCTTTATGACGAAGGCGAATTTGTGATAACGGAATGTTACGTGCACCTAAAATGTGTCCTGCGTTATATTCGTCTGCTTCGCGAATATCGATAAGCTGTGCTTTACGGTAGCCAGCGCGAAATTCTTCTTCTGTAAGAGTTTTAATTAATTTTTTCTGATAGAAATACATCCATACAGTGTAACCGATGAACGCTACGATTACGGCTAATAAAATAATCCAAGTTGTTGACACGGTTCTATCGCTCCCTTTTTTCTTATCCTACTTTCAATATTATAATGCCCATATGTATTTATGCAACAGATTCATTTGTATATAAGGAGAAATTTCGTATTCTTTCACAAATTTTGTCGAATTTGGTAGACTAGAGAATGTGAAAAATAATTGGTTATATGAGGTGTAGGATGGGAAAAGAAAAATGGTGTTATATTAACTCTGGTCAATGTTCACCAGCGTTTAATATGGCGTTAGACGAATGTTTATTAAATTGGCAAAGTGAAAAGAAGATGCAACCAACAATTCGTTTTTATGAATGGGAAGTACCAACATTAACAGTCGGGTATTTCCAGCGTGTTGAAAAAGATATAAATATGGATGTAGTTAACGAAAAGAAATATGGGTTCGTTCGTCGTCAAACAGGCGGCAGGGGTGTACTACATGACAAAGAATTAACGTACAGTGTTATTGTGTCTGAAGATCATCCAAATATGCCAAAAACAGTTACGGAAGCATACCGCGTTATTTCGCAAGGCTTATTGGACGGTTTTAAGGCATTAGGATTAGAAGCGTATTATGCAGTTCCGAAAACAGAGGCGGATCGTGAGAATTTAAAAAATCCGCGTTCAGGAGTATGTTTTGATGCGCCATCTTGGTATGAAATTGTAGTTGAAGGAAGAAAAATCGCAGGTAGTGCTCAAACACGTCAAAAAGGTGTTATTTTACAGCACGGATCGATTCCGTTAGAAATAGATTTAGACGAACTATACGACCTATTTTTATTCCCAAATGAACGTGTGAAAGAACGTATGAAAAGTATGTTTTCTTCTAAAGCGGTAGCAATTAATAAATTGACAGACCGTACATTTACGATCGAACAGTTAATTAAAGCGTTCGAGGTTGGGTTTGAAAAAGGATTGGATATAGAGCTTGTGCCATATGAATTAACAGAAGAACAGTTACATGAAGTTCAAACGTTAGCAAAAGAAAAGTATGAAAGTAAGGAATGGAATTATAAAAAATAAGAGATGGCGATTGCCATCTCTTATTTTTTATAGTAAATTAAGTACTTTTTCTACTTTGATTCCTTTATCTTGTAAAGAACGAAGGCGATTTACAACGTCCATAATTTCTTTGTCGAATGTAACGCTAATACCTTGGCTTTGTAGTTCTTCTTTTAAGCCTTCAATAGAATCATCTATGTCGATGCCAAGCTCGTAATCTTGACAAACTTCAATTGTCTTTTTCACGAGTTTCACATAATTTTCTTGTAGTTTTGAATTTGTTTCAGTCAAAGCAGGTTGTTTCGGTTTTGCTGGAGCAACCGGTACTGTCTCTGGCTTTGTAACTGAAGTAGGGACTACTTTTTTCACAGGTGCTGGAGTAGTTAGTTCTACAGCTGCTTCTACGCTTACTGGCTTCGGCGTCGGTACCGGAGTAGGCTTAGGGGCCATAGCAGGTGTTTCTACACGCGTAATAGGTTTAGGAGCAGGTGTAACTGCTTTTGGAGCTTCTACAACTACTTCTTTTTTCGGTGTGGCTTCTACCGGTGTTTCTTCTTGACCAGCAGCCTCTTTATTTTCTTTACTCCACATAACGCGTTCTATTTCTAGAGAAACATTGTTTTTGTTCATCGCTGATAATGTAACTTTACCAACTTCAGCGTTTCCAGTGAAATCAACAATTTTATAAATAACACTCTTGTTCCAATCCACGTTTCCGCTCAAAAATAATTCTTCGTTACATTTCGGCGTTAAGCCCTCGATTTTAATTTCTGCGTTTACACCGTTTTCACTGTATACCATAATTAGCGAAGCATTTACATCTTCGTCTGCTAACATTAGTTCACGTACCATTTTGCCGGTGCGTACTTGCGTTTTCTTCTTAACTGACATCTAATTTCTCCTCTCAAAAATTCAGTAATAATAAAAAAATCGTATAACGAAAAATAATTGCTCACGAAGATTTATGATACCGATAATAAAAGCATCACGTCAACAATTAACTTTAATTATTTTGCATTTTTCTTATTTTCTTTATGAAATTTTTCAATTTGTAAAATTAGACAGAAGAAAAACAGCCTTTTGAAAGGCTGTTAAAAATTTGATTTTTTGTATAGTAATTTATATAAAATGAAAAATAAGATAGCAATTAAGGCGTTTTGCCAAAAGGTTAGGTGGTAAATGAGATAAGGTTGCTTTTTAAAATAAATATTTAAGAATACAGCTGAACAAAATGGAGTAGCAAAAGCGATACCAAATAGAATTCGTCTTTTCCAATTCATCTTTTGATTAAAGGAGTAACGCTTTAGTAAATATAAAATAAGTAGGATTCCTAGTACAATTAGTGAAACAGACAAAGTGGTTCCCAGGATACTAAAAGGTGGACTTATTATTTCGGTTTTCTTTTCAAAAAAGAAAATGAAAAGAGAAGCAATGGCGTCCATTCCAAACTGTATAGCAAGAAGTAAGCTAATAACAAAACCGATTAAAGAAGTTTTTTCTAACTTTGTTTGAGCTGGTAAAGCCGATATGAGTTCATCACAATAAGATTGTAAGTCATTGCCGAAAATATCATAAGCATTTTTATTTTCTCTTTGTGCTTCGATGAGATGATCTAATATTTCTAATAATAGTTCTTCTACTTGTTGTTCAGGTACGTTAGATAACCGAAGATATACTAGCATATCGCCATAAGAAGCTTCGTTTTCAAATGTTAGAAGTTTGCGTTTTTTGTTGTTCAATTCAATCATGTCTTGCGCATTCATCCCTATCACTCTCCCTGTAATAAGTTGTTCACCGTTGTCGAAACCATTCCCCAGCTTTGTTTAAATTCTTCAAGCTGTTCTATTCCTTTATCGGTTACATGATAATATTTTCGCTTTGGACCGAGTGAGGAAGCTTTTAATGTTCCTTCAATTAGCCTCTCTTTTTGCATACGTAACAATAACGGATATATGCTTCCTTCGCTGACAAATGTAAAGCCGTATTTATTTAATTTTGTACTCAGCTCATATCCATACACTTCTTCTTGCGAAATGATGTATAGGATGCAACCTTCGAGTACACCTTTTAACATTTGGCTATGTATGATTTCCCCACCTTTTATTCAGGTAACTTGCCTTGCAACGCAAGTTACTGAAGTGGAAAACTTTAATGCGTTTTAATTTTTCCGTGTTCTCCATACTAACGAGAGGAGGGAAGTATATGAAACCGTTTATGCCAAAACTTGTTTACTTTGAACCGAAGGCACTCGAATATCCACTTGGAAAAGAGCTGTATGAGAAGTTTACGAAGATGGGATTAGAAATTCGTGAAACGACATCCCATAATCAAATTAGAAATTTGCCAGGTGAAAATGATTTGCAAAAGTATCGCAATGCAAAGGCAACGCTTGTCGTTGGGGTGAGGAAGACATTAAAGTTTGATACGTCAAAGCCGTCAGCTGAATATGCAATTCCGCTTGCAACAGGGTGTATGGGACATTGCCATTATTGTTATTTGCAAACGACCCTTGGTAGTAAACCTTACGTTCGTGTATATGTGAATCTAGATGAAATATTTGAGAAGGCACAGCAATATATGGATGAAAGGGCACCAGAAATAACAAGATTTGAAGCGGCGTGTACATCAGATATCGTTGGAATTGATCATTTAACGCATGCTTTAAAGCGAACGATCGAATTTATGGGAGAAAGTGAGCATGGGCGTTTACGTTTCGTTACGAAATATTCGCACGTTGATCATTTATTAGATGCAAAGCATAATGGGAAAACGCGTTTTCGATTTAGCATTAATTCACGTTATGTGATTAAAAATTTTGAACCGGGGACATCGCCGTTCGAAGAGAGAATTGAGGCTGCTCGTAAAGTGGCAGGGGCTAATTATCCACTTGGCTTTATAGTTGCGCCACTTTATATGCATGAAGGATGGGAAGAGGGGTATCGTGAATTGTTTGAGAGATTATACAATGCCTTGAAAGATATGGTGATACCAAATTTAACGTTTGAATTAATTCAGCATCGCTTTACGAAGCCGGCAAAAAAGGTCATTCAAGCGCGTTATCCGAATACGAAACTTGAAATGGACGAAGAGAAGCGGAAATATAAATGGGGACGATACGGTATTGGGAAATACGTCTATAAAAAAGATGATGCAGAAGTATTGGAGGAAACGATTCGAGGATATATTCGTCACTTTTTTCCTGACGCAGAAATTCAATATTTCACATGAAAGGAACTTGTATTTGAATGCGGGTTCTTTTCTCTTTTGCAGATTTAGGCTCGTTTCTACCTTGTCACGTTATTCTTTCTGGTGTATCATTTTATTGATTGCTTCGTTCGGAATAAGCAAAATGAAATTGGATGGAGGAAACCGATGCCTACCCCTAGTATGGAAGATTATATTGAACAAATTTATTTGTTGATTGATGAAAAGGGTTATGCCCGCGTATCTGATATTGCTGAAGCGCTTAGTGTACATCCATCCTCTGTAACAAAAATGGTGCAAAAATTAGACAAAGATGAATATCTAATTTATGAAAAATATAGAGGGCTTGTATTAACATCAAAAGGTAAAAAAATCGGAGAACGTCTCGTATATCGTCATGACTTGCTAGAGCAGTTTATGCGTATTATTGGTTTGGATGAAAGCAAGATTTACAATGATGTTGAAGGGATTGAACATCATTTAAGTTGGGAAGCAATTGACCGTATCGGTGATTTAGTACAATATTTTGAACAAGATGAGGTTCGAGTAGAAACACTTCGTGGTGTTCAAAAAGCAAATGAAGAGAAAAGTAATTAAGGGGAACGGATGGCGTTTCCTTTTTTATTTCAATCGAAAAGGACGGGAGAATTATGAAAGCAATTATTTTTGATTTTGATGGATTAATTGTGGACACAGAAACAATATGGTTTCACTCTTTCAGAGATGCTGTTCGTGAGTACGGCGGAGAGTTACCTTTAGAGGAATTTGCGAAATGTATTGGAACGACAGATAATGTACTTTATGCATATTTAAAGGAACAATTAAAAGAAAAGTTTAACGAGCGTGCACTAAAAGAAAAGGTGACGACTTTACATAAAGAGAAAATGAAAATACCAGAAGCGCGTGATGGGGTAAAAGAATATTTAGAAGAAGCGAAAGAAATGGGATTGAAAATCGCATTAGCTTCTAGTTCATCTAGAGAATGGGTTGTTCGTTTTTTAGAAGATCTACAGATTCGAGATTATTTTGAAGTAATTAAAACGAGAGAAGATGTTGAGAAGGTAAAACCAGATCCAGCACTTTATCGAATTGCAATAGAGGAATTAGGAATTGAACCATCAGAAGCTGTTGTATTTGAAGACTCATTAAATGGATTGAAAGCAGCGGTTGCGGCAGGATTAAAATGCGTCGTTGTTCCAAATGATGTGACAAGAAATTTACCATTTGAAAATCATCACCTTCGAATTGAAAGTATGATAGATAAAACTTTGAAAGAAGTGCTTGAAAGTATAAAGAAAGACCGTATTTCCTAAAAGGAAGCACGGTCTTTCTTTTTGTTCTTTTTACCTTCAATGACAGTTAAATGAGATTGTTTTCTTTTTCGTTTCAACGATGGAGAATTACCCTTTTTGCCCTTGTCATCAGAAGTATTTCGTTTCAAGAATGAATTGCTTAGGGGTGCTACATTTTGTTTCCCATGTTTGCGGTTCGATTGTTTTGCAGCGCGCTTATATGAGCTTTGCGAATTTGCAGAACCACTGGAATTAGTAAACATCTTGTATAGCAAGTAAAAGATACCGACAACAAGTAACATATACCCGATATTTCTTAATACACCCATTGGATTTGTAATTACAGATGAAACAAGGCCGAATATTGCTAATCCAATTATAAGCACAAATATAGCGAAAGTAAACGAACGACCGTTCATAAGGAACACCTCCTAAAAACATATATTAAAATTAGTATATTAACGATGAGGAGAGGAGTTGAACACCATTTTTAAATAATTATTGTTTGTTTTCTAAACGTAATAATTCTTCAAACGATGCAATAGCTACTTCCACTTGATCATCTGTTGGTTCTTTCGTTGTTAATAGTTGCAGCCATAATCCGGGATATCCAAGTATGCGTAATACAGGAATGTCTCGCAATCGATTCGTAAATTGTAGTACTTCAAACGAAATGCCGAGAACGACTGGAATTAATAAAATTCGGTTTATTACTCGTGCCCAAAGTGGATCTGTAGGAACGAGGAAATAAACAAACATTCCAATAATGACTGTAAATATAATAAAGCTACTACCACATCTATAATGGAGGCGGGTTTGCTTTTGGACGTTTTCTACAGTCATAGGAAGATTATTCTCATAAGCATTAATTACTTTATGCTCTGCACCGTGATACTGAAATACCCGTTTAATAAGTGGGGTTAAAGAAATAAAGTATATATAGCTCAATAGTAGCATGAGCTTAATGACACTTTCGACAATGATTTGCCCTGTATGAGATGGGAAAATCGGTCTCGTTAATTCAGCTAATAGTGCAGGAACTGCTGTGAAAATGACTTTACCGAATATGAAAGATAAAACGCCAACTGCTGCAACTCCTAATACCATCGTTAATTTTGATTGTTCTTCTTTTTATTTGCAATTTGTTCATCATCTTCTGGGTGGACATCAAATCGTTCTGAAGCGAAGTTTAAATGCTTTGCTCCATTCGCACTTGCGTCCACAATGGCGGCAATACCTCGTAAAAATGGAATTTTTTTTAGGATAGATAATGCTTTATTACGAACGCGTGGTAATCGATAAAATTCAATCGATTTATCTTTACGACGAACCGCTGTAACAGTATATTCTCTACCGCCAAACATAACTCCTTCTATGACTGCTTGCCCGCCATATATTTGTTTTGACTCTTCTGCCATGTTAACACCAACCTGTATTTGTTTCTCTCTTATGTAGAAAAAGAGGCAATTGTCATACTGGGTTCTGTCGTTTTGAAATAAGACAATCACCGAGTTTCCTTTATTTTATCGACAAATACAAGTATATGACAAGAGAAAATGTTACGAGAGTCGGACATTTCTTATTCTTTTTATAGACAAATTTCGCAGTATTTAAACATGCTTCAAAATAGTTTCGGGCATACTATTGAGCGGAGGTGTTGATGTGAGTCAAGAACAATTAGGAACAAGGAATTATGTGCAAATCGGTTTGTTTGGTGGAATTTTTTGGGGAGGAATATGGTATTTCCTTCATATATTTTCATTCACGGAAGCGGGACCTAATTATTTACTGTTACCATTTGCGTTTGGGAGTTGGAAAGAAGGGATATGGGGCAATCTGTCAGGAATTGTTTGCATGGGACTTCTTTCAATCTTGATTTCCTTTTTGTATAAAGCGTTTTTGGCGAAATTTGAAGGAATCATTCCAGGGATTATTTATGGGCTATTTTGGTGGGCGTTACTGTTTTTCGGAATGGGTTTAATGGCACCTGTTATTAAAAGTGCGTTCAATTTGCCGAAAGAGACGATTGTGACGACAATATGTATTTTTATATTGTATGGTGTGTTTATTGCATACTCTGTTTCTTACGCAGTAAATAGTAATAAAGCGGAGCAAGAAGGAGAAGAGAAGACGAACTATTCAAATAAGTAACTCCTATGTTAAAATGTTGTATAGATATTTAATATTAAGGAGTTTTAAGAATATGAAAAAGTTACTCCTCGTAAACGGTCCTAACTTAAATCGCCTCGGTGTTCGTGAGGTAAATGTATATGGAAAGGGCACGTTAGCGACACTTGAAGCAGATATGAAGCAAGAAGCAAAAACAATGGGAGTGGAGTTAGAATGTTTCCAATCGAATCATGAAGGTGCGATTATCGATCGTCTTCATGAGGCTGAAGATATATATGAAGGGATCATTTTAAATCCTGGAGCATTTACGCATTATAGCTATGCAATTCGAGATGCAATTGCGAGCATTTCGATTCCTGTTATTGAAGTACATATCTCTAACATTCACCAGCGTGAATCGTTCCGTCACGAATCTGTGACGGCGGCTGTTTGTGCAGGACAAATTGTTGGATTTGGTTTTTATGGCTATAAGTTAGCGTTATTTGCATTAATGGAGAAATTAAGGGAGGCATAAAGTCATGGAGAAAATCGAAAGATTAAGAAGCGCATTTGCTGAGGCTGGTATCGACGGTATTTTATTAACAAATGAACATAGTCGTAGATACATGGCTAACTTCACTGGAACAGCTGGGGTTGTACTTATTTCAAAAGAGCGTGCTCAATTTATTACGGATTTTCGTTATGTAGAGCAGGCTAGTAAACAAGCTGTTGGATATGAAATCGTGCAGCATGCAGGATTAATTATTGATGAAGTTGCAAAGCAAGTGAAAGAACTTGGAATTCAAAAGCTTGGCTTTGAGCAGGATACTCTTACATATAGCTCTTACGTAACGCATAATGAGGCGATCGAAGCTGAATTTATCCCGACTTCTGGGCTTGTAGAAAAGTTACGCTTGATAAAGACTGATTCAGAGATTAAGATATTAAAGGAAGCTGCACAGATTGCAGATGCTGCCTTTGAGCATATTCTATCATTCATTCGCCCGGGAGTATCTGAAATTGAAGTGTCAAATGAACTTGAATTTTTCATGAGAAAACAAGGAGCAACATCTTCTTCGTTTGATATTATCGTTGCTTCAGGTCTTCGTTCGGCATTACCGCACGGCGTGGCATCTGAAAAAGTGATAGAAACAGGAGATTTCGTTACATTAGACTTCGGCGCTTATTACAAAGGGTATTGTTCTGATATTACTCGTACAATTGCAGTCGGTGAACCATCTGATAAATTAAAAGAAATTTATAATGTCGTTTTAGAAGCACAATTACGTGGTGTAAACGGTATTAAAGCTGGTTTAACAGGCCGCGAGGCAGATGCATTAACGCGTGATTACATAACGGAAAAAGGATATGGTGAATACTTTGGACACTCTACTGGTCATGGAATCGGCCTTGAAATCCATGAAGCGCCAGGTTTAGCGTTCCGTTCTGATACAGTACTTGAACCAGGTATGGCTGTAACAGTAGAACCAGGTATTTATATTCCAGGTATTGGCGGCGTACGTATTGAAGATGATATCATTGTAACGAGTGAAGGTAATGAAGTAATTACGAAATCACCAAAAGAACTTATTATTTTGTAATACACAGGAGGATTTTTTTACATGATTTCAGTAAACGATTTTCGTACAGGTTTAACAATTTCAGTGGACAATGCCCTTTGGCAAGTACTTGATTTCCAACACGTAAAGCCAGGTAAAGGTGCTGCATTCGTTCGTTCTAAACTACGTAACCTTCGCACAGGTTCTGTTCAAGAGAAAACATTCCGTGCAGGTGAAAAAGTAGAAAAAGCACACATCGAAAACCGTCGTATGCAATACTTATACGCGAGCGGTGAGGCTCATGTATTTATGGATAACGGAACTTATGAGCAAATCGAACTTGGTGAAAACCAAATCGAGCGCGAATTAAAATTCCTAAAAGAAAACATGGAAGTATCTATTATGACATACCAAGGTGAAGTACTTGGTGTTGAACTTCCGAACACAGTTGAATTAAAAGTTACAGAAACAGAGCCTGGTATTAAAGGTGACACAGCTTCTAACGTAACAAAACCAGCTACATTAGAAACTGGTCTTGTTGTACAAGTACCAATCTTCATTAACGAAGGCGAAATGCTTATCATCAACACTGGTGAAGGTAAATACGTTTCTCGTGCATAGTAAAAAAGCACTCGTGATTATCACGAGTGCTTTTTTATAGAAAATAGGGCATATAGTAAATTGCGGTGACAACAAAACTAACTAAAACAAGTGAAAGAGTACCCGCTATATATGGTGTGAAAATGAATTGAAATGGTTTTATTTCACCAGTCTCAACACCAGTTAATGTTTTACTTATTGCGTGATCTGTAATGTTATTTCTATGGTTACTCATAATAATTAACCACATAATTGCAAATATTGCTAGACTGCCAAGGAAAAAGGTCTCTATAAATGACCAACCGACCAATAATGAAAAAAGATAAATAAGAGCTAATTCTACTACAATTGTTAAACTAATTTTCAAAACCTTCATATTTTCCCCCCTCATTTTGTACGTCCAGCCAATTTAAAAATTTCTTACGCGATACGACATGCAGTACGCAAGGTGATTTTACTTCTTTCTCCAGTGCAGCATGTTTGCCTGGAAACTTGTTTTTCACATGCAATGAAATGTAAGGTAGTTTTTCTTGTGCTTTTAACGAGCGAATGTTAGTCGTTTTAGCACCAGTGAATACGTATGTAAGTTGTAAGTCTAAAAAAGCGATTTTAAAGATTTCTTTTTTAGCTGCCTCATTATACCCTTTACCCCAATATGGATAGCCAAGCCAACTACCAATGTGAGATTGTTTCTTCCCATAATTAATATGTTTAAGTGTGGTGAGGCCAAGTATTTCATTCTCTTCATTTACAATCATTCTCGATAAAGACTTCTTTTGGCGCTCTTCTTCTATTGCAAAAAGAAGAAATGCTTTCGTGTCTTCGACTTTTTCTACCTGTATTCCTAATGCATTTTTTACGTGTGGTTCACTTGATAGCTCAAAAAGCACATTTGCATAGCGTAAATCAAGTGGTAATAAAGTAACGTGCTGCATCGTCTATACCCCTTTTAAATTAAATATACCATAATATACCATTAAAAAACACGAATATTCAGATTTAAATAAAGGTGTTAGAGAAAAATTATGTTTTTACTTCTGAAATAGACAACCTCTGCATATGGTTGTACAAATATATTCTTTTTTGGAATGTAGAATTCGTAACCGTTACGGGAGAAGGTGGGAGAATGAAACAGTGGCTAGCGGCAATGGAAACATCCGTGCTCGTAATGGGGTTACTTCGGTTGTTTTCGGGTAGCGCGGAAATATTCGCCGCTTTGCTTATGCTTTACGTGAATGATGCGAAGAAAGCATTGTTTATAAATGGTATGTTGGCGTTTGTTGGACCGACCGTATTAATTTTAACAATGACAATAGGCATAGCGAGTGTAGCGAGCGAAATTTCTTTCTTGAAACTCTTTTTTCTGGCACTTGGAATTGGCTGCATTTTTATCGCATTGTTGAAATAGTAAGTCGAGTATAGTGGGGAGAAGCCTATGAAAGAAGTATTAGAGGTTTTACCAAAAATGATGAAACAGTTAGTTGAAAGTTGTAAGCAATACAATACTTTAGAGGAAATTCGTGTTCGAATTGGAAGACCGCTAGAGTGTATTGCGCATGGAGAGGTGTTTTTTTATGACTATATCGCTACAGCAGAAGATGCAAGTTACTTATTGAATAAGTTAAGTCAATTCTCAATTTATACGATGGAAGAGGAATTGAAACGTGGGTATGTGACACTTCGAGGAGGACATAGAATTGGCCTAGCAGGAAAAGTCATTACAGAGAAAAGTACAGTGAAAATGATTCGTGATGTCTCTTCATTTAATATTCGTATTGCTCGTCAAAAAATAGGAATAGCTGAGCCGCTTTTGCCGTATTTGTATGAATCAAGATGGTTAAACACGATGGTAATTGGCCCGCCGCAAACGGGGAAAACGACACTTTTAAGGGATGTAGCACGTTGCATGAGTCAAGGGGTTGGTACGTCGAAAATTCCTTCTTGCAAAGTGGGGATTGTTGATGAGCGGTCAGAAATTGCTGGATGTGTGAAAGGAATCCCTCAGTATGAATTTGGTACACGAGTAGATGTGTTAGACGCATGTCCAAAGGCTGAAGGAATGATGATGATGATTCGTTCTATGAGTCCAGATGTTTTGATCGTAGATGAGATTGGACGTAAAGAAGATAGTGAAGCAATTATGGAGGCGGTGCATGCAGGGGTCCAGCTTTTTATAAGTGCACACGGGTTTTCTTATGATGATGTTGTGAAACGTCCATCGCTACAGGCAGTGCTGGAGCTTGGCATATTTGATAGGTTTGTGGAGTTATCAAAAGCAAGAGGCCCAGGAACAGTTATGCAAGTGAAAGATAGATATGGAAAACCAGTACTACCGAATCGAAAGGCTGGGGGCGTATGGTGAAAATAATTGGTGCAGTGTTAATCGTTGCGGTCAGCACTTTTTTCGGGTTTTCATACGCAAAAAGATATAGTGAGAGGCCGCGGCAACTTAGACTATTAAAATCGGCACTCCAATCATTAGAGGCAGAAATTATGTATGGGCACACACCTTTATCTGAAGCCGCCGAACGATTAGTTAAACAAATGCCCAAGCCATTAAATTGGATATTTCAAAGTTTCGCCAAAAAACTAGAAAACGGGGAACAAACAGTAAGGGAAGCTTGGATAGAAAGTTTGAAAGAGAATTGGAAGTTAACAGCATTTCAACAAACCGAGTATGAAATCTTGCAGCAATTTGGTGAAACACTTGGACAACATGATCGTGAATCACAACAAAAACATATTCGATTATGTATTACACATTTAGAGAGAGAGGAAGAAGAAGCGAAAGCGTTACAACTGCAATATGAAAAAATGATTAAGAGCTTAGGGGTACTAGCGGGGCTACTTATCGTAATTTTACTGCTATAGGAGGGAGAAAGGCGATGTCCATTGATGTTGGATTAATATTTCAAATCGCCGGAATCGGCATTGTTTTAGCTTTCATTCATACCGTATTAAAAGAATTAAAACGAGAGGATATTGCAAATTGGGTTATCCTTGTCGGTTTTGTCGTCATTCTATTCCATGTTGCATTTTTAATTAATACGTTGTTCGACAAGATTAAAAGTGTCTTTCTCTTCCAGTAAAGGAGGCGGTTCGAATCGAAATTATACAAATTGTCGGATTAGGCCTCGTTGCTACGTTTTTAGCAGCTGTTTTGAATCAGCATAAATCTAGCATTACATCGTTATTTATTGTTTTTGTAGGTAGCGTAATGTTTCTTATTTTAATCGATCAAATTCACTCTATTTTACAAATGATTGAGAGAGTAGCGAGTGAAGCGAAAGTTAGCAACGTCTATGTAGAAACGTTACTGAAAATTATTGGGATTGCTTATATCGCTGAGTTTGGAGCGCAAATTACAAAAGATGCTGGGCAAGGTGCAATCGCTTCGAAAATTGAACTAGCTGGTAAAATCTTAATTCTCGTTATGGCAATTCCTATTTTGACAGTCGTAATTGAAACTATTCTCGGATTTTTACCGACGGGATAAGGGGGAGTGAATGTTGAGGAAGTTTGGAGCTAAGCTGCTATTTGCTTGCTTCCTTTTCTTTTCTTTACCGGTTGTTGTACAAGCTTCTCCTGTAGAAACAAACGTCGTTGATCAACAATTGGATAAGCTCGGAATTGAAGATGTGAAGCAATTTTGGGACGGGCTTGTTACAAAATATGGAGGTTATTTACCAGAGAGTCAAAAAGGAAGCTTTATGGAGTTTGTAAAGGGAGAAAAAGAATTCTCTATAAAAGAATGGATGCTAGGTTTATTAAAATATTTGTTTCACGAGCTTGCTGCAAATGGAAAGCTACTTGGAACACTCATTATGCTCACAATTTTTAGTGCATTGTTGCAATCACTGCAATCTGCCTTTTCAAAGAGTAGTGTAAGTAAAATTGCCGATGCAGTTGTATATATGGTGCTTATTATTTTTGCTTTAAATAGTTTTTATGTGGTTATGACATATGCAAGAGAAACGATACAAACAATGGTAGATTTCATATTAGCGCTATTACCAATCTTGCTTGCACTCATAGCAACTGGAGGCGGTGTTGTATCTGTATCGTTTTTTCATCCGATTATCATTTTCTTAATGAATACGAGTGGGCTTCTTATGAATTACATCGTTCTACCACTTTTATTACTTGCAACGATATTAAGTATTGTAAGTACGATGAGTGATCAATATAAAGTTACGAAATTGTCTAAGCTTCTGCAAAACGTTAGCGTTGGGATTATCGGGATCTTTTTAACGATTTTTTTAGGAGTATTATCTGTACAAGGAACAGCGACAGCGGTTGCTGATGGGATAGCTGTGAAAACTGCTAAATTTGTAACAGGGAACTTTATTCCTGTAGTTGGAAGGATGTTTACAGAGGCAGCGGATACTGTTATTAGTGCGTCGGGGTTATTAAAAAATACAGTCGGAATTATAGGGCTCGTTATTTTATGTTTAATTGTCGCTTTTCCAGCGATTCAAATTTTTTGTATCGCGTTTATTTATAAATTCGCAGCAGCAGTATTGCAACCAGTTGGCGGAGGAGCAATTATTCAATGTTTAGATATCATTGGACGAAGCATCATTTACGTGTTTGCTTGCTTAGCTATCGTATCATTTATGTTCTTTTTAAGTATCACAATTATTATTGCTGCGGGGAACATTACGCTTATGATGCGATAGGAGGTGAAGAGTATGCAATTTGTTACAGAGTGGATTAGAAATATTATCGTTTTTTTACTCTTAGCGACAATGCTTCATCTTATTCTTCCAAACTCGAATTTGCAAAAATACGTTAAATTCGTCGTAAGTCTACTATTAGTTGTATTAATTTTAACACCTCTTTTTAAACTGTTGCAAACAGATGTAAATGAAGTAATCGCAAATTTTAATGAAGAAAAGTATGTAGCAGAGGGATCTGTAAAAAATTCAATAGATTCGAAGAAAAAAGAAATACAAGCTCTAACACGTGCATATAGTTTAGAAGAGATGGCTACCAAAATGAAAAAAGAAGTAGGAAAAGAGTTTGAGAAAAAGTATGGTATGACAGTCTCTGAAATACAAATAGTCGCAACGGAAAGGGTAGAAGAAGTAAAGTCAGCCAAAGATATTCAATCTGTTGTTGTGACGTTGAAAGAAAAAGAACGCAGTAAAAATGACGCAATTGAAACAGTAAAGCCAATTGAAATTAATACGAATGAACCTCCAAAAAAGGTAGAAGAAACGAATGTAGAAATGAAAGATTTCTTTTCAAGCAGGTGGCAACTAGAGAATAAACAAATCCAAGTTCAAACGGAAGGGAGGACAGGTAGAGTAAATGGAAAATAAAGATAAAAATTCGAAGTTCTCATTTTTTCGAAACTTATTGAATGGGGATCAAAAAGAAAGCAACGAGAAGGGGAAAAAGGTAACACCTAAGTTTTTACTTGTCCTACTCATACTTGGAATTTTGCTTATGTTTTCTAGTAGTCTCTTTTCAAGTAAAAAAGAAGAAGTACCTGTATTTAAAGAACAAAAAACTCAAAACCAAGAAAAAGACGTACCAACTTTCGGACAAAAAAGTAATGATAGTATGTCAAATGTAGAAAAATATGAAAAAGCGTATGAACAAGAATTAAAAGCTGCTTTAGAAGAAATAGCAGGAGTAAAAGACGTAACGATTAAGGTGAATTTAGATTCATCTGAAGAAAAAATTTTAGAAAAAAATACAGTGAAACGCTCACAAACAACAGGTGAAACA
This sequence comes from Bacillus toyonensis BCT-7112, assembly GCF_000496285.1. Lineage (GTDB taxonomy): Bacteria > Bacillota > Bacilli > Bacillales > Bacillaceae_G > Bacillus_A > Bacillus_A toyonensis. The sequence continues at coordinate 1,418,013 of NC_022781.1, read as the reverse complement.
GATAAAACAGGCGGTAAGAGGGAAGTAGAGGACGAGTCTCTTGATGAAAAGACTGTCATTATACGTGAAGGTGATAAAGAAACTCCCGTTGTTTTACGGACAGAGAAACCGAAAGTACGAGGTGTTCTCGTCGTAGCAAAAGGAGTGGATAATATACAAGTTAAAGCAATGGTAAAAGAAGCTGTGATAAGGCTGCTAGATGTACCAGCCCATCGTGTTTCAGTTTCACCGAAAAATTGATAGGGAGGAAATAAAGTGTTAAAAAAACAAACGGTTTGGCTATTAACAATGTTAAGTTTAGTTGTTGTACTATCTGTGTATTACGTAACAACTCCTGACAAAATGAATACAGCATCGCCGGCAACAGGTGAAAAGATTGGACAAGAAAAACAAGGTACTGACAAAGCAGTAACAAACGAAACGCCAAATAAAGAAACAACAAAAGAAACTCCAAGCAAGGAAACACCAAATAAAGAGACAACAAATAAAGAGACAGATAAAAAAGAAAATGCTAAAAAAGAAACAAGTAAAAAAGAGGGGAATGTATCAGTTCAATCGAGTGATGAGAATTTCACAGCTTTACGTATGCAAATGGAAGATAAGCGTAGTGCTGAAAGAGAAAAATTACAAAATGTAATAAAGTCTTCTAACGCTACTGCTGAAGAAAGAAGTAAGGCGAAAGATGGTATGGATGCAATCGCTACAATGGAAACAAAAGAAGGTTTACTTGAAACAGTTATTAAAGCTCAAGGAGGATATAAAGATGCCCTTGTAAGAGCTGATGGAACTGACATTAGAGTAACAGTGAAGGCAGCGAAACATTCACAAAAAGAAGCGAATAAAATTATACAGCTTGTAAGAAGTGAAGGCGGTTCTAAAGATGTAGGTGTGAAATTTGATCCATCAGCAAAATAAGTAGAATTTTAATCCGTGGGGGATTTCCCCCACGGATTATTAATTTTTACTAATCGCATTGTTTGTAAATAAGAACATAGAGTACTTCAAAATAATTAGATAAAAATAATAATAGAAAAAAGCTGTCACTTTCGATAGCTTTTTTCTATTTCGTCTTTGTATGTGTTTTTACTATGTTCAACTCGGAATGGAGAAATACGTTGTGAATAAAAAATTAGCGGTTCATGGTGATGATGATTACTTTTTCCAGATTTGACGTGGATGAAGAGAACGAATGCCCAAACCATTACGGCAGGTAAGAAGAGCATGAGCCATATCATATGTCCACACCTCGATACAATATATTTTCTACACTTTGAACATACTATTCTTATATGAAGGAATGATGAACGGCGTGTAAACAAAAAAATAATATTTGGTAAAAATATGTTATGAACCATAGATGTGGTGAAGAGTGGAGCGGCAATTATATGTTTACTGTGTAGCATTTTGAAAAGGTAAGGAATGTTTTTTAGGAAGTGGTCTTGCCAATTTCGTGTGAAACTTGGTATTATTACTAGGTAATAAATTTTTTATTGGAATAATATTTTTACAGGAGTTTCGATTTATTATAAAGAAATATAAATTGGAATGTTTAAAAAATTTATCGTAAGATGGAAATAGTAAATATTTCTATTAGTAAATAAAATAAATTTTCTAATAGAATACATCGTATTTTTACAGTCAATCTAGTGTTAGTGATGAGAATCTGTAAAAACGGGACAAACAAGAGTATGGGAGTGGATTTTACATGTTTAAAATTCAAGAAGTTCGTGAATTAATTAAATTAATTGATAGCTCTAATATTGATGAATTTGAATACAAAAAAGACGGTACAACAATCAAAATGAAAAAGCGTGGTAATGAAGTTGTTGCGATGCAAGCACCTGTAGCGAAACAAGCTATGCAACCAGTAGCATCTGTTGAAGTTGAAACAGCAGTAGCGGCAGCGCAAGTAGAAGCACCAAAACAAGAAGAGAAGAAAGCTGTTCAAGATGAAAACCTACATAAGATTACCTCACCAATGGTAGGTACATTCTATTCTTCATCTTCACCTGATACACCTCCATATGTAAGTGTTGGAGACAGGGTATCGAAAGATTCTATCGTATGTATTGTCGAGGCTATGAAGTTATTTAACGAAATTGACGCTGATGTAGAGGGCGAAATTGTTGAGATTCTTGTTAATAACGGACAGCTTGTTGAGTATGGACAACCGCTATTTCTTGTGAAAGCGTAATAAGGGAGTCTTTGTGATGATAAAAAAAGTATTAATAGCCAATCGTGGGGAAATTGCTGTACGAATTATTCGTGCTTGTAAAGAAATGGATATTGAAACAGTTGCGATTTATTCAGAAGCAGATAAAGAGTCACTTCACGTACAAATTGCAGATGAGGCGTATTGTGTAGGACCAACAGTTTCAAAAGAAAGTTATTTAAATTTGACGAACATTATTAGCGTTGCGAAGTTAACGGGCTGCGATGCTATCCATCCGGGATACGGATTTTTAGCAGAGAATGCAGATTTCGCAGAGTTATGCCGTGAATGTAACTTAATTTTTATCGGTCCAAGTCCAGAAGCTATTTCAAAGATGGGCACAAAAGACGTTGCTCGTGATACAATGGAAAAAGCAGGGGTTCCGATTGTACCAGGTTCACAAGGGATTATAAAAAATACCGAGGAAGCGATCGAGCTTGCAAATCAAATTGGATATCCAGTTATTATTAAAGCGACTGCAGGTGGCGGCGGAAAAGGTATTCGTGTTGCACGTCATGAAGAAGAGCTTGTAAAAGGAATTCAAATTACACAGCAAGAAGCTAGTACCGCTTTTGGGAACCCTGGTGTATACTTAGAAAAGTACGTTGAAGATTTCCGCCATGTTGAGATTCAAATAATGGCAGATACACACGGAAATGCCATTCATTTAGGAGAGCGTGATTGTACAATTCAGCGCCGTTTGCAGAAACTATTAGAAGAAAGTCCATCACCTGCACTTGATGAAAATGTTCGCAAGCAGATGGGGGAAGCGGCAGTTAAAGCGGCGGTAGCGGTTGATTATACAGGTGCTGGTACGGTTGAGTTTATTTATGAATATAAAACGAAAAGCTTTTATTTCATGGAGATGAATACGAGAATTCAAGTTGAGCATCCGGTTACTGAAATGGTGACAGGAATGGACTTAATTAAAGAGCAAATTCTTGTTGCTTCTGGAGAAAAGTTATCGTTACAGCAAGAAGAAGTACAATTTAATGGTTGGGCAATTGAATGCCGAATTAATGCGGAAAACCCTGCCAAAAAATTTATGCCATCTCCAGGTAAAGTAGAAATGTACTTACCACCAGGCGGATTTGGTATTCGCGTCGATTCAGCTGTATATCCGGGATATTCAATCCCACCTTTCTATGATTCGATGGTTGCTAAATTAATTGTTCACGGAAAAACACGTGAAGAGGCAATTGCAAAAATGAAGCGTGCACTCAGTGAGTTTGTCATTGAAGGTGTACATACAACAATCCCGTTCCATTTGCAATTGTTAGATCATCCTGATTTTGTAAAAGGTGAGTTTAATACGAAGTTTTTGGAAGAGCATGAACTTGTGACGCAGTGATACATTAAAGGAGGTTTTTTTCATGGCTGAACATATGTTAGATATGGGTCAAGATACAACTCTTGGTAAAGTAGAAATTGCACCAGAAGTAATTGAAGTAATTGCAGGTATTGCAGCTGCTGAGGTAGAAGGTGTGGCGGCAATGCGTGGTAATTTTGCTACAGATGTTGTTGAGAAGTTAGGTAAGAAAAATCATGGTAAAGGTGTAAAGGTTGAATTAGCAAACGAAGATATTATCGTCGACCTTTATGTTGTAATGTATTTTGGTGTAGCAATTCCAGTTGTTGCACAAAAGATTCAAGACAATATTCGCCAAGCACTCTTTACAATGACAGGACTTGAGCCAAAAGAAGTGAATGTTCACATCGTTGGCGTAACATTCGAAACACAAAAAACAGAAATTGAACCAGTGTAAGAATGAAAAAGGTGCCTAGTAACATAGGCATCTTTTTTATCGTTTCATTTCTTCACAAATTACAATCCTCTAATTGTTATACTATTTCAAAAAATAAGAAATAAAAAGAAAATGTTTCGTTTTTCCAAAAAACGTACATTGTGATAAGATATGGAACTTGAAGTTAATCTTTTTATTATTTTTCAGCCTTGTAACCCGTGTGTGAAACGATAAATTGTGTTATTATCATTGTATTATAAGGTTGGAAAATCAATGAAAACTGTAAGAGTAAGTGAATTGACGGCTTATAAATTATAATAATATAACAAAGCATAAGGAAAGACTTGAAGCATAAAGGAGAGTTACAATGAAACGTAGGACGGCTAGAGAAAGAGCTATGCAAGCATTATACCAAATGGATATTACAGGTGAATTAGAACCGAAGGTAGCGGTGGAAAATACGCTAGATGAAGGTGAAGAAACAAATGAGTTTTTAGAATCACTTGTTGTAGGATTTGTAGACAATAAAGAAGAGATTGACGCAGCAATTCGTCAAAACTTAAAAAAGTGGAAGCTTGAGCGTATTAGTATTGTTGATCGCAGTATTTTACGTGTAGCTGTGTATGAAATGAAGTACATGGAAGAAATTCCACACAACGTAACAATTAACGAGGCAATTGAAATTGCTAAAACATTTGGGGATGAGGAATCTCGTCGTTTTATTAACGGCGTTTTATCTAATATAAAAGATACACTGTAATTTCTTTAAGGGGGAATCTTAAAATGGTAGCAGTAATCATCAAAGGAAATGAAGTTGCGGAGAAAAAACGAGCACAATTAACAGAAGAAGTTGTGAAGTTGAAAGAACAAGGGATTGTACCAGGATTAGCAGTGATTTTAGTGGGAGAAGATCCAGCATCTCGTTCTTACGTAAAAGGAAAAGAAAAAGGCTGTGAACAAGTAGGAATTTATTCTGAGCTAATTGAACTTCCTGAAACGATTACTGAGGAACGTTTGCTTGCTGAAATCGATCGCTTAAATGGCGATGACCGCATTAATGGCATATTAGTGCAATTACCTTTACCAAAACATATTGAAGAAAAAGCTATCATTGAAAGAATTTCACCAGAAAAGGATGTAGATGGATTTCACCCAATCAGCGTGGGACGTATGATGACGGGACAAGATACATTCCTTCCATGTACACCGCATGGTATTGTAGAATTAGTAAAAGAAACGAATCTTGATATTTCGGGAAAACATGTTGTAATAATTGGAAGAAGTAATATTGTCGGCAAACCAGTGGGGCAATTGTTCTTAAATGAAAATGCAACTGTCACATATTGTCATTCTAAGACGCAAAATATTAAAGAATTATCGAAGTTAGCTGATATTTTAATCGTAGCTGTTGGACGACCTAAAATGGTAACAGCTGATTATATGAAAGAAGGCGCGGTTGTAATTGACGTTGGTGTGAATCGATTAGAAACAGGCAAGCTTTGTGGTGATGTTGACTTTGACAACGTGTTAGACGTTGCGGGTTACATTACGCCTGTGCCAAAGGGTGTTGGTCCAATGACGATTACAATGCTTCTTCATAATACTGTTGAATCTGCCAAACGCGCAGGTGTCGTTTGTAAATAATTTGAGTCGGCTATGAGGAGAGAGAAATGGAGAAACAATATTTAACCGTTACAGCATTAACACGCTATATAAAAACAAAAATAGAATATGACCCGCATTTACAGTCTGTTTGGTTAAAAGGTGAAATTTCCAACTTTAAAAATCATAGTCGTGGTCACATGTATTTTACATTGAAAGACGAAAATGCCAGAATCGCAGCGGTTATGTTTGCGGGTCATAATCGTAATATTAAATTCAGACCTGAAAATGGGATGAAGGTACTTGTAAAAGGGAAAATCTCTGTTTACGAGGCGAGTGGTTCTTATCAAATTTATATTCAAGACATGCAACCTGACGGAGTCGGAAATTTGCATTTGGCTTACGAACAATTAAAAGTTCGTTTAGAGGAAGAAGGATTGTTTTCTCAAGTTTATAAAAAAATAATCCCTCCTTATGCTAAAACAATAGGGGTAATTACGTCGCCAACAGGAGCTGCGATTCGTGATATCATAACAACGATTAAACGTCGTTATCCAATTGGGAATGTTATTGTATTTCCAGTACTTGTACAGGGGGAGTCAGCAGCTCCCTCGATTGTACAAGCGATTCGTACAGCGAATGAAATGGGAGATATAGATGTATTAATTGTTGGGCGCGGGGGAGGTTCTATTGAGGAATTATGGGCTTTCAATGAGGAAGTGGTTGCAAGAGCAATCTTTAAGAGCGAAATTCCTATTATTTCAGCAGTAGGGCATGAAACAGATTTTACAATCGCAGATTTTGTTGCCGATTTACGTGCACCAACACCGACTGCAGCAGCTGAACTAGCAGCACCGAACGTTATAGAGTTACAAGAAAAGGTATTACAAAGAACTCTAAGATTGCAAAGAGCAATGAGAGAGTTAGTACATAAAAAAGAAGAAAAATTACAAGTATTGCAAAAATCTTATGCATTCCGTTATCCAAGACAAGTATATGAACAAAAGGAAGAGCAATTAGATAGAGCGTTAGAACAGCTTGTTTTAGCGAAAGAGCGCTACATTGATAAAAAGGTGAATCAGTTAAAACAGCTTTCATTTTATTTAGAGAAGCACCACCCATCTCAAAAAATTATACAAACAAAGGTAGCGATTGAAACGTTGCAAAAGCAATTACAACGTGAAATGCAAACTTTACTTCAAACGAAAGAATTTGCCTTTGTAAGAGCTGCTCAAAAACTTGAAGCATTAAGTCCGCTTAAAGTAATGATGAGAGGGTACGGGCTTGTATATGATGAAGAGAAGCAAGTGTTAAAAAGTGTGAAAGATATCAGCCTTGGAGATGCTGTTTCAGTTCAATTACAAGATGGAATACTAGATTGTAGCGTATCAGGCATAGAGGAGCGTGAATTGAATAATGGAAAATAAAGTGAGTTTTGAAGAGGCAATTTCGCAACTTGAGCATCTCGTATCTAAGCTAGAGCAAGGTGATGTACCTTTAGAAGAAGCGATTTCTTATTTTAAAGAGGGTATGGAATTATCTAAGCTTTGCGATGAGAAGTTGAAGAACGTACAAGAACAAATGGCAGTTATTCTTGGAGAAGATGGAGAGCTTGAACCGTTTACTGCTTTAGGAGATGAAGCATAGTGAAAATCGCTTTTGATACTTTTTTGAAAGAAAGTAAAACTTTCGTAGAAGAGAAGCTTGTAAGCTATGCAAATGAATTACAATGTCCAAATGTACTTCGTGAAGCGATGGCATATTCTTTGGAAGCGGGTGGAAAACGTCTCCGCCCGTTACTTTTATTTGCAACATTACAAGCGTTTGGGAAAGAAAGAAATCTTGGAGTAGGTGCAGCTTGTGCTCTTGAAATGATACATACATACTCGTTAGTTCATGATGATTTACCTTGTATGGATGATGATGATTTAAGAAGAGGAAAGCCCACGAATCATAAAGTATTTGGTGAAGCAATGGCAGTTTTAGCAGGAGATGGTTTGTTGACGTATGCTTTTCAAATTGTTATGGCATATGAGCAAAAAGAAATCTCTGCTGAAAAAAAAGTAAGACTTGTACTTGAGCTTGCAAAAGCAGCTGGGCCGGAAGGAATGGTTGGCGGACAAGTGGCGGATATGGAAGCTGAAGGGAAACAACTTACGATTGATGAGTTAGAGTATATTCATAAGCATAAGACCGGGAAACTACTTGAATTCGCTGTACTTGCAGGAGCGATACTTTCTAATGCTACAAAAGAGCAGGAAGAAAAGTTACTTGAGTTTGCAAAAAATATTGGCCTAGCTTTCCAAATTCGAGATGATATTTTAGATGTAGAAGGAACCGAAGAAGAGATTGGAAAACCGATTGGTAGTGATGTTTCCAACGAAAAGAGCACATATACGACGTTATTTACTGTAGATAGAGCAAAGAATATTTTAGAAGAAACAATTGCAAAAGCAAAAGATGCGATTAGCTCCTTGCAATTACAAGATGAATATTTACTATCTATTTGCGATTTGATTGCAAAACGTAATAACTAATATAACAGCGTTTTCATTTGTTGAGTCATTCATCATTTTATGATATAAATGTAGGAAAAGGTTTTTCTTTTCTTGTTATTGGCAAAAATATATGTAGATTACATTGCCGTTATCACTTCGTGTTAGCGGCTATTTTTTTCAACGCATAAAGAAATATGGTTTATAATAGGATTAGGGCACAATAGATTGGTTGATAGCAGGGTAAGATAAAGGATAGAAAAGAAAATTTCTTGTGTTGTGTAAATGTTTTTTATAATATTTGACATGTTGACAGATTATGAAATGAAAGTGAGTGATCCATGTGGATCTAACGCAAATTCAAAACCCTAGTTTTTTGAAAGATATGTCTATCAGTGAACTAGAGGGATTGAGTGAGGATATTCGTAAATTTTTAATTGAAGAGCTCTCTCAAACAGGTGGACATATTGCACCTAACTTAGGTGTAGTAGAACTCACAATTGCTCTGCATAAATTATTTGATAGTCCGAAAGATAAATTTTTATGGGATGTAGGACATCAATCCTATGTACATAAAATTTTAACAGGACGTGCGAAAGAATTCGGTACATTAAGGCAATATCAAGGTCTATGTGGTTTTCCAAAACGTTGTGAGAGTGAGCACGATGTATGGGAAACAGGTCATAGCTCGACATCACTATCTGCTGCAATGGGAATGGCTTTAGCACGTGATTTAAAGAAAACGAAAGAATATGTTATACCAATCATTGGAGATGGTGCTTTAACAGGTGGAATGGCCTTAGAGGCATTGAACCATATTGGGCATGAAAAGACAGACATGATTGTTATTTTGAATGACAATGAAATGTCAATTGCACCAAACGTTGGTGCGCTTCATAATGTACTTGGTCGTTTACGTACCGCAGGAAAATACCATTGGGTAAAAGATGAACTAGAGTATATATTGAAAAAAATCCCAGCAGTCGGTGGGAAAGTGGCTGCAACAGCAGAGAAAATAAAAGATAGTCTTAAATATTTACTAGTATCAGGCGTATTTTTCGAAGAGTTAGGCTTTACATATTTAGGTCCAGTCGATGGGCACGATTATGAAAAGTTATTCGAAACGTTGCAATATGCAAAGAAAACAAAAGGTCCAGTACTTGTTCATGTGATTACGAAAAAAGGAAAAGGTTATAAACCAGCTGAGAGTGACGTAATTGGAACTTGGCATGGAACAGGCCCGTATAAAATTGAGTCAGGTGACTTCGTTAAACCGAAGGAAGTTGCACCAGCATGGAGTGCTGTTGTTAGTGAAACAGTACTTAAGTTGGCGAGAGAAGATGAGCGTATTGTTGCAATTACGCCTGCAATGCCTGTTGGATCGAAACTTGAGAAATTCCAAAAGGAATTCCCGAATCGTATGATCGATGTAGGTATTGCAGAACAGCATGCTACAACAATGGCAGCAGGTATGGCAACGCAAGGGATGAAACCATTCTTAGCAATTTATTCAACGTTTTTACAAAGAGCATATGACCAAGTTGTTCATGATATATGTCGTCAAAATTTAAATGTTTTCATCGGAATAGATCGCTCTGGATTAGTAGGAGCAGACGGTGAAACACATCAAGGTGTATTTGATATCTCGTTTTTACGTCATTTACCGAATATGGTAATAATGATGCCAAAAGATGAAAATGAAGGGCAACATTTAGTGTATACGGCGATGCAATATGAAGATGGACCAATCGCTTTACGTTATGCACGTGGTAATGGTCTTGGCGTTCATATGGACGAAGAATTAAAGGCAATTCCAATCGGCACATGGGAAACGTTAAAAGAAGGTACGCAGGCAGCTATTTTAACATTTGGTACGACAATTCCAATGGCAATGGAAGCAGCAGAGCGTCTTGAAAAGGCTGGAGTTTCAGTGAAAGTAGTGAACGCTCGCTTTATTAAACCAATGGATGAAGCGTATTTACATGATCTCTTAGGAAAAAATATACCGATTTTAACGATTGAAGAAGCTTGTTTAATCGGTGGTTTTGGAACTGGAGTAGTTGAATTTGCATCTGAGAACGGATACCATAGTGCATTAATTGAAAGAATGGGTATTCCAGATCGTTTCATAGAGCACGGTAGTGTAACAAAATTATTAGAAGAAATTGGTTTAACGACAGATGCTGTTGTAGACCGTATTCATACAATGATTCCATCAAAACAAAAAAGGGCGTAACAAATGAGTGCAAAAAAAGAAAGAGTAGATGTACTATTAGTAGAGCGAGGGCTTATAGAAACACGTGAGAAAGCGAAACGTGCTATTATGGCTGGACTCGTATATGCGAATGAGATGAGACTCGATAAGCCAGGAGAGAAGATCCCACAAGATACAGAGATTACGGTAAAGGGACAAGTTATGCCGTATGTAAGCCGTGGTGGTTATAAACTTGAAAAGGCACTGGAGACATTTCATCTAGATTTACAAGATAAAGTTATGATAGATATTGGTTCATCAACTGGTGGCTTTACAGATTGTGCGCTTCAAAATGGAGCGAAACTATCTTATGCATTAGATGTAGGATATAATCAATTGGCGTGGAAATTGCGTCAAGATGAGCGTGTTGTCGTAATGGAACGTACAAATTTCCGTTACGTGACACCAGCAGACTTAGAGCGTGGTTTACCACAATTTGCTAGTATAGATGTTTCATTTATATCATTAAAACTAATACTGCCAGTTTTAAAAACAATGCTTATGCTTAACGGTGATGTAGCAGCGTTAATTAAACCGCAGTTTGAAGCTGGAAGAGAGCAAGTTGGGAAAAAAGGCATTGTTCGTGATAGAAAAGTGCATGAAGCTGTCGTAGAAATGATTGTCGATTTTGCTTTAAAAGAAGGCTATGATGTAGAAGGTTTAACATTCTCACCGATTACGGGTGGAGACGGTAATATTGAATTCTTAATTCATTTAAAATGGCATGGTGAACGTGATGAGAGTGGCAAAAATCATTCTCCAATTTCTATTGAGCAAGTTGTTACAGAAGCGCATGACGTTCTAAAACAAAAAGGAAAAGGGGAATAACATATGTTGTTCCTCTTTTTGCTGTAATTGTATAATGATTGTAAAAACAATTGTGTACAAGTAACGAATTATAAGTTAACATAAATAAGTGAAGTATACCAATGTTTAAACTATGGTAAGAGATAGTGTGAGGTGCAAATGTATGAATAAAGGTCAGCGCCATATTAAAATCAGGGAAATTATTGCGAACAAAGAAATCGAAACACAAGATGAATTAGTTGATATTTTACGTAATGAGGGATTTAATGTAACGCAAGCAACAGTATCGCGCGATATTAAAGAACTGCACTTAGTGAAGGTGCCATTACATGATGGTCGCTATAAATATAGCTTGCCAGCAGATCAACGGTTTAACCCGTTACAAAAATTAAAACGAAATCTAGTGGATTCATTTGTAAAATTAGACACGGCAGGACATATGCTTGTGCTAAAAACATTGCCTGGTAACGCTCATTCACTTGGAGCACTTATTGATCATTTAGAGTGGGATGAGATCATCGGAACCATCTGTGGTGATGATACTTGCTTAATTATTTGCCGTACACCTGAGGATACAGGTGTTGTCTCTGATCGTTTCTTAAATATGTTGTAACAAAAAAATCTTGTTTGCTTTCCTCTGTAAAGTGGAAAGTGAACAGGATTTTTTTAGCGGTTAAAAATGTGAATTTTTAATTGTAATATAATATTTTGTTTGAATAAAATTAGAAAATAGGTGGATTGACCCGTAAAACGAATGTTTGGTACAATGGAGCGGGTTAGAAGAGTACATACAAACATATAGTATGACTATTTGAATAAAGAACTGAGAAAAGCCCTTAGTAGGGGATTAGTTTATAACGAGGTGAATGGGGCATTGTTATCGGAATTATCGATTAGAAACTTTGCTATTATTGAGGCATTAAATATTTCTTTTCAAAAAGGTTTAACAGTTTTAAGTGGTGAAACAGGAGCTGGAAAATCGATTATTATTGATGCGATTAGTTTACTTGTAGGTGGCCGTGGTTCAGCGGAATTTGTTCGATACGGAACAGAAAAAGCTGAGATAGAAGGGTTATTTTATGTGGAAGACGACAAGCATCCATGTATTGAAAAGGCAGAAGAGTTAGATATAGAAATAGAAGACGGCATGATTATTTTGAAGCGTGATATTGCTGCAAACGGAAAAAGTGTATGTCGTGTAAATGGGAAACTTGTCACCCTTAGTATATTAAAAGAGATTGGCAAAACGCTTGTTGATATTCATGGACAGCACGAAACGCAAGACTTAATGAATGAAGAGCGACATCTGTTTATGCTCGATCATTTTGATGGGGAGCGTATTGTTAAACAGTTGGATATATATCAAACTGTTTACGCTGACTATGAGAAATTAAAAAAACAATTGAAATCGTTAAGTGAAAATGAACAACAAATGGCACATCGCTTAGATTTAATTCAATTTCAGCATGAAGAAATCCGTAAGGCTGATTTAAAGAAGGATGAAGAAAATGAATTAAATGAGGAACGATTGCAAATTTCTAATTTTGAAAAGATTTATAAAGCGTTAGGTGATGCATATCGTTCGTTAAGTGCTGACGGACAAGGATTAGATAATGTAAGAAGTGCAATGGGACAAATGGAGAGTATTACACATTTAGATGAAGTATATCAAGAAAATCATGATTCAATTGCAAATAGCTATTACTTATTAGAAGAAGTTGCGTATCAACTTAGAGAAAATCTCGATATGATGGAATATGATCCGAATCGTCTAGATGAAATTGAAACACGTTTAAATGAAATTCGTATGCTAAAGAGAAAATATGGAAATAATGTAGAAGAGATTTTAGCGTATGCTGATAAAATTGAGCAAGAAATTTTTACGATTGAAAATAAAGACGTTCATATTGAAACGACGAAGAAGCAGTTAAAGGAATTAGAAAGTGTTATTCTGAAAGAAGCAACGTTGTTAAGTAATATGCGTCATGAACTTGCAGAGCATCTTACAAATGCTATTCATCAAGAATTAAAAGAACTATATATGGAAAAAACGAAATTTGAAGTGAGAATCATGAAGAGAGAAGGAAATGCAGAAGAACCTCTTGTGGAAGGCGCACCGGTGCGCCTTACGGCGGACGGCTATGATCACGTGGAGTTTTATATTTCAACGAATCCCGGTGAACCGTTAAAACCACTTTCAAAGGTCGCTTCAGGTGGAGAGTTATCTCGTATTATTTTAGCTTTAAAAAGTATTTTTTCTAAACATCAAGGTATTGCATCTGTTATTTTTGATGAAGTGGATACTGGTGTGAGTGGTCGAGTTGCACAGGCTATTGCGGAAAAAATTTATCGTGTATCAGTAAACTCACAAGTGCTTTGTATTACGCACTTACCTCAAGTAGCTTCAATGGCGGATTCGCATTTATTTATTCGAAAACAGGTAGCGAATGATCGGACAATTACATCAGTTACCGTTTTAACTATGGAGGATAAAGTAACAGAAATAGCTCGAATGATTTCTGGTGTGGAAATTACAGATTTAACGACAGAACATGCGAAAGAGTTACTTACGCAAGCGCATCATTTTAAACAGACAGCAGAGGCTATCCAGTAATGGATAGCTTTTTTTCTCAAATGAAGATTTCTTAATTCTTCCGGTTATAAATAAAGCACTGCAAGGAGAGATTAAAAAGTGAAGCCAAGAGGCTGAATGTGGGGTAGGAGCGAGGAGAGTGAACAAATTGAAATTAGAAAGATTTCGAAAAATAATAGGTCTTTGTCTCCTTGTTTCTTTAGTTTTTATTGGATGTTTTAAGCCGCTTCGGACGTTTATTTCATCCCCGAAGCAACTTGTTGTTTTTGAAGGACAACAATCAGAAATAGCTTCATTACCAGTTTTTAAAGCTTCATCTACAAATAGCCATGTATTTACAGTGAGTTCGAATGAACAAAAACAAGGACTTATGGTAAATTCTCATCAAAATGGTGAAGCGGACATGGTGTTCCAAATCGCTGGTTTTCCAGTAAAAAAAGTAAATGTGAAAGTATTAAAAGATTTTAAAGTTATTCCAGGTGGACAATCAATTGGTGTGAAATTAAACACAAAAGGTGTACTTGTTGTAGGCCATCATTTAATTCAAACTGAAAAAGGTAAAATATCTCCTGGTGAAACAGCTGGTGTGCAAATTGGAGATATGATTACTGAAATTAATGGTAAAACAATTGAAAGAATGAGTGATGTCGCACCATTTATTCATAGTAGTGGTGAAACAGGTGAACCACTTAACCTTGTTTTGTTAAGAGATGGAAAATACATTCGCACGAAATTAACACCACAAAAAGACAGTGGGGAATCGTCTTATCGTATTGGCTTATATATTCGTGATTCGGCAGCTGGAATCGGAACAATGACATTTGTTCATCCAGATTCTATGAAATACGGAGCACTGGGTCATGTCATTTCTGATAATGATACGAAAAAGCCGATTCAAGTTGAAGATGGACAAATTATGCGTTCGACAGTTACATCGATTGAAAGAGGTAGTCATGGGAATCCAGGAGAGAAGTTAGCAAGGTTCTCACCAGATCGTGAAGTGATTGGCAATATTACAATAAATAGTCCGTATGGTATTTTTGGAAAATTAAATACAAATATGACAAACGGCGTAATGGATAAAGCAATGCCTATCGCATTATCTCATCAAGTAAAAGAAGGACCGGCAAAAATATTAACAGTTATTGATCAAGATAAAGTAGAAGCATTTGATATTGAAGTTGTTAGTACGGTACCGCAAAAATTTCCAGCTACAAAAGGTATGGTAATAAAAGTAACAGATAAGCGTTTATTAGCAAAAACAGGTGGTATCGTACAAGGGATGAGTGGAAGTCCAATTGTACAAAACGGGAAAGTAATCGGAGCCGTTACACATGTATTTGTCAATGATCCAACATCAGGGTATGGTGTTCATATTGAATGGATGTTACATGAGGCTGGAATTAATATTTATGATCAAGAAAAAAAAGCGAGCTAATTTATTCATTAGCTCGCTTTTCTATTGAAAAATTCGTTGAAATTTTGTAAAAGCTCCGCAAGAGATGTTTTTTGTTGTAAAATATAAGCAAAGGGTTGAACGTTTCGTTGTATTTCTATGATGGAATGTGTTGCGAAAGGGAATAAATGAACGATAAACATATTTTTTTGTGATTTTATCGGAAAGTAACAAACTTTAAAAGGGAATTTTCACACAATTGTCGAACAATTCATGTAGCCTAGAAGGATACACATGTCGGAGAATCGATTCGGTAAGGGAGGAAAAGCTGTGGAGAAAATTAAAGTATGTCTTGTGGATGATAATAAAGAATTAGTATCAATGCTAGAGAGTTATGTAGCTGCTCAAGATGATATGGAAGTAATCGGTACTGCTTATAATGGTCAAGAGTGTTTAAACTTATTAACAGATAAGCAGCCTGATGTACTCGTTTTAGACATTATTATGCCACATTTAGATGGTTTAGCTGTACTAGAGAAAATGCGACATATTGAAAGGTTAAGACAGCCTAGCGTAATTATGTTAACAGCATTTGGACAAGAAGATGTGACGAAAAAAGCAGTTGACCTAGGTGCTTCATATTTCATATTAAAACCATTTGATATGGAGAATTTAACTAGTCATATTCGTCAAGTGAGTGGCAAGGCAAATGCTACTATTAAACGTCCATTACCATCTTTCCGATCAGCAACAACAATAGATGGAAAACCGAAAAACTTAGATGCAAGTATTACGAGTATTATTCATGAAATTGGTGTACCTGCTCATATTAAAGGGTACATGTACTTACGAGAAGCGATTTCTATGGTGTACAATGATATCGAATTACTAGGGTCTATTACGAAAGTATTATATCCAGATATTGCAAAGAAATATAATACAACAGCGAGCCGTGTCGAGCGTGCAATCCGTCACGCGATTGAAGTAGCGTGGAGCCGTGGAAATATTGATTCTATTTCGTCCTTATTTGGTTATACAGTATCCATGTCAAAAGCAAAACCTACGAATTCTGAGTTTATCGCAATGGTTGCGGATAAGTTGAGACTTGAACATAAGGCTAGCTGAGAGTATAAATAGCAAAGCTGACGATGAAATCTAGAAACAATACTAATTTTAAAAAATAAAAGTTTCATTCAAAGGCAAATGAATTTTATGATTCATTTGCCTTTTTATTTTGTAGAGAAGTAAAATTTTTTTGTAAATTAAAGGCTCATTCAACTCCCTAGGATATAAAGTCTATATTTAGAAGGATTACTTATAAGGGCACGGTCTTTTATATAATATTTTGCGAGAGGTTTTAATAAATACAGATGGGGGGACGAGAGCGGAAAAATAAAATATTAACTTGGCTAGGGATAGTAGTGGTTATAGGGGCTTGTGGTGGTGGCGACCTTTTGGATATTAAAACTTGCAGATTATCCAGTAGATAAACAAGCAAGTGCTGAAATAGATAAAAAGGAGAATCGCTGGTAGTAGGTAGTAGGTAGTAGGTAGAGGGGGATCTATATGTTACTGGAAATTCTACTGAAAGCGAAGCAACTACAGCGATGCAAAACAAGTGTAATAAAGTGAAACTATAAGTAGTGGAGGTATCCATCCCTCGCCTCTTATTAGTGCGAACGACGTCCTAATAAGAGGCCAATTGAATTTTTTATTGCTGAAAGAAGCTAATATTTAAATTAATAAATAAAATATTATGTTGAAAGATCAGATTAACAATTGACAGTTTAAGGTAGATGATGTAAAATTTTGTTGATTTTTATATTGTGAAAGCTATAGTAAATAAAGAGGTATATTTACTATAAGCTTTCGTATTTCTAGATTCTTTTTTAAAAAATATGACAAAATAGGTTGTAATTTACACTTAAAAAGAGCTGGAAGGATAATGCTAGTTGCATGTTTGTCTGGCAAAAAACGATGACGTAATGGCATGCATATAAAGGAGATAAAAAATGCAGACAAAGTGGTTAAAATGGGAAGTTATAGCAGTTGTTGTTGCGGCAATAGTAATGATTGGTTTATTACTTATTAAGCCTATTGTTGGTCTCGCTGACAATGGTGACTTTGAACGTATTATGATTCAAATTGGATTGGCTTATCCAGATCCAAATGAAGCGAGGGTAGATAAATACTTTTCATTTATCCATCATTTATATGCTTATGTGAATCCAGCTGCAGGTGATTATGTTTCTTCGCAGTTGTTTCTCATGGTTCCAGCTTTATGGATTGGTAAAATATTACCAGGACCTTGGTTTGATATACGAGTTCTAGCGGTCGAATATATTATGATTTTTCTTCTAGCACTATATCTAATTGTCAAACTGAATAAAACGAATAATAAAATCGTGAATGGTTTTCTTGTAACGTTAACAATTGTTGTTTTTGCAGATATTGGATACATACTATATTTTAATTCTATGTATGGTGAAGCTGTAACGTATGTGTTTCTATTTTTAACAATTGCATTAGGAATACAACTTGCGCGTCAGAAACATCCGTCTATTTGGTTAGTTATTTTGTTTTATATATCAGCAATAATGCTAGCTTGTTCTAAAACGCAGTATACACCAGCAGGATTTATAGCAGCATTACTTACTATTAGACTATGGTTTATACGCAAGGATAAAGTATGGAGAAGTGTAATTGTATCAATGACGGCATTACTTTTAATTTTATCTTTCATTTGTTATAAAAGCTCACCTGCCTGGATTGATAAAATTAATATATATCAAACAGTATTTTATGGGGTTCTTAAAGATTCTCCAAACCCAGAACAAGATTTACGTGATCTTGGAGTTGATCCAGAACTTGCTGTAAATGCAGGAACTCATTTTTGGTCTAATGCAGCGATACCACAGGAAGACCCGAGATTGCACAAAGAATTATATAATAAAATAAAATTCCCTGATATCGCCAAATTTTATTTGACGCATCCACAAAGATTTTGGAGTAAACTAGAGGCAACAGCTGAATATGCTTGGACTATCCGACCGTCCGTTGATGGGGTTGCTTTTCTTGGTAATTATGAGAAAAAAGATAATCCAGTTCCCGCTACTCAAGTGGAGACATTTTCTTTATGGAGTCATGTGAAAGAGCAATATCATCCAAATGGATTCATATGGATTGTTCTTTTATACGTTTTATATGGACTAGGAATTTTGCTAGAATACAGAAGAGCTAAGACGCATAGTGAGCGGCTTATTCCTGACATATTTACAGCGGTAGCTATAATTGGCATGATTTCTTATGTGGTCCCATTTGTTGGAAGTGGAGAAGGGGATTTCGCTAAACATTTATTTTTATTTACAGTTTGCTTAGACGTAATGTTAGTAAGTGGGATTTGGTGGTTAGCGAAAGGTAGATTACAATAAAAGCTTAATTAATAGAGGATAATAGTCAGTGGAGATAGATAAAAAAAGCTGACTAAAATTCCACTGTATTTTATGATTATTTACGATACTAATCTTCATCGTTATGTAAGAAAAACTATTTGAAATACGAAACGAACTAGATTATTATTATTTAAGAGTCTATAATGGTGTATATTGGAAAGATTTTAGGAGGATGGACATGGAATTTTTGAGCGGAAAAGTAGTTACCGTGTTATTAGCATTGTTTTTTATCATTACAGTATATGTTAATATTAATA
Organism: Bacillus toyonensis BCT-7112; assembly: GCF_000496285.1. GTDB lineage: Bacteria > Bacillota > Bacilli > Bacillales > Bacillaceae_G > Bacillus_A > Bacillus_A toyonensis. The sequence goes on along the minus strand of NC_022781.1, from coordinate 1,399,200 downwards.
CGGTATACTATGTAATCATTTCCTTTTTTGGATTTGGTAAAGCGAAACGTGATTATGAAATAATTGAAGATAAGACAAAGTTTTTAATATTAGTTGCAGCACATAATGAAGAGAAAGTAATTGGTTCAACTATTGATAATTTAAGAAAAATTCAATACCGAGATGATTTGTATGATATTTATGTTGTAAATGATAATAGTACGGATAGAACAGGTGCTATTTGTGAAGAAAAGGGAATGAAATATGTTAATACAAGTGAACAGCTATTTCCTCGTGAAGGCGTAGGGAAACCAGCAGGTTTACAATATGCGTTACGTCATTTAGGATTTGATAAACTGACTGAAAAATATGACTGTTTAATGATTTTAGATGCTGATAATCATGTCGATTCGAATGTTTTACAAGAGTTAAATTCACAGTACATTGCTAAAGATAAGCCAGAAGCGATTCAAATTTATTTAGATTCAAAAAACTCAGCGACTAATTTATCGCTTGGTTATGCTATGAGCTATTACTTAACAAATCGTTTCTTCCAGCTGGCAAAATATCGTCTGGGATTACCGAATGCTATTGGTGGAACTGGGTTCATTGTTAAAATGGAGTACTTAATGAAACATGGTGGTTTCCGTTTTGATTCGCTAACAGAGGATTTAGAATTAGAGATGGAAATTGTTAAAGATAATGGAAGAGTATTATGGAATCACTTTGTTCGAGTATACGATGAAAAACCAGATAACTTTAAAATTAGTATTAAACAACGTACGCGTTGGTCTCAAGGGCATTGGTATGTTGCATTTACAAACTTTAAACCTATGGTAAAAAAACTGTTTACTGAAAAAGGGAAAATAAGAATTATTGACCAGTTGTTTTATCTATTCGGAATGACTCGTGCAGTTCAAATGACAATAACCTTGATAGGTATTTTAATTGCTTTAGGATATGTTGTTGCGACGCAATCATATCAAGATATCCCTGCAATAGGGAAACGTTTAGTTGCGATGATTTTAGGTGCGAGTATTCTTTCTTTAATATTATTCCTGTATCAATTTGTTGTTTGTATGTATTATGCAGTTAAGGTAGATACAAATAGAAAGTATAAACTTATCCAAATGAGTTTTTCTATCTTTTATTACGCATATACGTTTGTTTATGCTCAAATTGTTGGTCTAATTAAATGGAAGCAACAACATACATGGGTGAAAACAGAGCATAATAAGACAACGATAAATCATAAAGTGGATAAATGATAAAGGTTTAATATATTTCCAATAGAGAAATGAAAGAGCGGTGCCATGAGGCAACGCTCTTTCATTTTTTTGTTCAAAGAATGCTTGTAAGAAAGCGATTAGTTGTGGGATCAGTAGGAGAATAAGACAAGATAACTTATCTGGTGGAAGTTTCACTGTATGGAAGATGTACTTGTGATAGTATATGTAGTAAGGATAAATTAAAAAGTCCTGCAAAACAGGACCATATTATTCTTCGTCTTTATTTTGTTTTTCTAATTCAACTAGCTTTTGAATTAAAATGTGTTGTGGCATATGCATGAGCTGTTCGAGCGGCACACCTAATGCTTTTGATAAGCGAACTGCAGTGTCTGGAGAAATTTGTAATGGTCTCATAGAAGTACCTCCTTTTTCGTATAGTATAGCATAAGATTGGGGGAGTGAGGATGACTCTTATATTTGCACATCGTGGTGCAGCGGGAACGTATCCGGAAAATACAATGGTTTCATTTGAAGCGGCGGAGGCTTTTAGAGCGGACGGAATTGAGCTTGATGTTCAACTAACGAAAGATGGAAAGGTTGTCGTCATTCATGATGAAACAGTGGATCGGACAACAAATGGAAAAGGTGCAGTTCGAAATTATTTATATGAGGATTTATGTAAGTTGGATGCGAGTTATAAATTCGGTGATAAAGTAGGTTTTTGTAAAATACCTCTTCTAGAAGAAGTATTAGAATGGCTCGCCAAAACGAAATTGCTACTCAATATTGAATTTAAAAATAATAAAATCCCATATAGAGGTTTAGAAGAAGAGGTTATAACACTTGTACGTAAGTTTAGTCTAGAAGATCGTGTTGTATTTTCTTCGTTTAATCACTACAGTATGAAAAAATGTCATATGATGGCTCCGGATATTCAAACAGCTATTTTATATCGTGAAGGTTTGCATAGTCCGTGGGCATATGCAAAAAAAATGGGCGCAACAGCAGTACATCCTAATTATCGTTACCTTCAAGATGCCATAGCTATACTAACAATGGAAAGTGGTGTAGAGGTTCGCCCCTATACAATAAATGAAGAAACTCTTATGCGTAAATATTTTGATATGAATATTTCGGCGATTATTACCGATTATCCTGAAACAGCAAGAACTTTATTGCCGATAAAAAATGAGACCTAATATAAAGGTCTCATTTTTTATTTATCAAGCTCTTTGTTGTAGGACTCATCATCAGTTAGAAATGGACAAAACCCTAGTGATTAAAGTTTTACTTTATCTTCTAAAGCGAGCTTGAACTTTATTGCGTTTACGGTCTCGGTGTAAGACGAAGCCACCAAAGATGTAAAACCCGAGTGCGAAGCAGAGAGCGCCAATAAAAAACTGTAACCATAGTATAGAAATTGGGGGGAATAAAATCCCAAACACAGTATCTCTCATTAACTTAATGCCGAATACAGCTAATGAAATAGGGATGAGTGCTAATAATAGAGCAAGGTAACGCTGCATACATAACGCTCCTTTTCAGATTATTTAGTATATTCCAATGATGTTATATGAGAAGGGGGTTTGTCAAGAGGGGGCTGAGCGAGTAAGATAAAGGTGTGAAAAATTTTGCAGAGATACTTCGAGAGGAAGTGTAATGTATGAAACAAAAGGTTTTAATTGTTGGTGCAGGTGAAGGTGGAAGTACACTGCTGAATCTGTTACAAAGTTCGAATATATTTCAAATTATAGGAGTTATTGATATAAATCCGACTGCGCAAGGATTACAAATTGCTAAGGAAAATGGGATTGTGATTGGAGAGAGTGTAACTCCGTTTCTTTCTATGCATATCGATGTCATATTTGATATGACAGGTGACGATGGTTTACATAAAGTTTTACTAGAGAAAAAGCATAAAGATACTCTTCTCATTCCAGGTGATATTGCGAAAATTGTTACAAAATTAGCGCATGAGAAGGAAGGTTTAATTGGACAGTTAGAGGAACAGACGCAACAAGGAGAATTAATTTTAAATTCTACACATGACGGTATGATTGTAATTGATAAAGAGGGACAAGTCCGTCTTTTTAATAAAAGTGCAGAGCGTATTATCGGATATAAAAAAGAAGACGCGATAGGGAAATATATTTTAGAAGTTATTCCAACTAGTAAGCTGCTTCGCATTATACGTACGAAACAAATAGAAGTAAATTATGAACTGACGTTAGAAAATGAAAAGAAAATTATTACAACACGTATTCCAATATTAAAAGAAGGAGGAGAGGTTCAAGGGGCATTTGCGATTTTTAAAGATATTACAGAAGTTGTAGATTTAGCGGAAGAAGTTACAGATTTAAAAGAAATTCAAACGTTACTCGAGGCAATTATCAACTCATCTGAAGAAGCAATTTCGGTTGTCGATGAGAAAGGAAGAGGATTAGTTATAAACCCTGCTTATACGAAGTTAACGGGTTTAACAGAAGAAGATATTCTTGGACAACCGGCTACAACTGATATTGTAGAAGGTGAAAGTATGCATATGAAAGTACTTCGAACGCGTAGGGCGGTACGCGGAATACATATGAAGATTGGGCAAAAGAAGCGCGATGTAATTGTAAACGTAGCACCCGTTATTGTTGATGGGATATTAAAAGGAAGCGTCGGTGTAATTCGTGACGTATCAGAAATTCAAAAGTTAACAAATGAGTTGAATAGAGCGAGACAGATTATTCGTACATTAGAAGCAAAATATTCATTTGATGATATTGTCGGAAATTCAGATGAAACAACTGCAGCTATCGAGCAGGCGAAACTTGGGGCGAATACACCGGCAACAGTATTGTTACGCGGAGAATCTGGGACGGGTAAAGAATTATTTGCACATGCGATCCATAATGGAAGTAATCGAAAATATAATAAGTTCGTCCGTGTAAACTGTGCGGCGATTTCGGAGACGTTGTTAGAAAGTGAATTATTCGGTTATGAGGAGGGTGCGTTTTCTGGAGCGAAAAGAGGGGGGAAACGCGGATTCTTTGAGGAAGCGAATAACGGTAGTATCTTTTTAGATGAAATAGGTGAGTTGTCTGCAAATACGCAAGCGAAACTCCTTCGCGTGTTGCAAGAAAAAGAAATTGTAAAAGTTGGTGGAACGAAAGCGATACCTATTAATGTTCGGGTAATTGCAGCGACACATGTGAATTTAGAAAAGGCTATTCTAGAAGGAGAGTTTAGAGAGGATTTATATTATCGATTAAATAAAATTCCAATTCAAATTCCGTCTCTTCGTCAGCGAAAAGGAGATATACCGGCAATTGCTGAACGATTGATACAAAAAATAAACCAAGATTATGGTCGGAATGTAGAGGGGCTCACTGATTCGGCTATTTCCTATCTACAATCATATGAATGGCCAGGGAATGTAAGGGAACTTGAAAATATTTTAGGACGAGCGATTATCTTTATGAATTATAACGAGATATATATTGATGTACAGCATTTACCCCCTTTGCATAAAGAAGAGCAGGCGGAGTTAGCTCAAAATAACTTATTACCTGAATTAGAAGAAAAGCCACTTGAACATTTAGTGACAGAGTTTGAAGGGAATATTATTCGTGGATATCTAGAGAAATTTGATGGGAATAAAACGAAAACTGCAAAAGCATTAGGAATTTCAGTTCGAAATCTATATTACAAGCTAGAAAAGTATGAGTGTGCAAAAAATAGCATGCAATAAATTGCGTACCGTGCAATTTATTGCATGGTATATAAAAAGCGACAAATTAAGACAGAATGTTTCGTTATTTTGCAAAGTATTGATTTTACTGCATTTTGAATGCGTTTTCATTATTGGTAAGACCACTTTAAAAAGTTGGCACGGTATTTGCTTTATAAATAAACGAGGGACGACGGAAAGGGTTGATTACAAAATATGAAGTTAGAACACTTAATTGATCAAGCAGCAGGACAGCCTAAAAAAACTGTAGCTGTAGCAGTAGCTGAAGATCATGAAGTAATTGAAGCTGTAGCGAAAGCGATTAAATTACAGCTAGCTCAATTTCGTCTATATGGAAATCAAGAAAAAATAATGGGGATGCTACAAGAACATGGTTTACAAACTTCAGACCACATTGAAGTGATTGCAGCAGCGTCAAGTGCTGAGGCTGCAGAGCTTTCTGTTAAATCTGTGAGAAACGGTGAAGCAGATGTGCTTATGAAGGGCAACATCCCAACAGCGAATATTTTAAAGGCTGTGTTAAATAAAGAGTGGGGGTTACGTAAAGGTAGCGTGCTTTCACATGTAGCAGCATTTGAAGTTCCAAATTACGATCGTCTTATTTTCGTTACAGATGCAGCGATGAACATCGCACCTGATGTAACACAAAAAACTGCTATTATACAAAATACTGTAGAAGTTGCCCGGGCAATAGGAATCGAGTTGCCAAAAGTGGCACCAATTGCAGCAGTAGAGGTTGTGAATCCAGCGATGCAGGCGACAATTGATGCAGCGATGTTAACACAAATGAATCGCCGCGGACAAATTAAAAATTGTATCGTTGATGGACCACTTGCTTTAGATAATGCAGTATCACAAATCGCAGCAGAGCATAAAGGCATAGTAAGTGATGTAGCAGGTAAGGCAGACATTTTACTCGTCCCAACGATTGAAGCTGGAAATGTGCTCTATAAATCACTCGTTTACTTTGCAGATGCAAAAGTAGGAGCGATGATTGCTGGCGCAAAAGCACCGATAGTTTTAACATCTCGTGCTGATTCAGCAGAAACAAAAGTATATTCATTAGCATTGGCAGTTACGACTGCTTCAAAATAAACCAAAAAGGGTAAAACATTAGGGGGAAACGACAATGACATTAGAAATCTTCGAATACTTAGAAAAATATGATTATGAGCAAGTAGTATTTTGTCAAGATAAAGAATCAGGTTTAAAAGCAATTATTGCAATTCATGATACAACACTTGGACCGGCTCTTGGTGGAACAAGAATGTGGACATATGATTCTGAAGAAGCGGCGATTGAAGATGCATTGCGTCTTGCAAAAGGGATGACATATAAAAACGCAGCAGCTGGTTTAAACCTAGGTGGAGCGAAAACAGTAATTATCGGTGACCCACGTAAAGATAAGAGTGAAGCGATGTTCCGTGCATTAGGACGCTATATTCAAGGATTAAACGGACGTTACATTACAGCTGAAGATGTTGGTACTACAGTAGATGATATGGATATTATCCATGAAGAAACTGACTTTGTAACAGGTATTTCACCTTCATTCGGTTCTTCTGGAAACCCATCTCCAGTAACTGCATATGGTGTATACCGTGGTATGAAAGCAGCTGCGAAAGAAGCGTTCGGTACAGATAATCTAGAAGGAAAAGTAATTTCTGTTCAAGGTGTTGGTAACGTAGCATATCATCTATGCAAACATTTACACGCTGAAGGAGCAAAATTAATTGTTACAGATATTAATAAAGAAGCTGTACAACGTGCAGTAGAAGAATTCGGTGCAACAGCAGTTGAGCCAAATGAAATTTACGGTGTTGAATGTGATATTTACGCACCATGTGCATTAGGCGCAACAGTTAATGATGAAACTATTCCACAACTTAAAGCAAAAGTAATCGCGGGTTCTGCAAATAACCAATTAAAAGAAGATCGTCACGGCGACATCATTCACGAAATGGGTATTGTATACGCACCAGACTATGTAATTAATGCAGGTGGCGTAATTAACGTAGCAGACGAATTATATGGATATAATAGAGAACGTGCGCTAAAACGTGTTGAGTCAATTTATGACACAATTGCAAAAGTAATCGAAATTTCAAAACGCGATGGCATAGCAACTTATGTAGCAGCAGATCGTTTAGCTGAAGAGCGCATTGCAAGCTTGAAAAACTCTCGTAGCACATACTTACGCAACGGTCACGACATTATTAGCCGTCGCTAATCATTCATATATAACTTTTACAAAAGGTGTGGTTACCTCTTATGAGGTTTCCACGTCCTTTTGAATTTATTAGTGGAGGTAGCAACATTGTCCTTAAATCGAATTCTTGTTATTAACCCGGGTAGTACATCCACAAAAATTGGTGTTTTTGATAATGAAAGACCTGTTTTAGAAGAAACAATTCGTCATGATGAAGAAAAGATTGGGAAATATAAACGAATTATCGACCAATATGAGTTTCGAAAAGAAACAATATTAGAAGTTTTACATTCTCACGGTATTAACATTTCAAAATTGAACGCTGTTTGTGGGCGTGGTGGATTACTTCGTCCAATAGAAGGCGGAACATACACAGTAAACGATGCAATGTTAGAAGATTTGAAAAATGGATTTAGCGGTCATCACGCTTCGAATCTTGGAGGCATTTTAGCATATGAAATCGCTTCTGGATTAAATATTCCAGCATTCATTGTGGATCCTGTCGTTGTAGATGAAATGGAACCGATTGCTCGTATAAGCGGTATTGCTGGTATGGAACGTAAAAGTATTTTCCATGCATTAAACCAAAAAGCAGTTGCTCGTAAAGTGGCTGTAGAATTAAACCACAAATACGAGGATTTAAATTTATTAGTTACACATATGGGCGGCGGTATTACAGTTGGTGCTCATAAAAAAGGAAAAGTTATCGATGTTAATAATGGCTTAAACGGAGAAGGACCATTTAGTCCAGAGCGTGCTGGTACAGTACCAGTAGGACAATTAGTTGAGATGTGTTTCTCTGGTGAGTATTACCGAGACGAAATGGTTAAAAAACTTGTCGGACAAGGTGGACTTGTAAGTCTTATCGGTACAAATGATGCAATTAAAGTAGAACAAATGGTTGAAAAAGGCGATCCTGAAGCAACTCTTATTTATAAAGCAATGGCATATCAAGTTGCGAAAGAGATTGGCGGAGCTAGTGCTGTACTTCACGGAAAAATCGATGCAATCGTATTAACTGGTGGACTTGCATACAGTAAAATACTTGTTGATGAAATAAAAGAACGAGTGGATTGGATTGCAGATGTTATCGTACATCCAGGGGAAGATGAGTTAGAAGCGTTAGCAGAAGGAGCACTTCGTGTATTACGTGAAGAAGAAGCGCCGAAAGAGTATGTGGTAAGAGAAAAACAAACAGTAGCTAGGGGTTGAGATAATGGCAAGAGAATATGATTTAGTCATCGTTGGCGGCGGTACAGGTGGATATGTTGCTGCAATTCGCGCATCACAACTAGGATTAAAAACAGCACTTGTTGAAAAAGAAAATCTTGGTGGTACTTGTTTGCATAAAGGATGTATTCCTAGTAAAGCTCTTTTACGTAGTGCGGAAGTATACGCAACTGCTAAAAAAAGCGAAGAGTTCGGAGTTATTGCAAGTAATGTAGAACTAAACTTTGCAAAAGTACAAGAGCGTAAAGAGAAGATTGTAACGCAGCTTCATAAAGGTGTTCAACATTTAATGAAACAAGGTAAAATTGATGTGTTTGAAGGTATTGGTCGTATTCTTGGCCCGTCTATTTTTTCTCCGATGCCAGGGACAATTTCAGTTGAACTTGCAAGTGGAGAAGAGAATGAAATGTTAATTCCAAAAAATGTACTTGTTGCAACGGGTTCTCGTCCAAATTCATTACCAGGTTTAGAGTTAGACGGAGAGTATGTAATGTCTTCAGATCATGCCCTAAAAATGGAAACGCTTCCTAGTTCGATCATTATCGTTGGTGGCGGTGTAATTGGTATTGAGTGGGCATCTATGCTTGCTGACTTCGGTGTAGAAGTTACAGTGTTAGAGTATGCGAAAACGATTTTACCACTAGAAGATCAGGACGTTTCAAAAGAAATGCAACGTCTGTTCAAGAAAAAAGGTATTAAAGTGGTGACTGGTGCAAAAGTATTACCAGAAACATTGGTAAAAGATAATGGAGTAACAATTCAAGCTGAACACAACGGTGAGAATAAAGAATTTAAAGCAGAAAAAATGCTTGTATCTGTAGGAAGACAAGCCAATACGCAAAATATTGGTTTAGAGAATACGGATATCGTTGTGGAAAAAGGATACATTCAAACAAATGAGTTTTATCAAACGAAAGAATCTCATATTTACGCAATTGGAGATGTAATCGGTGGCTTACAACTTGCTCACGTTGCTTCTCACGAAGGAATTGTTGCAGTAGAACATATTGCAGGGAAAGAAGTTACGCCAATTGATTACTCTATGGTATCAAAATGCGTATATAGCAGTCCAGAAGTTGCTTCTGTCGGTTTAACAGAACAAGAAGCGAAAGAAAAAGGCTATAAGTTAAAAGTAGGTAAGTTCTCATTCCGCGCAATTGGAAAAGCGCTTGTATACGGAGAATCTGATGGTTTTGTAAAGCTTGTAGTTGATGAGGAAACAAATGACATTCTTGGTGTTCATATGATTGGACCACACGTAACAGATATGATTTCTGAAGCTGGTCTTGCAAGAGTACTTGATGCAACACCTTGGGAAGTAGCACATACAATTCATCCGCATCCATCATTATCTGAGGCGATTGGTGAAGCAGCACTTGCTGTAGATGGAAGAGCGTTACACGCATAAAAATGTGGATTTAGGAGGTTATGAAAAATGGCAGAAGTAAAAGAAAAGCGCCATGAAGAGCTTGGCTTAAGTGATGAGCAAGTATTAGAAATGTTCCGTACGATGTTACTTGCACGTAAAATTGACGAACGTATGTGGTTATTAAACCGTGCAGGTAAAATTCCATTCGTAATTTCTTGTCAAGGACAAGAGGCTGCGCAAGTTGGAGCAGCGTTCGCTCTTGATAGGGAGAAAGATTATGCATTACCATACTACCGTGATATGGGTGTTGTACTAGCGTTTGGTATGACAGCTAAAGAGCTTATGTTGTCAGCTTTCGCGAAAGCTGGAGATCCAAACTCTGGTGGTCGTCAAATGCCTGGTCACTTCGGTCAAAAGAAAAATCGTATTGTGACAGGTTCATCTCCAGTAACAACACAAGTACCACATGCAGTTGGTATTGCGTTAGCTGGAAAAATGGAGAAGAAAGATTTAGTAACGTTCGTTACATTTGGAGAAGGTTCTTCAAACCAAGGTGACTTCCATGAAGGGGCAAACTTTGCTGGTGTACACAAACTACCTGTTATTTTCATGTGTGAAAATAACAAATATGCAATCTCTATTCCGGTTGAAAAACAATTAGCATGTAAAAACGTATCAGATCGTGCAATTGGTTACGGTATGCCTGGATATACAATAGACGGAAACGATCCGCTTGCAGTATATAAAGCTGTAAAAGAAGCAGCAGACCGCGGCCGACGTGGTGAAGGTCCAACTTTAATTGAAACAGTATCATATCGTTTAACAGCACATTCTAGTGACGATGATGATCGTGTTTATCGTGATAAAGAAGAAGTAGAAGAAGCAAAGAAAAAAGATTCAATTATAACATTTGCAGCTTATTTAAAAGAAGCTGGCGTGTTAACTGAGGAATTTGAAAAACAAATGTTAGACGAAATTATGCATATCGTAAATGAAGCAACAGAATATGCAGAAAATGCTCCGTATGCAGCACCTGAAGATGCATTGAAGCACGTATACGCAGAATAGGGGGGAACGTTTCATGGCTGTAATGTCTTATATTGATGCTATTACATTAGCAATGCGCGAAGAAATGGAACGCGATGAGAAAGTATTCGTTTTAGGAGAAGATGTTGGTAAAAAAGGTGGCGTGTTTAAAGCGACACACGGTTTATATGATCAATTTGGTGAAGATCGTGCACTTGATGCACCGCTTGCAGAATCTGCAATTGCTGGGGTAGCAATTGGTGCGGCAATGTATGGTATGCGCCCAATCGCTGAAATGCAGTTTGCTGATTTCATCATGCCAGCAGTAAACCAAATTGTTTCTGAGGCAGCAAAAATTCGTTATCGTTCTAACAACGATTGGACTTGTCCAGTTACAATTCGTGCGCCATTTGGCGGGGGTGTTCACGGTGCATTGTATCATTCACAATCTGTAGAAGCGATGTTTGCAAACCAACCAGGTTTAAAAATTGTTATCCCTTCTACACCATATGATGCAAAAGGCTTATTAAAAGCTGCAATTCGTGATGAAGATCCGGTACTATTCTTTGAGCATAAGCGTGCCTATCGCTTAATTAAAGGTGAAGTGCCAGAAGATGACTACGTATTACCAATCGGAAAAGCAGATGTAAAACGTGAAGGTGATGATATTACTGTTATCACTTACGGATTATGTGTTCACTTTGCTCTTCAAGCAGCTGAGAAGTTAGCGCAAGATGGCATTTCTGCACACATTCTTGATTTACGTACTGTGTATCCATTAGATAAAGAAGCAATCATAGAAGCTGCTTCTAAAACAGGTAAAGTTCTTCTTGTAACAGAAGATAATAAAGAAGGAAGCATTATGAGTGAAGTGGCGGCAATTATCGCTGAAAATTGTCTGTTTGATTTAGATGCACCAGTTGCACGTCTTGCAGGCCCAGATGTTCCAGCAATGCCATATGCACCAACAATGGAAAAATTCTTTATGGTAAATCCAGATAAAGTTGAAAAAGCAATGCGTGAACTTGCGGAATTTTAATCGGGGGGACTATACATGGCTGTAGAAAATATTACAATGCCTCAGCTCGGGGAGAGCGTTACAGAGGGCACAATTAGTAAATGGCTCGTTAATGTTGGCGATCACGTAAATAAGTATGATCCGCTTGCAGAAGTAATGACTGACAAAGTAAATGCAGAAGTACCATCTTCTTTCACTGGTATTGTGAAAGAGTTAATCGCTGGTGAAGGTGATACGTTAGCTGTAGGTGAAGTAGTTTGTGTCATTCAAGTAGAAGGCGCGGATGAAGTAGCAGCAACAGCTGTAGAAGAAAAAACAAAAGAAGAACCAAAGGCAGAAGTAACTACGCCTGAAAAAGCGCCGAAAGTAAAACAACCAACTGATGGAAAACCACGTTTTTCACCAGCGGTATTAAAACTTGCGGGCGAGCATAACGTTGATTTAGATTTAGTAGAAGGTACGGGAGCAAATGGTCGTATCACTCGTAAAGATATTTTAAAACTAGTGGAATCTGGAAACATTCCGCAAGTAGGTGCGAAAAAAGAGGAAGCTGTAGCAGTAGTAGAAGCGCGCCCAGAAGCATCAAAAGCAGCGCCAGTAGCGCAAAAAGTAGAAGCTGCGAAACCAGTTTCTGTACCGACAATGCCTGGCGATATCGAAATTCCAGTAACAGGTGTGCGTAAAGCAATTGCAGCGAATATGTTACGTAGTAAACATGAGGCGCCACACGCTTGGATGATGATTGAAGTAGATGTGACAAACCTTGTGTCATACCGTAATTCAATTAAAGGTGACTTTAAGAAGCGCGAAGGCTTTAACTTAACGTTCTTTGCTTTCTTCGTAAAAGCAGTAGCACAAGCGTTAAAAGAGTATCCTCAAATCAATTCTATGTGGGCTGGCGATAAAATCGTTCAGAAGAAAGATATTAACCTTTCTATCGCTGTTGCAACAGAGGAAGAACTATTTGTACCAGTAATTAAACACGCGGATGAGAAGACGATTAAAGGTATCGCTCGTGAAATTACAGAGCTTGCAGGAAAAGTACGTACGAAATCGTTAAAAGCGGACGAAATGCAAGGTGGAACATTTACAATTAATAACACAGGATCATTTGGTTCTGTTCAATCTATGGGTATTATTAATTACCCTCAAGCGGCTATTTTACAAGTTGAATCAATTGTAAAACGCCCAGTAATTATGGATAACGGTATGTTCGGTGCTCGTGACATGGTTAACTTATGTTTATCACTTGATCACCGTGTACTAGATGGCTTAATTTGTGGTAAGTTCTTAGGACGTGTAAAAGAAATTTTAGAAAATACGTCAGAAAATAATACATCTGTATATTAATAAAAAGCTCGCTTATGCGAGCTTTTTATCATCTTATTTCTTCATCTACAACCTACTATATGTATAATATCTTTCCCAGTAATCTTACAATGAACGATTATGTATTAGGAATTTATGAAAATACATTGCTGATATATGGTATATGGATATAAAATAAGAAAAGAATAATTTTTTTGGCAAATCTTACTGACGAAACTGTAGTATAATATATTGTATTGTATGAAAAAGAGAGTTATTCTATATAAGTGTTTTATAGATAATGTGTAATCAGTCGTCAAAACATGAAGAATGTTGACTCCTGGTTTTTTATTTTGCTGTAACAATGTTTCAGGAGGATGTCATGAAAAGAAGTACCGAGTTTCTAAAAAGTTTAGATGTAAAATTAATTTTAATTTTGTGTGCACTATGTGTTACGAGTATAGCTGCTATATATAGCAGTCAGCAAACTGGCCAATATGGAGAGGCAAACTTTGCGATGAAACAGGGTTTGAACTACATAATTGGGGTTGTATTGTTATTGCTTGTTGCAAGCATTGACCTAGATCAATTACAAAAATTGTCTTGGCCACTTTATATCGTTGGATTTGCTTCACTTATTCTTTTGAAAATACTACCAGTTTCCACTTTCACACCTGAAAAATTAGGTGCAAAAAGATGGTTTGTATTTCCGCTAGTTGGACAAATTCAGCCGTCTGAGTTTTTCAAAATTTCATTGCTTCTCGTAGTAGCAAGTATAGCAGTGAAACATAATGCACAGTATATGGCAAGGACATTCCAAACGGACTTAAAATTAGTAGGTAAAATCGTGCTAGTATCCCTCCCGCCTATGGCTGTTGTATATAGCCAACCGGATACAGGGATGGTGTTCTTATATGCTGCTGCCATTGCATGTATTTTATTTATGTCAGGTATTCAGAAGAAATTGATAGCGTTATGTACAGTTATTCCAGTCACCATATTAACTACGTTAATATTTATTTACGTAAGGTATGAGGATTTCTTCTTTAATAAGTTAGTTACTTTACTAAAACCTCACCAACAATCACGTATTTTAGGTTGGTTAGATCCATTTGAACATACAGATCAAGGTTATCAAACGCAGCAATCGATTTTAGCTGTAGGTAGTGGCGGTATGGAAGGGAAAGGATTTGGCGAAGGGAACGTCTATATCCCTGAGAAGCATACTGACTTTATTTTCGCTACAATTGCCGAAGAAGGTGGATTTATCGTAGCAGCGTTAGTTGTGTTCTTGTTCCTATTACTACTATATAGAACAATTATTATTGGTTATTCTGCTGATAATTTATTCGGTACATTATTATGTGCTGGATCAATTGGGATATTAACGGTTCAAATATTCCAAAACATCGGTATGATCGTTGGATTAATGCCTGTAAAAGGGATTGCATTGCCTTTCTTATCGTATGGGGGAAGTTCCTTGTTCTCGAATATGATTATGATGGGTCTCATATTATCGGTACGGAAAACGTATAAAAAATATATGTTTTCAGTTAAGTAAAAAAGCTAGTTCGTGTAAAACGAACTAGCTTTTTTACATATATGCTCTTAAACGTTGCAAACTAAAACAGACTAGCAGTTTGAGATGGGGTGCGAATGATGCATATGCATATTTTTGAAGGGGCACGGCACCTTTCAAATATGGAATGGGTTGTACGGGCTATAATAGCATACGTATTTTTAATATTAGTTACGAAAGCGATGGGGCAAAGATCTATCGCACAACTTCGTTTTTTAGATGTTGTATTAGTGCTATTGCTTGGTGGGAATATTTCTAACGCATTGTCTGATGAAAAAGTAGGGTTACTCGGTTCGATGATTACAACGTTCATACTCGTTGTACTTCATATTATAAGCTCAGTTTTAATGCTGAAATGGGATAGATGGAGACGTTTTTTAGAGCCAGCACCTATCATTCTTATACACAATGGTTCCATTGATTTTAGCAATTTGAAAAAAGCGAGAATTACCGTGGAATATTTATTTTCGGAACTTCGTATGCGAAATGTGAGCGATATTCAAACAATCAAATTAGCATTATGGGAAGCGAACGGTGTCGTTTCTATATTTAGATATCCAGAATATGAAGCAGTTTCGCGACTTGATCTTAAAGTGGCGGGAAAAAAATCTCCAGTTTCTTTTGTATTAGTAAAGGATGGGAGGATTCAGAAAGATGTTCTTGCTTTATTAGGAAAAACAGAAGCGTGGGCGAGAGAATTTCTAGAGGAGAGTACAGAAGTCGAATCTATTATGTTAGCTACAGTAGATGAAGCACATAAAATAAATATTTTGTTAAAAAAATGAAAAATATACGCATTTTGTCGTTTCATACATATGATACAATAGTGTGGACAACGAAAAAGGAGGCGATACGATGGGATATGTAGAAGAATTACGAAAAATAGTTGGTCATCGCCCTTTAATTTTAGTTGGTGCTGTTGTACTCGTTATAAATGAACATGGAGATGTATTATTGCAACAACGAACAGAACCGTATGGAAAATGGGGGCTGCCTGGCGGGCTCATGGAGCTTGGTGAATCACCAGAAGAAACAGCTTACCGTGAAGTATATGAAGAGACAGGTATAGAAGTAAAGAACTTACGATTAATCAATGTGTTTTCTGGAGCGAACTACTTTACAAAATTAGCAAACGGTGATGAATTTCAATCTGTAACGACAGCTTATTATACGGATGAATACGAAGGACATTTTGTTATGAATAAAGAGGAGGCGGTTCAGCTTAAATTCTTTCCAGTAACGGAGCTACCTGACTATATTGTTGGATCGCATAAAAAAATGATTGTTGAATATATGAAAATTATGGAAAAATGACAAAAAGGTGTTAGAGCAAGAGCTCTAACACCTTTTCTATGCTTAAATACAAGTAAACTTACTTGTATTTCATAAACATTAACTGGTAAGATACAAATAGGTAGATTTAGAGGAGGGAAAAGATTGATTAATTTTAACTTTTTTATGAATGATGTTGTTCGTCAAGCGCGTGAAGAGATCGTTTCTGCTGGATATACAGAATTAACGACACCAGAAGCAGTTGAAGAAGCGTTTAAAAGAAATGGTACAACACTTGTAATGGTAAACTCTGTATGTGGTTGTGCAGGTGGTATTGCTCGCCCTGCTGCTGCGCATTCCGTACATTATGATAAACGTCCTAACCATCTTGTAACGGTGTTTGCAGGTCAAGATAAAGAAGCAACAGCAAGAGCTCGTGAATATTTTGAAGGGTATCCACCTTCTTCTCCATCATTTGCTTTATTAAAAGATGGAAAAATTGTAACGATGGTAGAACGTCATGAAATTGAAGGTCATGAACCGATGCAAGTTATTGCGAAATTACAATCGTATTTTGAAGAGAATTGTGAAGAACTATAGATAAGTGAAAAGGCGGTACGCCCACGATTAAGTGGGTGTACCGCCTTTTTTTATTAATTATACAAAGCGATGGAATATACATCGTCTTGTTTTATTATGCAGTTTTTTATGCATTAAGAATGCGTTATTTAATGTTATTTAATTTATTTTTATTTTATATATTGCATAAAAATAAAACTGCTGATACAATACAAACATCGAATAAATATTCTATTAAACTTTTAAATATACATTATTAGGGGGAAGAAAGATGAAGAAGTTATTATCGATATCGTTTGCACTTATTTTAATTGTAAGTATGTTTAGTGCGTGTAGTAATGGGGACGTAAAAGAAGAAAAAGGAAATAAGAAAGTACTTGTAATGGGAACTTCAGCAGACTATAAACCTTATGAATATGTAGAAGCTTCAAAGAGTGATGAAATTATTGGCTTTGACATTGATATTGCAAAGTATATCGGAAAAGAACTTGGGTATGAAGTGAAAGTGAAAGATATGGATTTTGGTGGTTTATTAGCGTCTCTTAGCTCAGGAAAAGTTGATTTTGTAATGGCAGGTATGACGCCAACGGCAGAGCGTAAAAATAATGTAGATTTTACAGATATATATTTTGTTGCGAAAAACATGATTGTTTCTAAAAAGGATTCTAACATTAAATCAGTAGAAGATTTAAAAGGGAAAAAAGTAGGGGTACAAACAGGATCTATTCAAGAAGAGAAGGCGGCGGAATTTAAAAAACAAGTTGATTTCAAAGCTGAGGGACGTGACCGTATACCAGAAATTGTACAAGAAATTAAAGCGGGTCGTTTTGATGCGGCGATTTTAGAAGATACAGTAGCGAAAAATTATTTAGAGAAAATGAAAGATTTACAAGGAATTGAAATTAAAGAAGCGCCAGAAGAAGTAGGAGCAGCAATTGCCCTTCCGAAAAACAGTGATAAAACAGCTGAATTTAATAAAGTGATTAAAAAAATGCAAGAAAACGGAGAAATGGATAAATTAGTGAAGAAGTGGTTTGGCAGCGGAAAATAAGCTGCCTTTCACTTTTCTGTGAAGGGAATGAAAAGAATGAACTTGGATTTTTCGGCGATTACGCCTTCGATACCGTATATATTAAAAGGGCTAGAAGTTACTTTGAAAATTGTAGCAGTATCAGCTTTAGCAGGATTTATTTTAGGAACGTTATTAGCACTTTGTAAGATTGCTAGAATACGAGCATTAAATATAGCGGCAGATCTTTATACATCAATTTTCCGTGGTACACCACTTGTATTGCAATTAATGATTATTTATTTTGGTGTCCCGCAAATAATTGGTTATGAGATACCGGCCTTTTTAGCGGCTGTACTAGCATTTAGTTTGAATTCAGGTGCATATATGTCAGAAGTCATCCGTGCCGGCATTCAAGCGGTTGATAAAGGACAAACTGAAGCAGCGATGGCTTTAGGAATTCCATATGGAAAAATGATGCGAAATATTATTTTTCCCCAAGCTTTAAAAAATATATTACCGGCACTTGTAAACGAGTTTGCGACGCTTACGAAAGAGTCGGCTGTAGTCACAGTAATAGGTGCGACGGATTTAATGCGCCGCGCTTACATTGTAGGCGGTGAAACGTTTAAATATCTTGAGCCGCTACTATTTGTTGGTTTGATCTACTATACGCTAGTCATTATTCTTACATTAGTCGGGAAGGCAATTGAAGGGAGAATGAAAAAAAGTGATTAAAATTGAAAACCTTCATAAATCATTCGGGAAAAACGAAGTATTAAAAGGCATTACAACAACGATTGAAAAAGGGGAAGTAGTTGCAATTATCGGACCGTCCGGATCAGGGAAATCAACATTTTTACGCTGTATGAATGTGTTAGAAGCACCGACAAATGGTCGCATTTGGATTGGAACGGAAGAAGTAACGAATCCGAAAACGAATATAATGCACGTTCGTGAAAATGTAGGAATGGTATTTCAGCATTTTCACCTATTCCCTCATATGACTGTATTAGAAAATATTACGTATGCTCCTATCAATGTAAAAGGAGTAACGAAACAAGAGGCTGAAAAGAAAGCCGAGAAACTTTTAGAAAAAGTAGGCTTGTTAAATAAAAAAGATACGTATCCGAATCGCCTTTCAGGGGGACAAAAGCAACGTGTAGCGATAGCGAGAGCTTTAGCGATGGAACCGGAAGTTATGCTGTTCGATGAACCAACATCAGCGCTAGACCCAGAGATGGTGAAAGAAGTGCTAGAAGTTATGAAATCATTAGTGACGACAGGAATGACGATGGCGATTGTTACGCATGAAATGGGATTTGCAAAAGAGGTGGCAGATCGCGTTCTTTTCTTAGACGGAGGAAACCTTGTAGAAGACAGTCCGCCAGCACAATTTTTTGCAGCACCAAAAAGTGAACGTGCGCAACAATTTTTACAAAAAATATTGTAATATGAAAAGGTTATGTGAATAATAAGTAGAAAAGGATGACATTGTGTCATCCTTTTTTTATACTAACTGTAAATACGTTTATACATATAGGAGTAATGATATGTTTAAAATTGGATACCGTACAGTAAAAACAGCAATAGGGACAGGAGCGGCAGTTTTTATTGCTCAGTTATTAGGGTTAGAATTTTATAGTTCAGCAGGTATTTTAGTTATATTATGTGTACAAAATACGAAGCGTAAATCACTTCAAGTATCGGTACATCGATTTTTAGCTTGTGTATTATCAATGGTATTCGCATTTTGCATTTTTGAAACAATTGGCTATACCCCACTTGCAATTAGCGTATTATTACTTACATTTATTCCGACTGCAGTTATGTTGAAAATTCAAGAAGGCATCGTCACGAGTTCAGTTATTGTTATGCATCTATATTCATTGAAACACATTACATGGCTTATAGTTGGAAATGAAATTGCTATATTAACGATAGGAATTAGTGTGGCGTTATTAGTGAACATGTATATGCCAAGTAGTGAAAATAAGCTAAGAGAGTATCGGAATAAAATAGAAAGTAATTTTAAAACGATATTGTTTGAAATGGTTGTGTATTTACGAAATCGAGAAAGTAGTTGGAGCGGGGCAGAACTCATTGAAACCGAGAATATGCTAAATGAAGCAAGAGATTTATCTTTTAAGAAGCTTGAGAATGCATTTATGCGCGAAGATGATTATTACTATCGTTACTTTAATATGCGCATGCAACAATTCGAAATTTTAGAGCGAATGATACCATTGGCAGCCTCTTTATCGTGGACATATGAACAAGCTGATATGATTGCCGATGTTGTTGAAAATATTGGGAATGCAATTAGCCCTGAAAGTACAGGTGTTATTTCCTTAAGGCAGCTTCAAGAAATGAGAGAATTGTTTAGAGAAATGCCGTTACCAGTCACACGTGAAGAATTTGAAATACGTGCAAAACTTGTTCAACTTGTATATGAAATGGAGCAATATTTACTCATTAAAAGTCGCTTTAAGGGAAAGGATAATATAAAAGAACTTATATAGAAGGTAGGAATTATTTATGCCGTATCTTCTCTCTTTCATATTATGTCTTTCTTTATCGCCGATTTGGCCTCTTGGTGATAATCCACGTGCCGGAGATCCTTTCATTATTGTAAATAAAGCGACGAATAAACTAGCTTACATTGACGATGGGAAAATTCAAAAGATTTTTCCCGTAGCGACAGGAAAAACGAATGAATTAACCCCAGAAGGAACTTTTGATATTGTAATGAAAGCGAAGGACCCGTACTATATTGCAAAAGATATTCCAGGTGGTTCACCAAAAAATCCACTTGGATCAAGGTGGATTGGGTTTAATGCAAGAGGAACTGATGGGAGTAAATATGGAATACATGGAACAAACCAACCAAGTTCAATTGGAAAGTATATTTCACAAGGATGTATAAGAATGAAGAAAAACGATGTGGAATATTTGTTTGATCGCATTCCAATTGGAACAAAAGTGTGGATTGTGAAGTCGAAAAAAACATTTCAGCAATTGGCAAAAGAAAAAGGTGCCATTGCATATGAAAAAGCCAACGCAAAGGTTGGCTTTTTCTTTTATCATAAGTTGTCTTGACATGTGTACATAACCATGCGTTAATGAAAATATAGAAAGATAAAGTGAAACTTTAATCAGTGCGAGGTTATTCCCCGTTAATGCGGGATAAAAATAGGTAAAGGGGTTGCTCATATGTACTTGAATCCAAAAATTTCGTATATGCAGTTTTTTATTGGCTTTCTATTTGTGATTACATTCATATTGGCAACTTTTAATATATGCTCTTACGTTGTAGCGATTGTATTGATGGCATTACTTAATCTTACTTTTGTTATTGGGGCGTTTCAACACAAACAGTACACGAGTTTTGTGATAGCGTTAGTAATGGCATTTTCCTTTAGTATTGTAGCGGTTGTGCTTTATATAAAATAAACCATCTCGATGTCGAGATGGTTTATTTTATTATGTGTAAAACGTAAAAAAAGGACGAACACATCGCCCTTTTTACCAAAACATACTTGCGCCAGCAAGTAATGTTGTTACAAGCATAGAAATTAGCATGATATAAACCATAACTTTTTGAGATTTTTTATGCATCGTTAAACCTCCTTGCAAATCAGTACACCTTCATTGTAACGAGAAATGAAACTGTGGACAAGGGGAGAGAAAGGACAAATTTCGGGAAGGGGTTGCAAAATATAACAGGAAATTTAAGTATGCATAGAGAATATATTAAAAGATAGATTGTGAGTTTTTGTTTTGCAAGCTGAGGAATGGAGATACGATGATGAAAATATATGAGACAGGCCGCTTACATTTAAGGGAAATCGATGAGTCGTATGCTGAAAAAATTCTTCAATATTACGACAGAAATCGTGAATTTTTAAAAGCTTGGGAAGAGTATAGACCGGAGGATTTTTTTACGTTAGATTATCAAAAGAAAAAGCTACAAAAGGATAGAAAAGAGTTTACAGAAGGTAAGATCATTAGGCTATGGATTTTTAAAAAAGGTGATGACACGAAAATAATTGGCTGTATTTCATTTAATTTAATCGTTCGTGGTATTTATCAATCTTGTGTACTCAGTTATAAATTAGATAAGGAAGAGTTAAATAAAGGTTATACGACAGAAGCGCTTAGAAAAGCAATTGCAGTTGCTTTTGAGGAATTTCATTTACATCGTATAGAAGCACCAATTATGCCGCGTAATTTAGCATCTATACAAGTAGTGACGAAAATAGGCTTCCAGTATGAGGGTGTATCTAGGAAGATGTTAATGGTAAATGGAGTGTGGGAAGATCATATGCGCTGGGTATTGTTAAATGAGTAATCGAAAGCAGATGGTTATCTAGACATATAAACCGTCTGTTTTTTGTCTTGTATTTCGAAACTTTTGCGGAATTCTGTTATAATTAGTAGTGTTACATACATAATGGTAGTGCAGGAGGCGCAGTCTTATGATTAATCAAGAACGTTTAGTAAATGAATTTATGGAATTAGTACAAGTAGATTCTGAAACGAAATTTGAAGCAGAAATCTGCAAAGTATTAACAAAGAAATTTACAGATTTAGGTGTAGAAGTATTTGAAGATGACACAATGTCTGTAACTGGTCATGGTGCAGGTAACTTAATTTGTACTTTACCAGCAACAAAAGATGGCGTGGATACAATTTACTTTACTTCTCATATGGATACAGTAGTTCCTGGTAATGGAATTAAGCCTTCTATTAAAGATGGATATATCGTATCAGATGGTACTACAATTTTAGGTGCGGATGATAAAGCAGGATTAGCGTCAATGTTTGAAGCAATTCGTGTGTTAAAAGAGAAAAATATTCCTCATGGTAAAATTGAATTTATTATTACAGTTGGAGAAGAATCTGGACTTGTTGGTGCAAAAGCATTAGACCGTGAGCGCATTACAGCGAAATATGGTTACGCATTAGATAGCGATGGAAAAGTTGGTGAAATCGTTGTTGCAGCTCCAACACAAGCGAAAGTGAACGCAATTATTCGCGGGAAAACAGCTCATGCTGGTGTAGCACCAGAAAAAGGTGTATCTGCAATTACGATCGCAGCGAAAGCAATTGCGAAGATGCCACTTGGTCGTATTGATTCTGAAACGACTGCAAATATTGGACGTTTTGAAGGTGGTACACAAACAAATATCGTTTGTGATCATGTACAAATCTTTGCAGAGGCTCGTTCTTTAATCAACGAGAAAATGGAAGAACAAGTTGCGAAAATGAAAGAAGCATTTGAAACAACTGCAAAAGATATGGGTGGTCAAGCAGACGTTGAAATAAACGTTATGTACCCAGGATTTAAATTTGCTGATGGCGACCACGTTGTAGAAGTTGCAAAACGTGCAGCTGAAAAAATTGGTCGCACACCTTCTCTTCACCAAAGTGGTGGCGGAAGTGATGCAAACGTAATTGCAGGACACGGTATTCCAACAGTTAACTTAGCGGTTGGTTATGAAGAAATTCATACAACAAACGAGAAGATTCCTGTTGAAGAATTAGTGAAAACAGCAGAATTAGTTGTTGCAATTATTGAAGAAGTAGCGAAGTAATAAAATAAAAAAGACGTGTGAACCAATTATGGTTTACACGTCTTTTTTATTTTGATTCAACTGCTTTCACTAGGCGGATAAACCAATATAAGAAAATCCATGGCAGTATATAAGTTGTTACGATACTTAGTAAACGAGGGAGGAGTCCAGCTGTATTAATATTAAAAATGGGGAGTAGTAAGTAATTAATTAAGAGGATTAATATAATAATGAGAAAGGTAGAGTTAAGTTTACTATTAGATTTCATAATAAGTCACTCATTTTACAATAATATCCATATTTCGTATTAAGTATAGCAAAAATAAGGATAAAAAGAATAAGTAATTATTATATTGTACATGAATTTGGTATAATGAAGGAACAAATGTTCTTTTGAGGGGGGAGTACTATGCGAGAAATGTATCCGAAAAATGGCCGTGTTATTTTACATGTGGATATGAATTGTTTTTTCGCATCTGTTGAAATTGCTCATGATTCATCATTACAAGGAAAGCCATTAGCGGTTGCTGGAAATGAAAAAGAGAGAAAAGGAATTATTATAACGTGTAGTTATGAGGCGAGAGAATATGGAATACGTACGACGATGCCTCTTTGGGAAGCGAAAAGGTTATGCCCACAATTAGTTGTAAGGCATCCAAATTTTACATTATATCGTGAAGCTTCATTTCAAATGTTTCAAATCCTTTCCCGTTTTACAGAAAAGATACAACCAGTCTCTATAGATGAAGGATATTTAGATATTACAGATTGCTATGCACTCGGTTCGCCTCTTGAAATAGCAAAGATGATTCAACAAGCGTTGTTAACAGAGTTACAGCTTCCGTGTAGTATTGGAATTGCTCCAAATCTTTTTCTAGCAAAGACCGCTTCAGATATGAAAAAGCCACTTGGTATTACTGTACTTCGAAAACGTGATATTCCAGAATTGATTTGGCCACTTCCAGTTGGAGCCATGCATGGAATTGGTGAGAAAACAGCTGAAAAATTAAATGATATTCATATACAGACAATTGAACAATTGGCAAAGGGAGACGAGCATATCATTCGCGCTAAAATTGGAAAGCACGGTGTTGATTTACAAAGGCGTGCAAAAGGTATGGATGATAGAGAAGTTGATCCGAGTCAAATGGGACAGCATAAAAGTGTCGGTAATTCGACGACCTTTTCAAAGGATATGGATGAAGAGAAAGAGTTACTTGATATGTTAGAACGTTTATCAAAATCAGTGAGTAAAAGATTACAAAAGCGAACTCTTGTCAGCTATAATATTCAAATTATGATTAAATACCATGATAGGCGAACGGTAACACGGAGTAAGCAATTGAAAAATGCAATTTGGGAAGAACGCGATATTTTTCAAGCAGCATCCCGTTTATGGAAGCAACATTGGGACGGTGATTCCGTTCGTTTATTAGGTGTTACAGCTACTGAAATAGAGTGGAAGACAGAATCGGTGAAACAATTAGATTTGTTTTCATTTGAAGAGGATGCGAAAAAAGAACCGCTACTTGCTGTCATTGATCAAATTAATGATAAGTATGGAACACCGCTTTTACAACGAGGTAGTCAACTACTACGTAAGCAAGAGAAGTCGTTTCAACAAAAGTTAGAAAATAAGTTTATGTAGAAGGTGTCATGAAGTAGTAAATAGCATGACACCTTTCATATTTAACTTGCTTCTAAATCTAAAGAAGTCCTCCACCCAGCAGCAGTAACGCCAGATTCTAATAACATTCTACTTACTATTTTTTCAATTAAGATAGCCGCATTTGTCTTGCAATGTAATGTAGCCTGTATACAGACTTTTTGCTTAGAATCTACATCTTCACTATATAACTCTTTTAAACCGAGACCTTCTGTACTTACCATGTGCATGAGTAAAAAACGAATATGTGCTTCATTTTCTTCGGAACAAGTAAGAGAAAGGAAGTAGTTTGTTTGTTCAGGTGATTCTTCTTTTGATTTTTTATTCATAAAGAGAGCGATCGGGCGAAGTAGTATATTTGCTAGTAAAACGCCGGTTGCACCTAATATAGCTGCAAGGAGAAAACCAGCGCCTGTAAGAGTACCGACAGCAGCACACCATAAAGTAGCCGCAGTATTTTTTAATCCTCTAATACTAAAACCGTCACGGATAATCACACCGCCTCCTAAAAAGCCAATCCCACTAACAACTTGAGCAGCAATACGTGAGGGGCTAGCATCATGATCAAGCATGACGGATAATAAAACAAATATACAGGCACCAAGTGATACGAGAGCATTTGTCCGTAAACCGGCCATCCGGTGTCTCCATTGCCTTTCCATTCCGATGCAAGCACCTATAATAATTGCGATAAATAATCTTAATACAATGTCATACCATACCATCATGGTCACCTCCATACATATAAGTACGTGTGATGTTTTTAAGAATGAGTGGGGAGTACCACTCATTCTCGTTTTTATCCCGCTATTTGCGGGCAGTAAGACCCCCACTGATTAAAGTTTCACTTTATAACCAGCTATGAAACTTTTTAATATAAACTTTTTTCAGGAATTGTGTTAAGAAAGCATAGCCTAATAGTATTCCTACTAGCCAAGGGAAATAGCTAAGTGGTAATGCTTGTAAACCAACAGCCGCACCAAGTGGTGAGAATGGAATATAAATTCCGATTGCCATAATACAAGCGGTTAATAACAGTACCGGTGCTGATGCAGTACTTTGAATGAATGGAATCTTCTGTGTTCTTATCATGTGAACGATTAAAGTTTGTGTGAGCAGTCCAACGACAAACCAACCAGATTGGAATAATGATTGTTCGCTAGGTGTATTTGCACCGAAGACATTCCACATGACTACGTATGTGATAATATCAAATATGGAACTAATTGGGCCGATACAAATAATGAAGTTCCGTAAGTTTGCAGTATCCCATTTTCTCGGTTTTTCTAAAAATTCTTTATCCATTTTGTCCCATGGAATAGACAGCTGTGAAATATCGTAAAGCAAGTTTTGAATTAAAAGGTGAATGGCAAGCATCGGTAAAAAGGGAATGAAAGCACTGGCCACTAACACACTAAATACATTTCCAAAGTTAGAGCTAGCCGTCATTTTAATATATTTTAAAATATTTCCGAACGTAGTGCGTCCTTCTAAAATGCCCGCTTCTAATATAGTTAAACTTTTTTCAAGTAGAATAATATCGGAAGACTCTTTTGCGATATCAGTTGCAGTATCAACAGATATTCCAACGTCAGCATCACGTAATGCTACGGCATCGTTAATACCATCCCCCATATAACCTACTGTATGACCGTTCCCTTGTAAGGCACGAATAATGCGAGATTTTTGCATTGGATTTATTTTTGCGAACACTGTTGTTTCTTCGGCTAGTTTTGCTAATGCTTTATCTGGTAAAGAATCGATCTCGTAGCCAAGGATAGGCTCACCAATATCCAATCCAACTTCTTTACAAACTTTTTTTGTAACAATTTCATTATCACCAGTTAAAATTTTTACTTGTACACCATGTTTCTGTAATGCTTGAATAGCAACAGATGCAGATGGTTTCGGTGGATCTAAAAAGCCAATATATCCAGCGAGAATCATATTAGTTTCATCTTTTACCGCGTACTCTTTATCATTTATTTTTCTATTTTTTTTATAAGCTACAGCAATTACACGCATACCTTCGCCATTCAATGTCTCACTTAGTTGTTTGACATTTGAGCGCATTTCCTCGGTAAGTTGAACAATCTTTCCGTTTGATTCAGTGTAGTTACAAATGGATAAAATTTCTTCCACGGCACCTTTACAAACCATTGTATGTTCACCTGAGATGTCTTTGACGATGACGGACATGCGACGGCGGGCAAAATCAAATGGAATTTCATCTAGTTTTTGAAACGTTGAAGGGTCGAACATTTGTTTTTCTTCTGTATGCTCAATAACAGCTTTATCTATTAAATTTTTCAATCCAGTTTGATAGAAGCTATTTAAATATGCAAACTGTAATACACGATTGCATGGATTACCAGTAGGATCTAAATGTCTAACAAGAACAACTTTATCCTCTGTCAATGTCCCAGTTTTATCTGTACAAAGAATGTTCATCGCGCCTAAGTTTTGAATAGAATTTAGCTGTTTTACAATAACTTTTTGCTTAGACATGTTCACAGCACCTTTAGCTAAATTAGCAGTTACAATCATTGGTAACATTTCAGGTGTAAGACCAACTGCAATAGCGATAGCGAAGAAGAAAGCTTCTTGCCAATCACCTTTTGTGAATCCATTAATGAGAAGGACAATGGGCGCCATAATAAGCATGAATGTAATTAAGAGCCAGCTTACTTTGTTTACACCTTTATCAAAGCTTGTTTCTGCGCGCTTCCCGATTACTTTATTCGCTAAAGAGCCGAAATACGTATCGGTACTTGTTGAAACGACAACAGCTTTTGCGCTACCACTTACAATATTCGTACCCATAAAGCAAAGGTTTTCCATATCGAGTGGATTGAAATTTTTTTTCATATTTTTTGGTAAGATATGCTTGTTTTCTGTATGGTAGCAGTTTTCGTATTTTTCTACAGGAAGTGCTTCCCCGGTTAATGAAGACTGATTAACAAATAAATCTTTAGCCGATAAAATACGCACATCAGCTGGAACGATGTCACCGGCTGAAAGTGAAATAATATCGCCAGGTACAAGTTCTTCAATTGGAATTTCTATTGTATAATTTCGATTTAAATTCGTTACGTTTTTTGTTTCGTGTACAAATCCATCTATTCTAAAGACGCTCGCGGTTGTTCGAACCATCGCCTTTAATTTATCCGCGGCTTTTTGAGAGCGGAATTCTTGTAAAAAGCGAATCGTTGAACTTAGAAGTACCATTACAGATACGACAATTGTTCCTTGCATGTCATCTGTGAAAAAAGAGAGCGCTCCAAGAGCTAATAAAACAAAAATAAATGGATTTTTAAATGCCAGCAGAAATTGAATGTACCACGGCAATGTTTTATTATGAGCAATTTCGTTCGGACCATATAAAGAAAGTCTACGGGACGCTTCTTGTTTAGAGAGTCCATTTTCTGTAGTTTCTAGAAGTTTTAATGCAGAGTTTATATCTTGTGTTGCAACTTCCACTAATACTTTGTTATTTGTTTGCATGCTATCTTGATCGTAAGCATGCTTTGTTTCTTGTCTTTGAAAATTAAACATCGGTAGTTCCTCCTTTGTCATGAAGGAGGAAACAAACTGTTACTCGACTATTTAAAATTAGGAGGAACAGCTTCTTTCCTACCTACATGATGAAATATTAACGTAAAACATATGGGTATCTGGGCCGAATCATCACTTGCCACTGTTCCTCACCTCCGTCCAATTTAATAGTTTCTGAATATGCTATGTTTGTTTCATAGTCAGGTGCATAAAGACATAAAAAAGACCTTTACTCACAACGAGTAAAGGTCTGAATTCACAGTTGAAAAACGTCCACACGAAAGCCTGTTAGTAAACATAGCTAAAAACAGTTTTTGTGTATGACAAAATACATGCACCTCTCCCTCGTTGAGTTTTAGCACTGTATAGCATAGGTACTGAAACCAGCTACGTTAAAAAAGGCCTTCATTCCGACCTTTCCTGTTGACCCATTGGCGTCTCTCGACATTTTTGGGCAGCAGCGTTTCTCTATACAGGAGCCTCACCTAACAGAGACCATATTCAATTACATGTTGAATGTTAGCACTGTAAAATCGTAGTGTCAATATCTTTTTAATCTGTTTTTTTGAAAAATCAAATAGATTTATGAAGGGTATATAGTATGAAATAAGTTGTATTTTTTGAGAATAAGTTGGAAAAATAAAAAATAATGAATATAAATAAAAAGCACTCATTACAGTGCTTTTTATAATAGATTATGAGATTGTAGGATTTTCAAAAATAACAATTTCTGAGTTATTTGTTGTTGAAACGCGTTGTGCGTAATATGTTAAAGCTGAAGAAATATATGTTGGTAATGTCTCATTTGTATGTGATGTTGTATATTCATGGATTAATTCTTTTAAAGTCGTCCATTCTAATTGTGCTGGGTGATCAGACACGAAAGAACTTACCCAGCGATCAAATGAAGATGAAAAATCAGTTTGTAAACGAAATACTTCTTTCATAATAAAACGCTCCCTTAAAATGTAGTACAATCATTTTACCACAAAACACGAACGATAGCTAAATTTTTTGAGTATAACGTTCGTGTTATATAGTTGTCTAGATGATTGGTTATGTAAATTCAATTTGCCATTTGAAATAACATTCCGTAAGATGAAAGATAGATTATATAAAGAGCTGGAGGAAAGAAAGTGGAATTTGTATTTTTAGGAACTGGTGCAGGTGTTCCTTCAAAAGGAAGGAATGTTTCAGCAATTGCTTTGCAGTTGTTAGAAGAACGAGGACAGACTTGGTTATTTGACTGTGGCGAGGCGACGCAACATCAAATACTACATACGTCTGTACGTCCACGCCGCATTGAAAAAATATTTATTACGCATTTACATGGCGATCATATTTTTGGATTGCCGGGTTTATTGGGTAGCCGTTCGTTTCAAGGTGGAACAACAAAATTAACAGTGTACGGACCAAAAGGAATTAAACAATTTATTGAAGTGGCATTATCAGTAAG
Organism: Bacillus toyonensis BCT-7112; assembly: GCF_000496285.1. GTDB lineage: Bacteria > Bacillota > Bacilli > Bacillales > Bacillaceae_G > Bacillus_A > Bacillus_A toyonensis. Next base: position 1,369,404 of record NC_022781.1, on the reverse strand, counting down.
TACGACACATGTGAAATATCCACTTGAAATCGTTGAGATAACAGAAGAAGGTACTGTGTTTGAAGATAATGAGTTTTATGTAGAAACGAAAAAATTGTCACATGGCATTGAATGTTTTGGATATCGTATTGTAGAGAAAGATATACAAGGTGTTCTTTTAGTCGATAAATTGCTCGAAATGGGAGTGAAACCAGGGCCAATCTTTAAGCGTTTAAAAGATGGAGAAGTAGTTGAATTAGAGAATGGTACGATACTAAATGGAAAAGATTTTATCGGTCCGCCTCAAAAGGGAAGAATTATTACCATTTTAGGTGATACACGATATTGCGAAGCGAGTAGAGAGCTAGCACAAAATGCTGATGTACTTGTTCATGAAGCAACTTTTGCGGCAGACGATGAACAACAAGCGCATGATTATTTTCATTCCACATCTAAGCAAGCTGCGAGCATTGCACTTCATGCAAATGCGAAACGATTAATATTAACTCACATTAGTTCTCGTTATCAAGGAGATACATATAAGGAATTATTGAAAGAGGCACGAGAGTTATTTCCTAATACAGAAATAGCGACAGATTTAAAATCATTTCCAGTAGAAAAATAATGATTTTTGGAAAAATGGTAACATTAGGTTACCATTTTTTTATGTCTAAAAAATTTTAAAAATAAAACTGTTATTATTTTATACTTAAACTTGGATGATACAGAAACTTAGAATGGTTTGAATATATAGGATAAAAATACGTAATAATGATTATTTAGAAAAACTGTTATATAAGTCAGATGACATACAAGTAATACAAATAGCAGAAAGGGACTTTTATTCAGAACTTTTAAAATTCAACAAAAGTAAGCGTTTTATAAAAAACAAGCTATAATGAGGGCAGATTACAATTTATTATAAGTCACATGCATATTAGTCATTGTCGTAACAAGTGAAGTTGACTAAAACATGAGAGAGTAATATGGAGATTATAATAGGAAAGATATCATTATTTGTACTAAGTCTTTTTTACTTTTTAGCTAAACGGTATGATTAGCTAGTGTAGCTGTTGCAAGTGGTTTAGTAGAAGCTTTTTTAATAATAAGTTGGTGGGGATTTAATTGGTATACCACTCTTTAAAAGAGTTCAGAACATCAGCAGGTAGTCTAGGTTGAGTAGCGGGTGCAAATTTAGTTGTATTAACAATGGTTATATCACCTGTTTATGCTATGCTTGCAATGGCTTCTGTGTTAAACTTTGGATTGCTACCAGGATTTATTGCTGGTTATCTTATATCGTTTTAAATGAAAGTAATGCTATATTTCTTATGTATTATGGTATCTGGTATTATTTCAGGATATTGGTTCATTTTATTCAAAAACTATCCAATTCGTACAGCGGAACAAATTCGTGGTAGAACTGGAACAGCAACAAATGTGGCAGCTTAATAAAATAGTAGAATAAATTTTTTTCATAGAGGTTTAGGGGGAGTTATGATGAAGTACCGCTCAGTGTTTGATATTATTGGTCCGGTTATGATTGGTCCATCAAGTTCACATACAGCAGGCGCGGCAAGAATGGGGCAAGTTGCTCGTCAGCTGTTTCGTCATGAGCCAGAGAGAGTTAGCATTTCATTATATGGTTCATTTGCAAAAACATACCGTGGTCACGGTACGGATGTAGCGCTAATCGGTGGAATACTTGGATTTGAAACAGATGATTTACGTATTCCAAGTGCGTTAGATATTGCAAAAGAACGCGGGATTGAAGTGGAATTCATTGAAGAAGATGCAAATGCTCCGCATCCAAATACAGCGAAAATTCGTCTGTATAAAGGTGAAGAGGAAATTGAAGTTGTTGCTTGCTCAATTGGTGGCGGTAAAATTGAAGTTGTAGAATTAAACGGATTCGATCTTCAATTAACAGGCACGAGTCCAGCACTACTTATTGTAAATAACGATCGCTTTGGTGCTATCGCAGCTGTAGCTTCCATTCTTGCGAAACACGAGATTAACATTAGTACAATGAGCGTTTCTCGTAAAGAAAAAGGAAGAAGAGCGCTTATGGTCATTGAAACAGATGAATTGTTAGCAGATGAAGTGATTGAAGAAATAAAAGGGCAACAAAATATTTGTCAAGTAACTATTATGGATTAATTGCAGGGGGGACACACCATGTTTCGGAACGCAGCGGAACTAGTGGCGCAAGCTAAAGAACAAAATGTAAAAATCGCAGAAATTATGATTCAATGTGAAATGGAAACAAGACATATTTCACGTGAAGAAGTAATTGCTGGTATGGAAAAGAACTTAGTCGTGATGGAACAAGCAGTAGAACGTGGTATTCGCGGCGTGAAATCACCAACTGGTTTAACTGGCGGTGATGCTGTAAAAGTTCAAGCGTATATGAAGAGCGGAAAAGGCTTATCTGGAGATACGATTTTGGACGCAGTGAGTAAAGCTGTTGCAACAAATGAAGTAAACGCGGCGATGGGGATTATTTGTGCAACACCAACAGCAGGTTCTGCTGGAACAGTGCCAGGTGTACTGTTTGCACTGAAAGAAAAATTACAACCTACACGTGAAGAAATGATTGAATTTTTATTTACAGCAGGAGCTTTCGGTATGGTAGTTGCGAATAATGCTTGTATTTCTGGTGCGGCAGGAGGATGCCAAGCAGAAGTTGGTTCAGCAAGTGGAATGGCAGCGGCAGCAGCAGTTGAGATGGCTGGTGGAACACCAGATCAAGCAGCTACAGCGATGGCAATTTCATTAAAGAATATGCTTGGTTTAGTGTGCGATCCTGTTGCAGGACTTGTAGAAGTACCTTGTGTAAAGCGTAATGCAGCGGGTGCTTCAAATGCGATGATTTCAGCGGATTTATCATTAGCTGGTGTAACGAGTACAATTCCATGTGATGAAGTGATTGAGGCAATGTTTAGAATCGGACAAACGATGCCAGTAGCACTTCGTGAAACAGCTGAAGGCGGGCTTGCAGCAACACCGACAGGTCGTCGTCTACAAGAAGAGATTTTTGGAAAGAGTAATAACTAAAAGTATATGATGATAAAAAATGGAGCTCAAGTAAGATTGAGCTCCATTTTTATTTTTCTTTTGTGAGTTGTTCTAATGTTTTTCCAAGATCATGTGATCGTTTCGTTGCCTGTGTAATACAAGAAACGAGTGCTTGTTGAAATTTATTTTCCTGTAATACTTCAATGCCTGCTTCGGTAGTTCCGCCAGGAGATGTAATTTCCTTTCGCAAAACAGAAGGGTGTTTTTCGCTTGCTTTTAGCATTTCAGCAGCACCAATCATCGTCTGAAGAATAAGCGATTTTGCAACATCTTCTTTTAAACCAATTTTTTTTGCGGCGTCTTCCATCGCCTCTACTACGTAATAAATATAAGCTGGTCCACTTCCAGACAATGCAGTGACAGCATGCATATCTTCTTCCTCTACAACAGAGACGAGACCGACCGTTTCAAATAAAGATTTTGCAGTTTGAATATGTTCCGCTGTTGTATGTTTTGAAGGCGAAATAGCGGTAGCTGATTTTAAAATAGCGGCAGATGTATTTGGCATTGCACGAATGATCGGAACGTTTTTTTGAAGTAGGTTTCTAATCGAGTGAGTAGAAACACCTGCTAATAGCGAAATAATAAGCAAATCCTTATTTATATATTCTTTAAGAGGGGTAAGCGCTTCTGCAACATCCTTTGGTTTCATTGCTAGAAAAAGAATATTTGTATTAGCAAGTAGTTCTTTTTTGTTATGCGTACCTTTGACACCATATTTTGTATGTAGCTCTTGTAACCTTGTCTCGTTAGAACGATTACTTACGGTAATTTGTTCTCCTTTAACTACATTTGCGTGTAACAATCCACCAATAATCGCTTCGGCAATAGAGCCTGCACCGAGAAAGGATATGTTTTGAATAGACATGATGTTCCTCCTTTAAACTTGGTTAGAAATACTTATAAATGTACATACATTCGGTTTTTTATAGAAAACACCTCTTTTTATCTGAAAATAATGACAAATTTATGTAGAAGTTGTAAACTGAAGAAGTATTCATTTTTGAACCGGAAAGAGTCAGGGGGGCTAAGCATGACGGCGATTCACCGAATGGAGATTCCTGTGCCATTTGCAGTTGAGACTGTGAATGTGTTTTTAGTTGAGGGGGAGACATTAACATTAATTGATACAGGGACGAATACAGAAGAGGCAAAAAATGCGTTAGAAAGTCAATTAGGTGCATTAGGTTATACGATAGAAGATATTGAAACGGTAGTGATTACGCATCATCATGCGGATCATTGTGGACTTTTAAATATATTTTCTGAGAAAACGAATATTATTGGACACCCTTGGAATGAGCCGTGGATCACGCAAAATCCAGAGTTTTTAAAGCGGTATCATGAGTTTTTTAGAGAGACAGCCTTGCAGTTCGGTGTTCCAGCAGCATTTTTGAATGACGAGGCATTATTGACGACAAGGACACTTAAATATTCTTGTAATAGATCGTTAACACATACTGTGAGAGAGGGGGATCGTATTGATTCTTTACCTGGGTTTACAGTAATTGAAACCCCAGGCCATGCTTCTACTCATATTTCTTTATATAGAGAATCCGATGGGATATTAATTGGTGGGGATGCTCTCATTAGTCATATTTCTTCAAATCCAATATTAGAACCACCATATGAAGGGCAAACGGAAAGAGCACGTCCATTGCTACAATACAATCAAACGTTAAAACGTTTAAGTGAAATGAATATTTCACGTATTTTATCAGGGCATGGGGAAGATGTTCTAAATGTGAAACAACTTATTGAAACGAGGTTACAAAAGCAAGAAACACGTGCATTTAAAGTACTTGAGTTATTAAAGGAAAAACCGATGACAGCATTTGAAGTATGTGTGAAGCTATTTCCAGTATTATATAAAGAACAATTGCCGCTTACTATCTCCGAAACTGTTGGACAATTAGACTTTTTAGCATATAATCAACAAGTGATGATTGATGAATCTTCGCAACAATTGATTTATTATGCAAAGTAGGTGACAGCAATGACAGGACGCTTACAAGAAAAAGTAATCGTCATTACAGGCGCTTCTAGTGGAATTGGAGAGCAAGTTGCAATGCAAGTTGCAGAGCAGGGAGCGATTCCAGTATTAATGGCTCGAACAGAGGAGAAACTACAAGCGTTAGCAGACAAAATAAAAAAACTTATAATACGCCTTGCTATTATTATGTATTAGACGTAAGTGAAGAGACGAAAGTACAGTCTGTTTTTTCAAAGGTATTACAAGAAGTGGGACGTATTGATATATTGGTAAACAATGCGGGTTTTGGTATTTTTAAAACGTTTGAAGAGGCATCAATGGATGAAGTAAAGGATATGTTCCAAGTAAATGTATTTGGACTAGTAGCTTGTACGAAAGCGGTATTACCTTATATGGTAAAAAGAAATGAAGGACATATAATTAATATAGCTTCACTTGCTGGGAAAATTGCAACTCCGAAATCGAGTGCGTATGCAGCAACGAAACATGCCGTATTAGGGTTTACGAATAGTTTGCGCATGGAATTATCGAATACAGATATTTATGTAACAGCAATTAACCCAGGACCGATAGATACGAACTTTTTTGAAATAGCTGATCAATCTGGTACATATGTAAAAAATATGGGACGTTACATGTTAAAACCAACATATGTAGCAGAACAAATCGTAAAGGCGATGCAAACGAAAAAACGTGAAGTGAATTTGCCGAAGTGGATGGGAATGGGGCCTAAGCTCTATGCGTTATTCCCTGGTTTATTTGAACGTGTAGCAGGAAAATCATTAAGTAAAAAATAGGAGATTTCCATATGGAAATCTCCTATTTTTTTTATTTTCCAGTCACATAATCGTAAACGGTATCCTCAATTGCCTCGTATACGTCAATTTGATTATTCGAATGAATAATCATTTGAATATGTTTTACTAACATTTCCTGATCCTCTTTTGATACAGGATTGCATTGATATTGCTGAAAACTTTTTATAATCATTTTCTCAATTAACTTTTCGTTCATATTTTTCTCCGCCTGTATGTACGTATGTATTGTTTTATTGTACTTGAAGTGAAATGAAAAAACTACCATGCACTATTATTGTATAAAAATTCGGTTGAGTATATTGTTTTTCTAGTAAAATTAAGTTTTTTTATTTTTAAAAATTTATAAATATTTAATTGACTCTATAAATATACAATATTATAATCATACTTAATCTAAAGAATCAATATGAGGAGGAACTTATGAAAGTCGCAATTATTGGAGCAACTGGATATGGAGGTATTGAATTAATTCGGTTATTAGAGCAGCATCCGTATTTTTCGATATCATCTCTCCATTCTTTTTCGCAAGTTGGTGAGTGTATAGCGAATGTATATCCACATTTTCGAAATATCCTTGTCCATACGTTACAAGAAATTGATGTGGAGGAAATAGAGAAGGAAGCAGAAATTGTATTTTTAGCAACCCCAGCAGGTGTATCGGCAGAATTAACTCCAAAATTATTACAGGTAGGTTTAAAAGTAATTGACCTATCTGGAGACTTTCGTATGATAGATCCCTCATCATATGAACTGTGGTATAAAAGGCCAGCTGCACAAGAAGAAATTCTTAGGAAAGCAGTATATGGGCTAAGTGAATGGAAAAGGTCTGAGGTTCAAAATGCAGATTTAATTGCAAACCCAGGATGTTTTGCTACAGCTGTATTATTAGCGATAGCGCCGTTAATGCGTAGCGGCATAATTGAAGAAGATTCCATTATTATTGATGCGAAATCAGGAGTATCTGGAGCGGGCAAAACGCCAACAACAATGGCTCACTTTCCTGAGTTATATGATAACTTACACATTTATAAAGTTAATCAGCATCAGCATATTCCTGAGATTGAGCAAATGCTTGCAGAGTGGAATAGTGAAATGAAGCCAATCACGTTTAGTACACATTTAATACCGATATCACGGGGGATTATGATTACACTTTATGCGAAAGTGAAAAAGGAAATGAAAATAGAGCAGCTTCAAAAATTGTATGAAGAAACGTATGAATACTCAGCTTTCGTTCGAGTTCGCTCTCATGGAGAATTTCCAAGTCCGAAAGAAGTAAGGGGCTCAAATTATTGTGATATTGGGGTAGCTTACGATGAAAGAACAGAAAGAGTTACGGTCGTTTCTGTTATAGACAATATGATGAAAGGTGCGGCTGGGCAAGCGATTCAAAACGCAAATGTATTAGCGGGATTGGAAGAGACAACAGGTTTACAGCATATGCCGCTTTATCCATAAGGGGGACATGATGATTAAAGTAGCGTCTATTACAAAATTAGAAAGTGGTTCAATTGTAACGCCGAAAGGCTTTTCGGCAATCGGTACTAGCAATGGTTTGAAAAAGGAGAAAAAGGATTTAGGTGCAATCGTTTGTGACGTACCAGCATCGTGCGCCGCTGTTTATACAACAAATCAAATACAAGCAGCACCCCTGCAAGTAACGAAAGATAGTATAGCAACTGAAGGGAAATTACAAGCAATTATCGTTAATAGCGGAAATGCAAATGCTTGTACAGGAATGAAAGGGCTACAAGATGCTTACGAGATACGAACATTAGGGGCAGAACACTTTGGTGTAAAAGAAAATTACGTTGCGGTCGGTTCAACTGGTGTAATTGGAGTACCTTTACCGATGGATAGCATCCGCAAGGGAGTTACATCTCTTATACCGACAAAAGAGGTAAGTGAAGCTCATTCTTTTTGTGAAGCAATTTTAACGACGGATCTTATAACGAAAGAAACTTGTTATGAGATGATTATTGATGGAAAAGAAGTGACTATCGCTGGTGTTGCTAAAGGTTCAGGAATGATTCATCCGAATATGGCAACGATGCTTAGTTTTATTACAACAGATGCCAATATAGAGCATGAAGTATTGCAAACAGCATTATCACAAATTACGAATCATACATTTAACCAAATTACGGTAGATGGAGATACTTCTACAAATGATATGGTCATCGTTATGGCAAGTGGATTGTCGGAAACGAAACCAATCAATATGGAACACACAGACTGGGAAACTTTCGTATTTACTTTACAGAAGGTATGTGAAGATTTAGCAAAAAAAATTGCACAAGATGGTGAAGGTGCTACGAAGTTAATAGAAGTAAATGTGCTAGGGGCTAAAGCGAGTGAAGAGGCAAAGAAAATTGCAAAGCAAATAGTTGGTTCAAGTCTTGTGAAAACCGCAATACACGGTGAAGACCCAAATTGGGGGCGAATTATTAGCAGTATTGGACAAAGTGAAGTAACGATTAATCCAAATACAATTGATATTACTCTTCAATCTATCGTTGTGCTAAAAAATAGTGAACCTCAAATATTTTCTGAAGAGGAAATGAAAAAGAAATTAAAAGAACATGAAATTATTATTGATGTGTATTTACATGTAGGAAAAGAGACCGGATCAGCTTGGGGATGCGACTTAAGTTATGATTATGTAAAAATAAACGCTTGTTATCGTACATAAGGAGAGAGAAGATGAGTGATTATATCGTAATTAAATGCGGCGGTAGCATGTTGGATCAATTAAATGATGTGTTTTTTGATTGTATAAAGAAATTGCAACAGAAGTATAAGGTAGTGATTGTCCATGGTGGTGGCCCAGAAATTGATGCCAAATTAAAAGAGTGTCATATCAAAGTGGAAAAAAGAGATGGATTACGAGTAACACCAAAAGAAGTGATGGATGTTGTTCAAATGGTGCTATGTGGTAGTACAAATAAAAAGTTTGTAATGAATTTACAAAAGCATAATTTACTGGCCGTAGGGCTTTCAGGGTGTGACGGTAATTTACTTCAAGTTCAACCTGTCAGCGAAGAAATAGGATATGTAGGAGAGGTAAGTTATGTAGAAACAACCTTATTAAAAAAATTAATAGATATGAATTATATTCCTGTTATTGCCCCAATCGGAATAAATGGTAATGAGGTGTATAACATAAATGCGGATACTGCTGCAGCTGGGATTGCGGATGCGCTATCCGCAAAAGAACTTATTTTCATTACAGATGTAGATGGGATATTACATGAAGGGAAATTGGTAAAGAAAACAGATGAGTCTGAAATTGCAACTTTTATAGAAAAAGGTGTTATTACAGGCGGGATGATTCCGAAAGTACAGGCGGCACTTACATCATTAAAAATGGGAGTACAAAAGGTAAGTATTGTGAATGGTACAAAGGATTTTACTGAGGTCACAGGCGAGTGTATCGGAACGACGGTAACGAAAGGCGTGAGTATTGTATGACGAGTCATCTTTTTCAAACGTATGGAAGAAGAAACGTTGAGTTTGTAAAGGGGAATGGAACGAAAGTTATTGATAAACATGGTAAGCAATATGTAGATTTCACTTCCGGTATTGGAGTATGTAATTTAGGACATTGTCATCCTACTGTTGTAAAGGCGGTTGAAAAGCAACTTGGAGACATATGGCATATATCGAATTTATTTACAAACTCCTTACAAGAAGAGGTTGCATTGTTAGTAACAGAAAATACAGCATTAGATTATGTGTTTTTTTGTAATAGCGGGGCAGAGGCGAATGAAGCAGCTTTAAAGCTAGCTCGTAAGCATACTGGAAAATCTCTAGTCGTAACATGTGAGCAGTCTTTTCACGGTAGAACATTTGGAACGATGAGTGCAACAGGTCAAGATAAGGTGAAAGAAGGGTTTGGTCCACTACTTCCGTCTTTTTTACATATCCCTTTTAACGATATACAAGCATTAGAGGAAGTAATGAATGAAGAAGTTGCGGCAGTAATGATAGAAGTTGTTCAAGGAGAGGGCGGAGTCATACTAGCTGATTCGTTTTTTTTGAAAGAAATCGAAATATTATGTAATAAGTACGGTTCTCTATTTATTATAGACGAAGTACAAACGGGTATAGGAAGAACCGGAACACTATTCGCTTACGAACAAATGGGAATAAAACCTGATATCGTTACTATCGCTAAGGCTCTTGGAAATGGTATTCCCGTTGGAGCAGTAATTGGTAGGAAAGAACTGGGCTCTTCTTTTAATGCGGGATCACACGGTTCAACTTTTGGAGGGAATTATATTGCGATGACTGCTGCGAAAGAAGTGTTACAGGTAAGCAAGGAACCATCCTTTTTAAAAGACGTACAGGAAAAGGGCGAATACGTATTAAAGAGATTGCAAGAAGAGTTATGTCATGTCGAATGTATTCAAAATATTCGTGGCAAGGGGCTTATGATTGGAATCGAATATAAGCATGAAGTTTCAAATTTTATAGAACAACTTGAAAAAGACGGGCTACTCGTATTACAAGCAGGGCCGAATGTCATAAGACTATTACCGCCACTCATTGTAACGAATGAAGAGTTAGAACAGGCAGTATATATGATAAAAAAAGTAGTTTGTACAAAAAACGTATCAATCATATAAGGGGGAAATTTCATGTCAACTGTACAAGTACCGAAATTAAATACGAAAGATCTTTTAACACTAGAAGAATTAACGAAAGAAGAAATTATTTCTTTAATTGAGTTCGCTATATATTTAAAAAAGAATAAGCAAGAGCCTTTATTACAAGGTAAAATATTAGGGCTTATCTTTGATAAACATTCAACTCGTACTCGTGTATCTTTTGAAGCAGGAATGGTACAGCTCGGAGGACATGGAATGTTTTTAAGTGGGAAGGAGATGCAAATCGGAAGAGGAGAGACCGTTTCTGATACTGCGAAAGTACTGTCTCATTATATTGATGGGATTATGATACGTACATTCTCACACGCGGATGTAGAAGAGTTGGCAAAAGAATCGAGCATTCCTGTTATTAATGGATTAACGGATGATCATCATCCTTGTCAAGCATTAGCAGATTTAATGACGATATATGAAGAAGTGAATACATTTAAAGGAATTAAATTGGCTTATGTAGGTGATGGGAATAATGTGTGTCATTCGTTACTGTTAGCGAGTGCAAAAGTCGGAATGAATATGACTGTGGCAACACCCGTAGGGTATGAACCGAATGAGGAAATTGTTAAAAAAGCGTTAGCGATTGCTAAAGAAACAGGCGCTGAAATTGAAATTTTGCATAATCCTGAATTAGCGGTACAGGAAGCAGATTTTATTTATACTGATGTTTGGATGAGTATGGGGCAAGATGGAGAAGAAGAGAAATATACTTTATTTCAACCTTATCAAATCAATAAAGAACTTGTTATGCATGCAAAGCAAACATATCGTTTCTTACACTGTTTACCTGCTCATCGTGAAGAAGAAGTAACAGGAGAAATTATTGATGGACCACAGTCTATCGTTTTTGAGCAAGCTGGTAATCGATTACATGCTCAAAAAGCATTATTAGTAAGTTTATTTAATAATGTAGAAGAACCTTCCTAAAAGGAAGGTTTTTTATATTAAAATGTCGGATGTATATTTGGTTAATCATTTTTATATCATTTATAATAGAAAGAGAAAACTAAATTTGTTATTCAGTGCGTGTAAGGACATACTACATATAAAATATAGTTAAAGAGATGATGAGAGTGAAAACAACTAAGCAAACATATTCGTTTTTTCAGCGGATGTGGAGAATATTAAAGTTTCAATATTATAAGTTGCTTCGATCGCCAGAAGGAGCAAAGAAAGTGTCGTTAGGTTTTGCTATTGGTTTTGGTTTAGAAATGTTAGTAATTTATACAGCATCGCTCGTATATGTAATATTTTATCCAATCGTTCGATTAGCAAAAGGATCATTTCCTGCTGCAGTTATTGGCAATATTATTGGGAAAATATCGTTTCTCCCAGTGTTTTTATTTCCGCTTGCGTATGCGCTAGGGAAAATGATTTATCCATTTCATGTACAACAAATACATCATGAACCATTTACGATATCGGACTTGTTTTCAAGTCACATTTTTACGATGTTAAAGAGCTTATTACAGAGTGAAGTATATGTATTAATTGGAATGACGATTTTAGGAGTTGTGTTCGGTGTAGTTTCATATTTCGTAGTGCATTATTTATATGAAAAGAATCGTAAGTTACGTTTGAAGAACAGAAAGAAAAAAGTGAGAGAACCACTTGTACAAATATAAAGAATGGCACATTCATTTTCTCCTTTGAATATGTTTAAGAAAAAGGGGGAGAGAATGGATGTATTATTACTATGTACCTCAAGTATACCCATATACAAATTATTATCCGGTAAATGATATGAGACAGCAAGTTGGAGTGTATCAACAGCAACAATTTCAGCAATTGCCACAAATACCACCACAACAACCTACGCAAGACCAAAAACCATATTTAACGACATGGCCATATTCAAATGTATACTACGGTAATTATTATGAATCATAAAGCTGCTTCTATTTAGAAGCAGCTTTATGCGTTTGTTTTCAAAATTAAATTTTGAATGGTTTGAAGAGATTGAATGAGCTTTTCGCGCTCTTCCTCAGATAATGTTTGGAAATTTTCTTTTAGTTTGTCTAAAATGAATTGCTGATACTGATTTACTAATAATTTCCCTTCAGCTGTTAGAGAAATTAAAATGACCCGTCGATCTTTTTCGCTATAATGACGCTCTATTAGTTCCTCTTGAATAAGTTTGTTTAATAGAGGTGTCATGTTAGGCCTTGAAATCGCTAGCCGCTTGCCGATTTCGGAAACTGCTAATGTGCCATTTTCATGCAAAAGTAGTAATACTTGTGTATGTGATGGCGGCATATGTCTTTGAGAAGAAAATTCTCCAGGAAGCATAAATTTGCGATAAAAAAGAGGCACTAGCGAAAGAAGATGATCAACAATACGTTCCCACTCGCGTGATTCCATATAAAGGCCCCCTTCCACTTTCATTGTAACAAAAAAGACATGGTATAAAAATAGAATTGTTTCACAGCAGCTTTAATATTTGTAGGATAACACTTGCTTTGTAAATGTATTAGCAATAATCGCATAGCCGTTATCATTTGGGTGCACTTGGTCAAATAGTAAATCTTTTTTATCATTCGATATTAATTTACGAATTGGTAAAACGATAGACGGTTGATTTGCTTTTGAAATGGAATAAACGGATTCATTCCATCCGTCTAAAAACATGTCTGCATAACTTGCGATGGAGTCATCGAGTTGTAACGGGTTATAGAGTTCTGAGAGAATGAGTAAAGCGTTCGGATTTTGATCTCGAACTGTCTTTACAATAGTTTTTATATCCGCTTCAAAATGAGCTTTTTCTTTATTTAACATTTTAATACCATCTATAACACCGACATCACGATTTAAGCGAAATAAATTATTTCCTCCAATATTAATCGTAATTATATTTGCAGCTCTAATTTTTTGCTTTACATCTTCTGATTGAACTTTTTTAGCGAGACGATCTGTAGTAAGGCCGTTTATCCCAAGATTTTCTACTGTAATTGGTTTATGAATTTGTGCTTCTATTTGTCTGGAAGCTAATTCAGCAAATCCACCTTGTGTCGATCCATATCCTTTAGCGAGTGAATCACCTAATACGAGGTGATAAAAGGAGTCGTTTGTTTGCTTATCAATCCAACTTGGAGCAGAGGTTTTCTCTGTTTTGTCTTCAGGTTCGTTTTGTTTTGTCTCATCGTTCTTTTCAAAATTAGAATAAGAAATGATTAGAAGGAGGAGACAAACAACTATTAAGATGACTTTTTTCATAAATTCATCCTCCTTGTAATTGGTAATTGTATCATATTCAGCAATATTAGCAATGTAAGGGCATATTATATGTTTATGAAAAGTTTACAATAACTTTACAGAAAATTTGTTGAAGTTTGTCAAAAAATATTGACGATACGAAAGAGTTTTATATATGATAATGTCAGATAAGGTGAAATGCTACTTAGTGGGAGCTTTATCTCCCGTTAATTGTTAGTCTTCATCAATCGAGCGTTTAAGGGGACTACTCGTTAGCGCAGGATGAAATGAAAATCGTGTCTCTAATAGAAGAAAAAAGGTATGTGATTATGGACCGATAGGGATTCATTTCATTATTTCTGGTAATTGTATAAGGGGGATTTTTTGTGAAAAAGTCAAAAAAAATGCTAGCTGGAGCAACTCTTGCTATAGGTGTAATAGCGCCGCAAGTACTGCCAACAACAGCTCATGCGGATGAGAATACTGGGGAGAGTACAGTTAACTTACGAATTCTAGAAACATCAGATATTCACGTTAACTTAATGAATTACGATTATTATCAAACGAAAACAGATAATAAAGTAGGTCTCGTGCAAACGGCAACACTTGTTAATAAAGCACGTGAAGAAGCGAAGAACTCTGTCCTATTTGATGATGGGGATGCATTACAAGGGACACCGCTTGGAGATTATGTAGCGAATAAAATAAACGATCCGAAAAATCCTGTGGATCCTAGTTATACACATCCATTATATCGTGTAATGAATTTAATGAAGTATGACGTCATCTCTCTTGGGAATCATGAATTTAACTATGGTTTAGATTATTTAAACAAAGTGATTAGTAAAACAAAGTTCCCGGTTATTAACTCGAACGTCTATAAAGATGATAAAGATAATAATGAAGAGAACGACCAAAATTACTTTAAACCATATCATATTTTTGAAAAAGAAGTAGAAGATGAATCAGGTCAAAAACAGAAGGTGAAAATTGGGGTAATGGGATTTGTTCCACCTCAAGTTATGAACTGGGATAAAGCAAATTTAGAAGGAAAAGTTAAAGCGAAAGATATAGTTGAAACAGCGAAGAAAATGGTGCCGAAAATGAAAGCGGAAGGTGCAGATGTTATCGTTGCACTAGCGCATTCTGGTGTTGATAAGAGTGGATACAACGTTGGCATGGAAAACGCATCGTATTATTTAACAGAAGTTACTGGTGTAGATGCAGTATTAATGGGACATTCACATACTGAAGTGAAGGATGTATTTAATGGTGTTCCAGTTGTAATGCCTGGTGTGTTTGGAAGTAACTTAGGTATTATTGATATGCAATTGAAAAAGGTAAGCGGAAAATGGGAAGTACAAAAAGAGCAATCGAAGCCACAACTTCGTCCGATTGTTAATAATGAAGGTAATGTAGGACCTGATCAAAATTTAGTTAATGAAATTAAAGATGATCATCAAGCGACAATTGATTATGTGAATACAGCTGTAGGAAAAACGACAGCGCCAATTAATAGTTATTTCTCATTAGTACAAGATGATCCTTCTGTGCAACTTGTGACAAATGCCCAAAAATGGTATGTCGAAAAGTTGTTTGCTGAAAATGGACAATATAGTAAATATAAAGGAATACCAGTTTTATCTGCAGGCGCACCATTTAAAGCAGGTGGCCGAAACGGTGCTACATATTATACGGATATTCCAGCTGGAACGTTAGCAATTAAAAACGTTGCAGATTTATACGTATATCCAAATACTTTATATGCTGTAAAAGTAAATGGGGCACAAGTGAAAGAATGGCTTGAAATGTCTGCAGGTCAGTTTAATAAAATTGATCCAAAGGAAACGAAAGAACAGCCGTTAGTAAATATAGGCTATCCTACATATAACTTTGATATTTTAGATGGTTTAAAATACGAAATTGATGTGACGCAACCAGCAAAATATGATAAAGATGGAAAAGTTATAAAGGAAAATGCGAATGCGAATCGTATTGTAAATATGACGTATGAAGGTAAGCCAGTAGCTGACAATCAAGAATTTATCGTCGCTACAAATAACTATCGTGGAAGTAGCCAAACGTTCCCAGGTGTAAGTAAAGGGGAAGTTGTATACCAATCACAAGATGAAACACGTCAAATCATTGTGAAGTATATGCAAGAAACACCAGTTATTAATCCAGCAGCCGATCAAAACTGGACATTTAAGCCGATTGTTGCAGATAAATTAAATACAACATTCGATTCTTCACCAAATGCACAAAAGTATATAAAGAAAGATGGGAAAATATCATATGTTGGACCATCTGAAAATGAATTTGCTAAATATGCAATTGATATAACGAAGAAGAACGATGGTGGAGAAAAACCAACAACACCACCAACAGGTGAAGGTAATAATGGAGGAAATCCAACGACACCACCAACAGGTGAAGGCAATAATGGAGGGAATCCAACGACACCACCAACAGGTGAAGGTAATAATGGAGGGAATCCAACGACACCACCAACAAATGAAGGTAATAGTGGAAACAATGCAGGATCTGGACAAACTACAACAGATGATCAAAATACAAAAGAAACAACGACAACTGTAAGTGAAAATAAAGAAGCTGACAAAGATGAACGTGATTTACCGAAAACAGGTGCAAGTGTTGCTTCTACAATTGGAGCGGGTCTTGCATTTGTTGGAGCGGGATTACTTATGTTATTTAGAAGAAAGAAAGCAAATAGATAGTAAAGTGTTGTATAAAAAAAGGATTACCGCAATCGGTAATCTTTTTTTTACTTGTATATTATGAAACTGGTACTGCTTTTTCTTTTTTCCATGAAAGACCGAATCCAGTAAAGCCGACGATAATGGTTACAACTGGACAAGCTAAACAGAAGATTGCGTATGGCAGGTAATCGAATGTTGGAACGCTAAGGACGTTTGTTAAGAATACGCCACTTACACCCCATGGTACGAGTGGATTAATTACTGTACCAGCATCTTCTAGTACTCGTGATAAATTACGACGTTCTAAACCGACTTCATCGTATTTATTAGCAAATGCTTGTCCTGTTAAAACGATGGATAAGTACTGTTCACCAAGTAAGAAGTTTACACCAATTGCAGTTGAAGCAGTAGAAATAATTAAGCGTGTACTATTTTTAACAAAGCTAGAGATGATATTCATCAGCTGCGCGATAATACCCATTCCTTGTAGTAATCCTCCCATGCAAAGAGCTAGGAAAATAAGGGCAACGGACATCATCATACTTTGTAAACCGCCGCGAGATAATAAGCTATCAATATCTTTTATACCAGTTTTAGAAACATAACCGTCCTGCATAATTTTCATTAAATCAGTTAGAGATGTACTAGGTTTGAAAATAAAGAGAATAATGATTCCTACTACGATTCCAGCAAGTAATGTTGGAACTGCTGGAACCTTTTTGAATGCGAATAGGAACAGTAATAAAATTGGAATAAGTGTAACGATAGAAATTGTTGCATTTTTTTCTAACGTGCTAATAAAGGATGTGAAATCAACATTGCCTCCAGATCCACTGCCTAAAATGAAATATGCAATAAAAGCAATAATGAAAGCTGGAACTGTCGTCCAAAGCATGTTACGAATATGTTCAAATAAATCTACACCGGTTACAGCAGGAGCTAAGTTTGTTGTATCAGATAAAGGAGACATTTTATCCCCAAAGAATGCACCAGAAATAATTGCACCAGCGATAAGCGCTGGATCGTATCCAAGAGCACTACCCATGCCCATAAAGGCAAGTCCTACAGTTGCAGCAGTTGTAAATGCACTACCGATACTCGTTCCAACAATCGCACAAACAACAAAAACAGTTGGAACGAAAATTTTCGGAGATACAAGTTGGAAGCCGTATACCATTAAAGTTGGAATTGTTCCAGCTGCGATCCATACACTAATTAATACGCCTACAAGTAAGAAAATAAAAATAGATGGAATCCCCGCTGAAATACTACTGATCATCCCTTTTTCCATAGTAGACCAAGAGATTTTTTTCATAAACCCAAACGCTAATAAAATAACGATACCGAATAAAATCGGGATATGCGGTGAAACTTCTAATTGAATAACACTAAAACCAATACAGAAAAAGATAAAAATTGTTAAAAGAACAGATTCAATTTTTGAAACCATTGTTTTCCCCTCCTAATTAATCGAGAATAGTCTTTTTTATATAAAATTCGCCAATATTGTATATTTCCTTTTAAATTTTAGAATTTTTTGACAAATTACCGGTAATTTGTTAATACTTCTATATGATACGGAAATGATTGGATAAAAAAACGTCCCTGCATATAATTATGCAGGGACGAAGAAATCGCGGTACCACCCTAGCTTGTAAAATGAATGTATCACAAAATAAAGGGTCGTATGATATGCGTTAATAAAATAAAAAACGCCCCTGCAATATATGCAGGGACGAAAAATTCGCGGTACCACCCTAAATTGTGAAACAGTGTCGTTTCACCACTCTTTAGACATAACGGTCTATAACCGTCTTTCACTACTCCTTACGTTTCGTAAAAGAAGCTCCAGGGGGTAATTCATAATTCGCTCTGTACTGGTTCGCACCGACCACCAGCTCTCTGAAATCAGAAATCGAAATACTACTAAATCCTATCAACGCCGATTCATATGATGTTAGTTAAATTTTTATCATATATTCATCATACATGTCAATAAAAATGTGTAATATTTTTTTAGGGAAATAAAGGAGATAGGTTTTAACATTGAAAGATGTGCGTTATAATGAATTCGAAAGGGGAGAAAAGAGTGAAGAAAAAACTAATTCTTTTTACCACCTTACTAGTCATTGGCGGAAGTGCTGGAATTTACACAGCTTTTGCAGCTGAATCAGAGCAGGTGAAGCAAAAGCAAATCCAGCAATCAGAAGTGAAGAAAGTGAAAGAAACGGAAGAGAAGAAGTCGATGGAAAAAGCAGCTGCGAAACTAGGAGTTTCTACTGATGAGAAAACAAAAGAGGAAATTACGAAAGAAGTAAACACAGCTAGATTTGAGAAGCGTCATGATTTATTAATTGAGCATGCAAAACAACTGGGAATTGATACAGAAGGAAAAAAAGATGAAGAGATTATTTTAGAAATCGGAAAGATACAGCATGGAAAGTAGAACAACTTATCGTATGATAAGTTGTTCTTTTTTAAGAACTGTTTAATTTAAAAATAATTGACAGTCTTTTGGATTTAATGTTAACTATATCTATAAACTAGTTAACATTAGGGGTGACAATTGTGACTGTGAATAGTAATACGACTGAAAAATCATCTTATACATATGAAGAATTATCAGAGAAAAATAAAGCTTACGTATGGCACCCATTTACACAAATGAAAGGTTATTTAGAAGAAGATCCTGTCATTATTGAACGTGGAGAGGGAAGAAAGCTATACGATGTAAATGGAAATGAATATTGGGATGGGGTTTCATCTATTTGGCTGAATGTTCACGGACATCAAGTGCCAGAATTAGATGAAGCAATTCGTGAGCAATTAAATAAAATTGCTCATTCTACTATGTTAGGACTTGCTAACGTTCCATCAATTTTATTAGCAGAAAAAATTATTGAGGTTGTACCAGAAGGATTGAAGAAGGTGTTCTATTCAGACTCTGGTTCTACAGCTGTTGAAATTGCAATTAAGATGGCTTTCCAATATTGGCAACATAAAGGGAAACCGAGAAAACAAAGATTTGTTACATTAAAAGAAGCATATCACGGTGATACGATTGGTGCTGTTTCAGTAGGAGCAATAGACTTGTTTCACCAAGTGTATAGTTCACTCTTATTTGAAGCAATTAAAATGCCGTATCCATATACATATCGTTCTCCTTATGGAGATAATAAGGAACAAATTGTAAAAAAACATTTAGAAGAAATGGAAGAAATGCTGAAAGAAAAACATGAAGAAATTGCAGCTATTATTGTAGAACCTTTAATGCAAGGTGCTGGCGGTATGATTACAATGCCGAAAGGATATTTAAAAGGGCTAAGGGATTTATGTACAACATATAATGTTTTATTTATTACGGATGAAGTAGCAACGGGATTTGGGCGCACTGGAAAAATGTTTGCATGTGAACATGAAAATGTGACGCCAGACATTTTAACCGCTGGGAAAGGTTTAACAGGTGGTTATTTACCGGTTGCAGTTACGGTAACGACAGACGAAATATATAATGCCTTCTTAGGAGAATATGAGGAACAAAAATCATTTTTCCATGGTCATAGTTACACAGGTAATCCGTTAGGGTGTGCAGTAGCAATTGCGAATCTAGAATTATATGAAAAAACAAATTTAATAGAAGATGTTGCACGTAAAACAGAATATGTAGCCAAGCAATTAGAAGCGCTCTTTGCATATAAACATGTAGGTGATATTCGTCAGTGCGGGTTAATGATTGGTATTGAACTAGTGAAGAATAAGGAAACGAAAGAATCGTTTGAATGGACAGAAAGAGTCGGTGTGCAAGTATGTAAACGCTCAAGAGATCTTGGCATGATTTTACGACCGCTCGGTAACACGATTGTATTTATGCCTCCTCTTGCTTCTACAATTGATGAGATAGATGATATGTTACGCATTTTATATAAAGCAATCTCAGATGTTACGGAGGGAGAAGAATGAGCGGTTTTTTCATAACAGCAACAGATACTGAAGTTGGAAAAACTGTGGTTGCAGGTGCGTTAGCAGGTGTATATAGAGAGTTGGGATATAACGTAGGGGTATATAAACCGTTGCAAAGTGGACATGTTGCATCAAACCCTGAGGGAGATGCAGCAAGATTAAAAGCATTATCGGGTGTACCGACAAAAGAAGATGAAATTTGTCCTTATTCCATTGAAGAACCGCTTGCTCCGAGACTTGCGATGAAAAGAGCTGGAAGAGTCGTAAAGTTAAAAGACATTATGAGGCACTATGAAGAACTATTAAAAGAGTTTAATAGCGTATTTGTCGAAGGGGCAGGCGGGCTTGCAGTCCCATATACTGAAGATAGTTTAGTAATTGATTTCGCAAAACAATTACAGTTGCCTCTTATTATAGTAGCTCGCCCTACGCTAGGGACAGTAAATCATACTGTCTTAACAATTTCTTATGCACAGGCACACGGTTTAACAGTAGCAGGTGTAATTTTGTCTAGTTGTAAAGAATGTGACAAAGAAAGAGTGCAAGAAAATAAAGAAATGATTGAGGGGTTAAGTGGAGTACCAGTTTTAGGTTTATTACCATTTCTTGAAGGTGAATTTACTAGGGAAAAATTATTGGAATCAGCAAAAGAACATATTATGATTTCAAAATTAGAGGAGTTCATTCAAAATGAATCAAACGTGGCGCACACATCTTCAATCTAAATTACAACAATTACATGAGCAAGGACAGTATCGTAATTTGCATGTAACAGAGCAAGCAGAAGAGACGTGGCTTATTCGAGATAAAAAAAGGTTGTTAAATTTAGCATCAAATAATTATTTAGGATTAGCTGGGGATGAAAGATTAAAAGAAGCTGCTATTGCGTGTACAAAAAAATATGGAACTGGTGCGACTGCCTCTCGCCTCGTTGTAGGAAATTATCCATTGTATGAAGAGGTTGAGAGAAGTGTATGCAACTGGAAAGGTACTGAAAGAGCACTAATTGTAAATAGTGGATATACAGCAAATGTAGGTGCTATATCTGCTTTAGCCTGTCGTCACGATATTGTGTTTAGTGATAAATTAAATCACGCAAGTATTGTTGATGGAATTATATTAAGCGGCGCAGAACATAAAAGGTATCGTCATAATGATTTGGATCATTTAGAGAAGTTATTGAAAATAGCGTCACCTGAAAAGAGGAAATTAATCGTAACTGATACTGTTTTTAGTATGGATGGTGATACTGCATACTTGAGAGAATTAGTGCAGCTTAAGGAGAAATACGGGGCAATCATTATAGTTGATGAAGCGCATGCGAGTGGAATATATGGAATCGATGGAGCTGGGTTATCTCATATAGAAAAAGACATTGCTCAAAAAATTGATATACATATGGGGACGTTTAGTAAAGCTTTAGGGTGCTATGGTGCGTATTTGACAGGCGATGCAATTTATATAGAGTATTTACGAAATATGATGAGAAGCTTTATTTTTACTACAGCCTTACCACCAGGAATATTAGGGGCGATACGAAAAGCAATTGAAATTGTGAAAGAAGATAACGAAAGAAGAGAGAGTCTTATAGCGAATGGTGCATATTTCAGAACCCATTTACGAGAAGCAGGTTTTGATATTGGGAATAGCTCAACTCATATTGTACCGATTGTAGTCGGTTCAAATGAAAATGCTTTACGGTTTAGTAAAAGATTACAAGAGGTAGACATCGCAGCAATTGCAATTCGTCCACCGACGGTTCCAATTAATAGTTCCCGGGTCCGTTTTGCTGTTACGTCACAACATACAATAGCTGATTTAAAATGGGCCATTGATCAAATTATTCACATTGCGAAAGAAGAGGAGCTTTTCGTATGAAAGAGCTAAAGATTATTTTTATCCCTGGATGGGGAATGGAAGAAAATGTTTGGGATTTAGTACTTCCGTATTTCAAAGAATATCCTGTTCAATGCATAGATTGGCGTAACGTGAAAGAGATAGGCGAGTTTGCGGAACGAATAATAGATGTAGCGCATGATGAAAATGTAATTTTAGTTGGATGGTCATTAGGAGCTTTAGCGGCAATTCAAGCCTATAAAAAGATTAAGGCGAAAGGTATCGTATTAATTGGTGGTACTGCTAAATTTACAAATACGAGTGACTATACAAGTGGATGGAATTCTTTGCATGTAGAACGGCTGAAAAAGAATTTGGTGAGAAAGAAAGAAGATACGCTCAAGCGGTTCTATGAAAATATGTTTACGAAAGATGAGCTGAAAGAGAATAAATGTTTTGAAGATATTGTAAAACATTTTAAAGGGGATTCTATTCAGTCTTTACAATTAGGTTTGGATTATTTAATAGAAACAGATATGAGAGGAGAGCTGAAAGAAATTCAAGCACCTATACTACTTATTCATGGAGAGCAGGATGTAATATGTCCATTGTCTGCTGCTCATAGTATGGCGGACAATACAAATGTAACACTCAAGGTAGTAAGTGAGGCAGGACACGCATTATGTATAATGAATTTAGAATATTGTGCAAATGAGGTAATTCAATTTGTAGAGGGGATACGACATGATCAACAAAACGTTACTGCAAAAACGGTTTAACGTGGCAGCCGTATCTTACGATCAATATGCAAATGTACAAAAAAAGATGGCCCATTCGTTACTTTCTGTATTGAATCGGCGATACAGTGAAACATCATCGATACGTATTTTAGAACTTGGATGCGGGACAGGTTATGTCACAGAGAAATTATCAAACTTATTTCCGAAAGCGCATATTACAGCTATTGATTTTGCTGAAAGTATGATTGCGGTTGCGAAAACTAGACAAAATGTAAAAAATGTAACGTTTCACTGTGAAGATATCGAACGATTACGATTAGAAGAATCATATGATGTCATTATTTCAAATGCTACATTTCAATGGCTAAATGATTTAAAACAAGTGATTAGAAATCTATTTCATCATTTGTCTACAGATGGGATACTACTCTTTTCAACGTTTGGACAAGAAACTTTTCAAGAGCTTCACAATTCGTTTCGGAGGGCGAAAGAAGAAAAAAATATACGAAATGAAATAGCGATAGGTCAACGTTTTTATTCGAAAGATCAGTTACGCCATATATGCAAGATAGAAACAGGGGATGTACATGTTTCTGAAACATGTTACATAGAGAGTTTTGCAGAAGTTAGAGAGTTTCTGCATTCTATTCGAAAAGTAGGAGCGACCAATAGTAATGAAGAATCATATTGCCAAAGTCCCTCACTCTTTCGTGCGATGCTTCGTATATACGAAAGAGACTTCACGGGAAATGAAGGGATAATGGCAACGTATCATGCTTTATTTACGTATATAACAAAAGAGGGGAAGAGATGAAATGAAACAAGTACAAACAAAAAGGGATTGGAAAAAACTTGCATACGACGTAGTAGAAGAGAAAATGATTACGAAAGAAGATGCAATAGCAATATTAGAAGCTGATGATACAGAAGTTTTAGAAATTATGAATGCAGCCTACATCATTCGTCATCATCATTTTGGTAAGAAAATAAAATTGAATATGATTATTAATACGAAATCTGGCTTATGTCCTGAAGATTGTGGGTATTGTTCACAGTCTATTATTTCAGAAGCACCAATTGATAAATATGCATGGTTAACGCAGGAGAAGATTGTAGAAGGAGCACATGAAGCAATTCGCCGTAAAGCGGGTACATATTGTATTGTAGCATCTGGCCGTCGCCCGACAGATAAAGAAGTAAATCACGTAATTGGGGCTGTGAAGGAAATTCGTGAAACGACAGATTTGAAGATTTGTTGCTGTTTAGGTTTCTTAAACGAAGATCAAGCAGGACGCTTAGCAGAAGCTGGTGTTCATCGTTATAACCACAACTTAAATACACATGAAAACAATTATGAAAGCATTTGCTCAACTCATACGTATGACGATCGTGTTGATACGGTTCAAAAAGCGAAACAAGCTGGTATTTCACCATGCTCTGGGGCGATTTTTGGAATGGGAGAAACAATTGAAGAACGTGCTGAAATAGCATTTGAATTACAACGTATAGATGCAGATTCTATTCCGTGTAATTTCCTCGTTGCTGTAAAGGGCACACCGCTTGAAGGACAAAAAGAGTTAACACCTGTAGAATGTTTAAAAGTATTGGCGATGATGCGTTTCGTAAACCCAACAAAAGAAATTCGTATTTCAGGAGGTCGCGAAATTAATTTACGTTCTGTACAGCCACTCGGCTTATTTGCAGCAAACTCTATTTTTGTCGGGGATTACTTAACGACAGCTGGACAAGAGCCAACTGCAGACTGGGGTATGATTGAAGATTTAGGATTTGAGATTGAGGAATGTGCACTATAAGATAGAGGAAAAAGCAAACTTGTAAAAGAGTTTGCTTTTTTTGTAAATAAAATGTAATAAAAGGCTATTATCACTTAATACGAATGGGTTTTGAGTGAGAAAAAGAATTTTTGCGGACGAATTTTCCAAGCCCTAGTTGTACATAGTAAATATGTATTTTATATTGGGTTGGAGGATTTTACATGCACAAATACATATTAGCGATTATGACCTGTCTAATTTTAATAAAAGCAATAAGTACTGATCCAGTTAAGGCCGCTGAAAATCCTGAACAAAAAGAGATGCAACAAAGAATTGAACAACATTTTCGAACGAAAGCTGAACATTTTGGATTGAAAACGGAAGGGAAAGATTTAAAGGAAGTACGAAAAGAAATTACTATTATAGAAGAAGCGAAAAAAAGAGAGAATGTATGGAGAACAGCGCAAGCACTTCGTATAAAGACAGAAGGAAAAACGATGAATGAATTAATAAAAGATGTACGAAAAAAAGCGAAAAAATAAAAAGAGGCCGCAGCCTCTTTTTTTATGCCCATTGTTTTGATAAGTGAGCCATTTCAATGGCAGCAACGGCTGATTCATATCCTTTATTACCAGCTTTCGTACCTGCACGTTCAATCGCTTGTTCAATTGTTTCTGTCGTTAATACACCGAAAATAACAGGGATGTCAGTTTGTAGTGATAAAGATGCAACACCTTTTGCTACTTCATTACAAACGTAATCGTAATGTGTAGTAGCTCCACGGATTACAGTACCTAAAGTAATAACAGCATCATACTTTCCGCTACTGGCCATCTTTTTAGCGATTAAAGGAATTTCAAATGCACCAGGAACCCAAGCGACATCAATATCATTTTCTTCTACGCCGTGACGTTTTAATCCGTCTAAAGCGCCGCCAAGTAATTTACTTGTAATAAATTCATTAAAACGTCCAACAACAACCCCAACTTTTAATCCTGTACCAACTAAATGACCTTCGAATACCATAATAAATCTCTCCTTTGATTATAAGTTTAATAAATGTCCTAATTTGTTTACTTTCGTTTGTAAATATGTTTTATTCTCTTCTTTTGTTGGCATTTGCAACGGTACACGCTCGACTATTTCTAAATCGTAACCTTGTAAGCCAGCAATTTTTCTTGGATTATTCGTTAATAATCGTAAACTTTGTAAGCCTAAATCTTTTAATATTTGAGCGCCGATACCATAATCACGAAGGTCAGCAGGGAAGCCGAGTTTTTCATTTGCTTCTACAGTATCGAATCCTTCTTCCTGCAATTTATAAGCGCGAAGCTTATTAAGAAGCCCGATGCCTCGTCCTTCTTGTCTCATATAAAGAAGAACACCTTTTCCTTCACGCTCAATTTGAGCAAGTGCTGCATGGAGTTGTGGTCCGCAATCACAGCGACATGAACCGAATACATCTCCTGTTAAACATTCAGAATGAACACGTACAAGCACCGGTTCACCTGTTGAAATATCACCTTTTATGAGCGCAATATGTTCTTTCGTATCTAATGAGTTAGAATAGCCAATTGCTTGGAAAGTACCGAAATCTGTAGGTAAGGTAATTTCCACTTCTCTTGTCACAAGTGTTTCATGATGGCGGCGATAAACAATTAAATCTTCTATCGTAATCATTTTTATATCAAATTGTTTTGCGCACTGTAGTAAATCAGGTACACGTGCCATCGTACCGTCCTCATTAATAATCTCGCAAATGACTCCAGCAGGTTCTGCTCCGCAAAGTTTTGCTAAATCGACAGCAGCTTCTGTATGACCTGAACGGCGAAGGACACCGCCTTCTTTTGCGATTAATGGAAAGATATGTCCAGGTCGATTGAAATCAGCACCTTTAGATGCAGGGTTTAACAATTCTTGTATCGTAGTTGCACGTTCGTGAGCGCTAATCCCTGTTGTTGTAGAAACATGATCAATGCTCACTGTAAACGCAGTATGATGTGAATCTGTATTATGAGATACCATTGGTTCTAATTGTAGGCGCTCTGCGTACCCTTCCGTAATCGGTACGCAAACGAGGCCGCGACCATGTGTAATCATAAAATTAATTGTTTCTGGCGTAATATACTCTGCTAAAGCGATAAAATCGCCTTCATTTTCTCGGTTTTCATCGTCGCATACGATAACGACTTTTCCTTGTTTTAAATCTTCTAGAGCTTCTTCAATATGATGAAACATTATGTTTCCCCCTTATAGAAATCCGTTTTCTTGTAAAAAGCTTTCGGACATTGACCCCGTTCGTTTTACAGGTTTAGAAATAAAGTGTTCGATATATTTACCAATCATGTCACACTCAATGTTTACGATATCTCCGGCATTCTTTTCTCCGATGACAGATTCGCTTACTGTGTGTGGGATGAGTGAAATTGTTATGGAAGATTCGTCTATATCAAATATCGTTAAACTCGTTCCATCAACAGCAACGGATCCTTTATGCAAACAATAGCGTAGCAATTCATCGGAAATTGCTATTTTGTAATAGACGGCATTGTAATGTTGTTTTTTAGTTAAAATTGTCCCGATGCCATCGATATGTCCTGAAACGAAATGTCCACCAAAGCGCCCGTTTGCAGCCATGGCTCGCTCTAAATTTACTTTAGAGTGTGATTTAAGCAGGCGAAGTGATGTTGATTTCATCGTTTCAGGCATTGCATCAACTGTAAATGAAGTAGTTGTAAAGCTCGTTACAGTTAAGCAAATCCCGTTAACCGCGATACTATCACCTAAATGGACATCAGATAAAATTTCATTTGCATGGATCGTTAATTTCATCGCTTCTCCGCTTTGTTGCATGTTTGTGATCGTTCCTAATTCTTCTACAATTCCTGTAAACATTTCGTCACCTCATTTCGGGCAGTCGCAACAATTTTGATATCATCGCCAATTTGTTTCATCTCTTGAATTTTCAAGGAAAGCGAATCTTGTAATTTTGAAAAACCGTTTCCTCCAAAAAGAGTAGGAGCACCTTTCCCGCCAATTAATTTCGGGCTTATATAGGTTACAATTTCATTGAAATTGTTTGTTTGTAAGAAACTTGCATGAACAGTTTGTCCACCTTCGATGAAGAGAGACAGGATTTGTTTTTCACCGAGTAGATCTAAAACATCTTGAATTTCAATTTGCTTCGTTTTCATTTGGAATATCGCTATATTTTTAGATTCATAAGAAGCTATTTTCTCTTTATTTACATCCTTACCTACAATAATCCATGTCGGTGCTAAAGTATCTGTTATGACATGAGAAGATGGTGGCGTTCGTAAATGGGTATCTAAAATAACGCGAATAGAATGTTTCCCGCCATTTGGAATTCTTGTTGTTAAATGTGGATTGTCGGCTATAACTGTATTCACTCCAACAAGAATTGCATCATGTGTATGGCGATATTGGTGAACGTCAGCGCGTGCTTCTGCACCAGTAATCCACTTACTTTCACCAGTTACAGTGGCTGTTTTGCCATCTAAGCTCATCGCGGTCTTTATCGTGACAAATGGGCGTTTCGTTTTCATGTAGTGAAAAAAGTAGCGATTTAATAAAACTGCTTCCGTTTCAAGAACACCCGTAGTTACTTCGATTCCTGCCTCTTCTAATTTCTTTTTTCCATTACCAGAAACGAGCGGGTTGCAATCAAGGGTAGCAATGACAATGCGCTTAACTCCCTTTTCGATGAGTAATTCACAGCAAGGTGGTGTTTTTCCAAAGTGGCTACACGGCTCAAGTGTTACATAGACGGTAGCGTTTTTGGCTTTCTCACCAGCCATATGAAGGGCATGAACTTCCGCGTGTTCTTCACCAGCACATAAATGAGCGCCCATTCCGACGATGTTTCCATCTTTTACAACAACAGCACCAACCATAGGATTCGGACTCGTTTGTCCTGATGTCCCCTTAGCTAATTGCAAGGCAATCCTCATATATTCTTGATCAGTCATTCTCTTCACCTCTCCTAAAAAAATCAAAAAACCCCAAGGATTTAATATCCTTGGGGTTTGGGAGACGTGATTTCTAGAATTATAGTTCGAATACGAAAGTACAGGAAAGAAACCTAGCGATGATTGATATTTTTGCATAAGGAAAAAACCTAGCAAAATATCGAATTTTTTAAACGCTAGTTGTCTCTTTTTTATTTCAGTATAAAAAATGAGTATAGAAAACTAAACATATATATAAATTCAAAATGAATGTATAAAAATATGCATACTGAAATAAAAGTGTATTCACTATATAAAAAACTAGAAACATATCCTTCTCCCATCCAGACTATACTGTCGGCCCTAGAGTTTCACTAGATCCACCGTTTTCGAGTTGAAAACGGGTCACGGACTTAGAAGTTTTCACTTCATCACCGCCGGTTGGGAATTTCACCCGACCCCGAAGGATGCTGTTTGGTCAAATTATAGCACAAAAAAGAAAAAAGGCTAGCAAAAAATATTTGAATGTGAAGAATTGTGTGAAAATACATGGAGATTGAAATGGAGACAAAAGTGTTAGAAATGTTGTTAGGAAAAGGAATATCCAGACTTTGATTAAAAGAAAAAACATGCACAAAAAATGTGCATGTCACATACGAAATTACTTTGCCTCTGGTGCTCTAACAACAGATTCGAATTTACCTTTATGCGAAGCATCGCAATAAGGCATATTTTTTGATAAACCACAACGGCATAAAGAAAATGCTGGTTTTGCTGGGAATACATTCCCTTGTGAGTCGACTAATTCCACGTCCCCTGTAACGCGAAAAGAGCCATTATCATTTACTTTAATTTGTACTTTTGCCAACGCTATCCCTCCTTCCCAAACGCTTAATTTCATCATATAATCAAGGGAAGCACTTGACAATATAAAGTGAAACTTTAATTAGTGGAGGGGGTTCATTCCACTGATTATTAGCCTTCACCAATCGGGCGATTACGGGCAGTTAATCTCCCGCCTAACTTCTTTGCTTCAGCTGAATTTTGAGATGGGAGTCTCACTGCCCGTTAACGCGGGATAAAAAGAGCACTTTCTTTGGGAGAGAAGAGAGTGTTATAATGTTTTTTATAACTGACTAGAGTAAGGTGACGAAAGATGGATAAACAATTACTTACATTACGAAATATTGCAAATGAGCGCACGTGGGCATCATTTTTGAATGATAATCATCCATATAGTTTATTGCACTGGTCGATTGCCGGTGTAGGACAAGAAGCGAAGGATGTTTGGTTACTTCAAGATGAGGTAACGTTTCAAACGACAGAATTTCCAACGCTAGATGAAGCTGTGCAATGGATTTCTGAAAACATGGAACAAGTTACAGACGTTTTATCACAATGAAAAAAACAGGCTTATGCAAGCCTGTTTTTTGTTTCTTTTACGTATGTGTTCAAAAATTGATCAAGAGCTGCTTCATACTCCTCTTTATTTTCGTTATAAGAGCAAGCGTGTGCACCGTGTTCTGCAATATAAAGTTGTTTATTATTTTCTTTTGCTTCATATAGAGCTTTTGTCATATCGGCTAAAATATAATCGTCATCTTTACTATGAATAAAGAGAACGGGATTGTTAATGTTTTTTATACAGTCGATTGGTGAAACTTCACGAATTGTATACCCGTCACGAACTTTTAAAAAAGCATTTGCTAATGGTAATAAAGGCCATTTGGGTAAATGGAATTCAACCTTTAAGCGGTGCTGTAATTGCCCATAGAAATCAGAAAAAGGACAATCTGCAATATAGAAATCAGCACCATCTTCTACAAGTCCTGCGTATTGAAGTAGTGTTGCAGCGCCCATAGATTCACCATGAATACCGAGTATTATATTTGTGCCAAAACGACTTTTTAGCCAGTCAACTACTGATTTTAAATCATGTTTTTCATAGTATCCATAGCTTGTTGTTTTTCCTCCGGTTTTACCATGACGACGATGATCATAAATAAGGACATTAAATCCTCTGCTTAAAAATAAGTTTGCATATTTTACAGAGTTCATTTTGTTTACAGTTACGCCGTGACAAAAAACCATAAACTTGTTGGAATGACCTGCAGGAATGTAATATCCATGAAGATCATATCCGAATTGCGAAGGGATATGAATTTCTTCTTTATGAAGAGCGTCAAAATCTTCTATACGAAAATGTTTTTTCGATTCTCTTTCTAGAACTTCTTCCTCTGTTTTTTTCTTCAAGTACATCACTTTATTTGTAAAGAAAATCCCAAGGGCAGTTATCGCACCTAGTATAGTAAACAATGCTGCAAAAAAACGTTTCATACTTTACCTCATCCTCCAAATACCGTTACATGTGATACACTTACATTGTATCACAAGGATAGAAAAGGAGAGAAATAGGAAATGGTGCATATAAAAAAAATTACATCAACAATGAAAGAAAAAATCCGAATGTTCATGTGTGAAAACTGGGGGAGCTCATTGATGGTTTCGCGTGGTAAGGGGCATCAGTTAGAAGAGCTACCAGGATTTGTTGCGTTTTTAGATGACAGAATAATCGGAATTATAACGTATGAAGTGACTGGGAATTTGTGTGAAATTGTATCGTTAGATAGTTTTCAAGAAAGGAAGGGGATCGGGACGAAGCTTGTGGATTGCGTATTGCAAGTTGCTCAAGAAGCACAGTGCCAAGGAGTTTGGCTCATTACAACAAATGATAATATGAACGCGTTACGCTTTTATCAAAAACGTAATTTCATGATGACAAATTTATATGTAAATGCAGTAGAAGAGGCGCGAAAAATAAAGCAAGAAATTCCGCGCATTGGATATGATAATATCCCGATTTTACATGAAATTCAGATGGAGTATCGTTTATTGAAATGATGTAACAATTTTCAGAAATATAAGTTATTAATCTTGACGAATACTGTAATTTAAGTTACCTTAAAATTGTAATCTATTACCATATTAAGGGGTGACGATGTGGCAACTATACGTGATGTTGCAAAATTGGCAGGTGTTTCAGTCGCAACCGTTTCACGAGTTATTAATGAAAAAGGATACGTTCATGACGAAACAGTAAAACAAGTAAAGGAAGCAATTGAGGAATTACGTTATAGGCCAAACAGTGCAGCAAAGCCATTATTTAAAGAGAATTCAACAATCATTGCATTACTTGTAGAGAATTTATGTAACCCATTAAACATCACTTTGCTACATTGTATTGAGGAAATAGCATATAAAGAAGGCTATCAAATAATCGTTTGTAATATAGAGAATAAAGATAGATACATACATATGTTGAAGCAAAATAACGTTGCAGGTGTTATTTTGACAAAATCAGTTTTTAAAAGTCTAGGGAAAATCGAATTCCCATTTGTTGTGATGGAGGAAAAACAACCTCTTACAAATCATTATGAAAGTGGACAGAGGGCTGTTTCTTTATTAAAAGAGAAAGCATGTCACTTTCTTGCTTATTTCGGTGAGGGGGAAGAAAGTGAAGAAATGGAAGAGCGTATATCAGGATTTTTAGACGCTGTTTGGGATGAAGGGATCTCTTATCGAGAAGCATGTGTACAAAGGTATACGAATAAACAGTTTATTACATTATTGCAAACTCATCCGTATATAGATGGAATTGTAGCTTCAAGTGATAAGGTTGCTACCGAGTTAATTCGAGCAGCCAAATTTCTAAATATACATATACCAGAAAAATTAAAAATTATTGGACCGAATGGGAGTATCGAGAGTGAATGGATAGGTCCATCACTACCAGCAATTGAAAATTACGTCGAAGAAGAAGCGAAAATAGCTTTTCAACAATTAAAAGGGAAAATGAAAAAGTAAAAGGTGCGTTTTATACGCACCTTTTACAATGTAATTGCGGCAATAAAGCCAAATATAAGTAACGGTATATTATAATGCAGAAAAGTCGGTACACATGTATCCCATATATGATGGTGTTGACCGTCAGCGTTTAAACCTGATGTTGGTCCAAGTGTACTATCAGATGCTGGAGATCCTGCATCACCTAGCGCTCCTGCTGTACCGATAATTGCAATTGTAGCCATTGGACTAAATCCAAGCTGAATGCAAAGGGGTACAAAAATTGTTGTTAAGATAGGGATGGTTGAAAAGGATGAACCAATTCCCATCGTAACGAGAAGTCCGATAACGAGCATAAGAAATGCAGCAAGCGGTTTGTTATTTCCGATGAAATGTGCACTCGTTTGCACAAGTGATTCAACATGTCCTGTTTTTCGAAGAACAGCGCCAAATCCAGCGGCAGAAATCATAACAAATCCGATAAAGGACATCATACGCATTCCACTTGTTAATATTGCATCTGCTTCTTTAAGGGGGAGACTACCACTAATTGATAAGACAATAATCCCCGCCAAGGCACCGAAAATCATTGATTCTGTTGCTAATTGAACAGTTAATGTAGCTGTGATAGATAATAATCCGAAAGTGATGCTTCGCTTTGTATAGGGAACGATTTCACTTTCGGCGGTATGAATTTGTTCTGTTTCATATGTACGAGGTTTTCGGTACGTAATGAATACCGCTACACATAATCCGATAATCATTCCGATTGCTGGAATAGTCATCGCTTTTGGGATAAGCGCGACATCAAATGTAAGGCCGCTTTGGGCAGCATTTGTTTGCAATACGTCATGATAAATTTTTCCGAATCCTGCAGGGATCCACATATAAGGTGTAATTAACCCGAATGTAATAATACATGTGACAAGTCTACGATCTACTTTCAGCTCGTTTAATACTTTTAAAAGTGCAGGAATTAAGATTGGGATGAAAGCGATATGAACAGGGATAACATTTTGTGAGAAACAAGCCATTGTTAAAATGATGAATAAAATCAGTATTTTAGAATAAACTTGTTTTTTTGTGTCTTGTTCGTTGCCAATCCATTTTAATGCGGTTTGAATCATGGCATCTGGAAGTCCTGTTTTAGAAAGAGAAATAGCGAAACCGCCAAGCATTGCATAGCTTAATGCGATAGGGGCACTGTTTCCAAGACCAGTTGTAAAAGTGTTAATTGTTTCTGAAATACCGAGTCCGCCGATAAGTCCGCCTGTTAGAGCTCCAATAATAATGGCGACAATGACTTGGACACGTAACAAACTAAGCAATAGCATGACTGCTACTGCGACGAGTACAGCGTTCATAATAGATATAATCTCCCTAATTTTTATTCTGTTAAGGCAAGTGAATATGAAGCAGTTTGCTATATTTATACATAATACTTGCGACATATTATTATAAAATGTTTTCTATGAAATGTAAAAGAGCCTTTTGTATTTAATGATGAAAAGATAGCTCTTGTTTGATGGATTGTAAAGAATTAGCAAATAGTTCTGGTTCTTCTAGATCAGGAGAATGTGCTGAATTTGGAAACCAAATCATTTTCTTTATGGGTGCTTCAATAACATCACAATATTCTTGAACGAGTGCATACGGAGTTTGATAATCATAGCGACCAGAACAAAAATATACCGGAATAGATAAACTTGAAATAGACGAAAAAAAATCGATTGTCAGCATTTCTTCCCATAAAACGCCAGATTTTAAATTTCCTGCGAGAAACTTGAACCAATCTAATAGCGTATACTCAGGAGAAAAGAAACCTTTTCGTATGAAAGAAAAGGAAGATCCGTTTTGGATTGCGCCTCCAAATGTGCCAAGCCACTTTCTTTGAATAATAAGACGTCTCGTATCTAAAAATGGTGGTTTGCCTAATTTTAAAAGGGAAGCTAATGCTTTTTTATGATCATGTTTTTTGGCAGAATGAATTAAATGTTGATATAGCAATTCTTCATTTTGTTTCATATGTACAATTTGCCCTATACCGATGTAAGCCTCGATATATTTTGGATATTGATGTGCTATGTTAAGCCCAATAATACTTCCCCAAGAATGACCAGCGAGAAATAGTTTTTGTTTGTTGAACCTTTTAAGTACATATTGAATCACTTCTTTTGCATCGGAAACGAATTGTTCGATTGTGAAATTTGCTCCGAAATCTTTCATTGAAAAGGATTTACCTGCCCCGCGTTGATCCCAATTAATAACGATAAAGTGCTTCTCTAATTCTTTTTGGAAATGGCGAATAAATCCGATTTGTGCCATGCCAGGTCCGCCGTGACAGCATAATAAAATAGGCTGTTCTACGTTTTGACCACGCATGAGGAGGAATTGTTTTCGGTTGTTAATCATAACGCTTTCCATCGTAGCAATACTATTAGGAATGAGTTGTTTATTTTCATTATAGAACTGTGGGGTACAGCTACGAAAAAGCATATTGAAAACCTCCTTTTCTGAAATCGTATGAATCGCACAGGCTATTTATTTTGCATATACTGTTAGAAAATCATTGTAACATACCATGCTAGTGTCATTTCAACATGGGAGGAGGGGAAATTGTGACGATTGGAGAAATTATAGATTGTTTAAATAGGCGTGAATCCATCGCTATTATAGCAAAGCGCCTTGAAATAAGTCCGTATACATTATCGAAGAAATTAAGGTGGATTGGATACGAGTATGATGGAGAACGGAAGAAACGTATTTTTGTAGGAGATGGAGAAGAACCACGTCACTTACAACTCCAAGAAGCGACCGCCCTTCAATATGCGAAAACAGATTATCAAGTATTAATTTATGAGCAATTACAAAGCATTTATGAATTATTAAGAAAGAGAGAAGAAGTAAGTGCACCAATTATGAGTAAAAGTACAGAAAAAAAGAAACGTACCTTCTCTATTAATAAAGAAATATTAGCAAGATTAGACATCATATCAGAATCAAAAGGGATTCAAAAATCTAAACTTGTAGAAGAGGCATTACAACAATTTTTACAGCAATATGACTTTAACAACACATCACATTTTGATAATTGAAGAAAAGGATACTGTGTTCATTATAAGAACGAGTATCCTTTTCTTTGTTTCATGTATATTACGGCTAGAATAAAGGATAAGTGCATATCCTTTGCAATGAAAAGTACAGAGTGCTTATTTCGAGCGTACTTAATTTATTTTTTGAATTCTACCATCAATAGTTGGTTGAATTGGCTCTTTTACTTGCTTTACATAATCGACTAGTGCTTCAAAGTCATTTGGACCAGTCTCTGCATTTTTACCATTTTTAAATGATACGAATCCATCACCACCAGAAGCTAAGAAAGCATTTGCAACTACGCTATACGTTTTAGATGGAGATAATTCTTCTCCATTTGTTAAGCGTATATTCGTAACCTTTTCACCGTTTGGTTTGCTTGCATCCCAAGTATATTGAATACCTGAAATTTGCAGCATTCTCGTTGTTCCTTTTTGCCATTGTTGATTTAAAATATCACGAATATCTTGACCTGTTAAATCTGCTTTAATTAACTGATTTCCAAAAGGTTGAATGCCGTACAATTCGCCCCATGTAATATCACCAGCGTCTAAGTCATTACGAATCCCACCAGGATTCATAAGTGCGATTTGAGTTTGCATCGTTTGGCGCTGTGCATCGGCAACTAAATTTCCAAGTGTAGATTCACCAGCATCGTTTTGTTTACGGTCAATAGGTGCTGTAGATTTTCCGACTACTTCATTTACAAGAGGTGCGATTTTTTCTTTATATTGATCTAACTTTTGTTTTACTTGTTTATCAGGTTCGACACCTTCATGGTATGTTGTAACAACTTCAGCTTTTTTCTTTACGATATCTTTTGTTTTACGGTCAATTGTTACATCTACGTCTGAGAAAGCCATCCCGTAAGAGTTCGCTTGTACGATAAGTTTATTATTAACAGTACCATTTACATACGTATGACTATGCCCACCGAAAATAACATCAACTTCTGGATCAGCTTCATTTGCAATTCGGTTAAGGTCGCCATTTGTTATACCAGACTCATCTGTCGTTCCGCCAACATGTGCAAGGACGACGATGGATTTAACACCGAGACGCTTTAATTGTTGCGTTGATTTATTAATCGCTTCCACTTCGTCAGTGATCTGTACATTTTTAAGCATAGTAGGCATAACGACATTTGGTGTATCAGTTGTAACGACACCGATGAATCCTACAGGAACACCATCTACCATTTTTACAGTAAATGGTGGTAAGAATAAGCGACCAGTTGATTTGTTATAGAAGTTTGCAGCGACATAAGGGAAGTTTGCTCCTTTGAAATTCCCTGTTTTTTCGTGGTAACCACCGTAAATGAGTCGTTTCATTTCATCGATGCCTTCATCAAATTCATGGTTTCCGATTGTACCTACATCAAATTTTAAGTCATTTAAAAATTCAATCGTTGGTTCGTCTTGTAACAATGCTGAAACTGGTGGACTAGCTCCGACAATATCGCCAGCATGTACGAGAAGTGTATTAGGGTTTTGTTTTTTACGTTCTTTTAAATAAGTGGCTAAGTAATCAGCGCCACCGGCTTCTTTATTATTAATTTTTTTAACAGTATCTAGTTGTCCATGGAAATCATTAATGCCAAGCATTTGTACGTCTATGTAACGGTTTTGTTCGGCTGGAGTCTGAGATGGGGGAGCGGCGAATACACTTGAAAAAGTAATGGTGCTTAAAACTGCGACAGCGGGAATAATTTTTTTCCACATAATTCATTTCTCCTTTTTTTATAATCTGACATCATACGACATAATTTTAATAGATTCATAGGATTATATCTATATAAAAATTTAGTTTTTTTTAAAATTAACAAATTTACAAATAATGAATAATAGAGTAATGAACCTTTTTTATTGTCGATTTCAGCATGTATCCTCTATAATGGAGAAAAAAGTAAAAGGTGAGCGGTATGAAGAAAAAGAAACAAAGGCAAGTGCAAAGACAATCTCAAATGAACCAACCGAAGAAAGAATCACTTACATTAGGTGATCAATTAAATGATTCACTTATGCAGCAATTAAAGAATAAGAAGAAAGAGTTGCAAGTGAGAGAAGAGAAAAAAGAGGCAGCAGAACTGGAAAGAAAGCGTCAAGAGCAAAAAGAACGTGAAAAGAATAAATCATTTGAAGAACTGTTAAGTGAAAGTAATCTTACTTGGAAAGACTTTAAATAATAACGAAAATGATCAGTGTATATCGCTGGTCATTTTTTTGACGAGCTTGTAAGAAAAGGGGAGTTAAAATGAGAAAAATTGTAGTCGTACCATATGAAAATCATTGGATTGAAAAATTTCAAATGGAAGCCGAAAGATTGAAGTCTGTGCTGCCAGAAACAGTGGAGATTCATCATATTGGCAGTACATCAGTGCCAGGACTAGCAGCTAAAC
Source organism: Bacillus toyonensis BCT-7112 (assembly GCF_000496285.1). Classification (GTDB taxonomy): domain Bacteria; phylum Bacillota; class Bacilli; order Bacillales; family Bacillaceae_G; genus Bacillus_A; species Bacillus_A toyonensis. Next base: position 1,331,347 of record NC_022781.1, on the reverse strand, counting down.
CTATTATCGATATGATTATGGAGGTAGAAAGTATCGATCGTGTAGATCGTTGGAATGAAAGATTTAAAGAGCTTGGTTACATCGTAAAAGGAGAAAATGGTATTTCAAGACGCCGTTATTTTATTCATGGAACGGAGGAAAAACGCTCGTATCACTTACACGTGTTTGAAAAAGGAAATCCTGAGATAGTAAGGCATTTAGCGTTTCGTGATTATATGATGGCGCATTGTGAAGAAGCAAAGGCGTATGCAGTTTTAAAGAGAGAATTAGCCGAAAAATATACATATGATGGCACGTTATATACGGAAGGGAAAAACGAGTTTGTACGTAATATTGATGAAAAAGCAAAAGAATGGAGAAAAGGAAACGTAAATAATTGAGTTCGTATTTTTAGTGTATAAAATTATTATGTCAACTATACGTATATTTTGACTTTTTGGATGAATCTTGTTGAAATAAAGTAGTGGTTTATAAAATGTAACAATGAAAGGGAGAACGACTGTGCATATTCCAACAACTACACTTCATAATGGCGTGAAAATGCCGATGATTGGTCTAGGCGTCTATAAAGCGAAAGAAGGCGACGAAGTAAAGCAAGCAGTAAAAACAGCGTTAGAAGTTGGATACCGTTCGATTGATACAGCAGCTGTATATGAAAATGAAAGCGGTGTCGGTGAGGCAGTTCGTGAATCAGGAATTCCGAGAGAAGACATATTTATTACAACAAAAGTTTGGAACGACGATCAAGGATACGAGGAGACACTCGAAGCATTTGAAAACAGCTTAAAGAAATTACAGATGGACTATGTAGATTTATATTTAATCCACTGGCCAATTAGAGGGAAGTATATTGAAACGTACCGAGCTTTAGAAAAATTGTATGAAGAAGGTAAAGTACGCGCGATTGGTGTTTCTAATTTTCATAAACATCATTTAGAACTGTTATTACCAAATTGTAAAGTGAAGCCTATGGTAAACCAAGTGGAACTTCACCCCATGTTAACACAATTTGAATTGCGTAATTTCTGTGAAGGCGAGCAAATTCAAATGGAAGCGTGGAGTCCGTTAATGAGGGGCGGCGAAGTATTCGAGCACCCAATTATTCAGGGGATTGCTAACAAATATGAAAAAACACCCGCACAAGTTATATTACGATGGGATATTCAAAGTGGGATAGTAACGATTCCTAAATCTGTGACACCATCTCGTATTCAGGCGAATTTTACTATCTTTGATTTCTCATTAACTGAAGAAGAGATGAATCAAATTAATACGTTAAATCGCAATTTACATGTAGGAACGAATCCGGACAAATATGATACGTTATAAAAAAGACTGCCTCCTAATGTTTAATGTTGGGGGCAGTCATCTGTTTTTATCAGTAAATCGATATTTTAACGGTGCAAGGCATATGAATCATGCTTAACGATTTTTTGAAGTTGTATATATTCTTCTTTTGTTACAGGTAACTGTTGGCAAGCGTGTACATTTATCTGTAATTGTTGAATAGAGCTTGCACCAGGTATAACAGCTGCAACAGTTTCGTTATGTAAGCAATAGTGAATAGCTGTTCCTGTTAAAGATTTTTCTCCGATAACTTCTTTTACACTCCCGAGTGTAGTGTTTAATTCATCGTAAGAATAAGAGAGATAGTCCTTTTCTTTTACTCTTTCTATCTTTCTTGCATTGTTGTCAGTTAAAATCCCTTTCGCAAGTGGTCCGCGGGCAATGACACTAATTTGGTGTTCATTAAGAAGTGAGAACCATTCTTCTGGACGACGATTTAAAAGGCTATATTCCATTAGTACACTAACGATATTTGAGCGTTTTGCATACTCACGGATGACATTTGGACGTATAGAAGAAATACCGTAATGGCGAATAATACCTTCTTTTTTCAATTCTTCAAAAGCTTCAATAGTTTCATCTATCGGATCTTCCAGCGTTCCGCCATGAAGTTGATAAAGGTCAATATAATCAGTTTGAAGTCTACGTAAACTTTCTTTTACTTCGGCTTTTATGTAGGCTTTAGAAGGGTCCCAAGCCCAGCCGTTTTTTTCTTCTGTCCATCGATTTCCAACCTTTGTTGTAAGAACAATTTGGTCTCGTTTTCCCTTCAATGCTTTTCCAACAAATTCTTCGTTTAATCCATAATCATATAAATCCGCTGTGTCAAAAAAATTGATTCCTAAATCGATTGCTTCATCGATAATGCGCATAGCTTCTGTTTCAGATGTGCCGAGAGACATACAGCCAAGTCCCATTTCTGTCACAAATAAATCTGAGTTTCCTAATTGACGTTTTTTCATAAGTCAACCTCCTTTCCTTTATTGTACGAAAGGGAAAAGAGGTTGACAAACGTTTACTTTTTATTCGCTGTAATCCACTCTTGTACGGTTGTATACTCTTTGCCATATTGTTTTAGTTTATGGCGAATTTGCCATGCTTTGCCGACTAACGTGATGCGATTTGGTAAAATATAAACTTTCATTTCTATCACGCTCCTTTCAATGTGGTAAAATGTATGAAGAAAGAATAGGAAATAGAACAGGGAGATGAAATAGTATGAGTAATCTTGCAGAGAGAACGGTAAAAACTGAGCCGATTTTTGATGGTAGAGTTATAAAAGTTCGTGTTGATGATGTAGTATTACCAAATGGAGAAATGAGTAAACGTGAAATCGTAAATCACCCTGGTGCAGTTGCTATTATTGCTATTACTGATGAGGGGAAAATTGTGCTTGTTGAGCAGTACCGTAAAGCGCTTGAGAAGGCGATTATTGAAATTCCTGCTGGGAAATTAGAACCTGGGGAAAAGCCAGAGGTGACAGCAGTTCGTGAATTAGAAGAAGAAACAGGATATGTATGTGAAAATATGGAGCTCATTACTTCTTTCTATACATCTCCAGGATTTGCAGATGAAATTTTATATGTATATAAAGCGACAGGTTTGACAAAAAAAGAAAATAAAGCAGCTTTAGATGAAGATGAGTTTGTGGAATTAATGGAAGTATCATTAGAAGAAGCGATTGATCTTATGAAAGACCTTCGTATCCATGATGCGAAGACGATGTTCGCTGTGCAATATTTACAATTACAAAAATAAAACACTCGCCAAAGGCGAGTGTTTTTTAATTGATTTTTGCATATACACGTGCATCACGTAAGCTACCATCTGGCGCAAGGAAATCATTTTCCATTGTACCTTCTAGAATAAATTCTAAACGTTCTGCTAAGTTACATGCATTGGCATTTGTTGCATCAGTACGAATTTCAATCCTTCTAGCACCTAGCTTATCAAAGGCAAATTGAATGGCACCTTTAACAGCTTCAGTCATATAGCCTTGTTTTGTATAAGCACTATGGAGCCAAAAATGAAGTGAAAACTTTGGAATATCCCAGTTTTCAGGCTTGAGCGTAATAGCTCCGATGAATGTACCGGATACTTTATCGTATAAGTGAAAATCAAGTGTTTCACGAAGTAAAAACTGCCCGTGAGCGTTACGAACGATTTCTTCAGCACTCTCTTCTGTTTCAGCGTCAATTGGCATCCATGGTACTAAGTCTTCTAGAGAAGCTTGGATTGCTTCATATACTTCTGCACCATCACCTGGAAACGGCTTGCGAACTTGTAAGCGTTCAGTTTGAAATAATGTTGGAAAATCTAATAATAATGGTTTCAAGAGAAATCCCTCCTATTCTCTACTTTTTAGTTTAGCAAAGTAGAGCGGAATTTCAATGTTAATTCGTCATACTTTTTTTCTTTCTTTCATACATTTTTAGTAAGAGTGTGAACGGAGGGAAGAAAAATGTGGCGAAAAACTTGGCAAAACCGCGTAATGTCTCACATACAGGAAAACTCTTCATTATATATATTTAATGCTGTTTTATTATTGATGGGAGTAATATTTGGAGCTATTCTTGTGAATAGTTTACAAATGAATCAAAAGCAAGATTTATCATTTTATTTACAACGTTTTTTTGGACAAGTTTCTAAAGGAGAATTTGCTATTGCAGGCGAAATGTTTCGAGAAAGTTACTTTTCGCAATTAAAATATATCGGCTTTATTTGGATTTTAGGGATTTCAATTATTGGGTTGCCCCTCATTTTTATTTTATTATTTGTAAAAGGAGTAGTTGTTGGATTTACAGTAGGTTTTTTAGTAAGTCAGCACGGATGGAATGGATTATTATTAGCATTTGTATCTGTATTGCCGCAAAATTTAATTATCATTCCAGTCTTTCTCGTTATGACAACAATTGCTGCAAGCTTTTCCTTACGTATGATTAGGCATCAGTTTATTAGGAAAATAACCGAGCCACTATTACCATTATTAATTCGTTATACATGCTTCTTTCTAGTGATCGGAGTGGTGTTAGCTCTTGCTTCTAGCGTTGAAGCATATGCATCACCAGTTTTAATGAAAGAAGTTGTTGAGGCTATTAACAAAAAATAAATATTTTTTGAGAATAATTATCAATTTGTTTTTATTGTTTTTCTTTTGACAGAAGCCCTTCTTCTGATATAATGGTGTAAGAGTGGCGAGGAGGGAGTAGTACCGAATGGAAGAAAGAATTGAACGAATTAAGAAGCAATTACATGCAGCGAGCTATAAATTAACACCGCAACGTGAAGCAACAGTTCGTGTGCTGCTAGAAAATGAAGAAGATCATTTAAGCGCAGAAGATGTTTACCTCCTTGTAAAAGAAAAGTCGCCAGAGATCGGATTAGCAACCGTCTATCGAACTTTAGAGTTATTATCTGAGTTAAAAGTTGTCGATAAGATTAACTTCGGAGACGGTGTTTCACGCTATGACTTACGCCAAGAAGGTGCGCAGCGTTTCCACCATCATTTGATTTGTACACAATGTGGTGCTGTACAAGAAATACAAGAAGATTTACTTGGTGAAGTGGAAAGGAAAGTAGAACGAGATTGGAGCTTTAAGGTGAAAGATCATCGTTTAACATTCCATGGGATTTGTAAAAACTGTCAAGAAAATGAAACGGATGAAAAATAACCTTTTCCTATTTATCTAGGAAGAGGTTTTTTATTTGAATAAGGTATAAATTGGTGAAAGCTTGGCATATGTTGTAATAACTTATATTTTGGAGGAATTTACAATGCGCCGAGCTTTAAAATTAACTTTTGATGGAATAAAAGTATTTTTATTATTTACAAGTTGTACGATTTTGTTTTATTTCGCTATACTATGGATAAATGAAGAATACGAAAGCTATCATCGTTATGAAAAGCCAAAAGAAGAGACTGTAGAAAAAGTATCAGGGAATGAAGAACCGGCAAAGGATGCTTTCGTAAATAGAATGATGTTTTTCTATGAAAATGGGGAGTAGTGTAGATTGGAAGATCAATTAAAAGATTTTATTCATTATATGATTGTCGAAAAGGGATTAGCGAAAAATACAGTAGTATCTTATGAACGTGATTTAAAAAGCTATGTAAAGTATTTGCAAAATGTAGAACAGATGAAAACCTTTCATGAAGTGACACGTTTGCATATTGTTAACTTTTTGCAGTATTTAAAAGAAAACGGAAAATCTTCGAAAACATTAGCACGTCATATTGCATCAATTCGTTCATTTCACCAATTTTTACTTCGTGAAAGAGCGGTAGAGCACGACCCATCAGTACATATCGAAACGCCGCAAGGAGAACGAAAGTTACCAAAAGTATTATCAATCGATGAAGTAGAGGCGTTACTGCAGACACCAAAAATGACAAGTGCTTTTGGGATTCGTGATAAGGCAATGCTAGAGTTATTGTATGCAACAGGACTTCGTGTTTCAGAATTAATTGCTTTAAATTTAGAAGATGTACATTTAACGATGGGATTTGTTCGCTGCATTGGGAAAGGGAATAAAGAAAGAATTATTCCATTAGGAAGTTTAGCGACAGAAGCGATTCAAAAGTACATTGAAAAAGGAAGAAGAGAATTGATGGGTAAAAAAGTAGTAGATGCACTATTTTTAAACCATCACGGTAATCGATTATCAAGGCAAGGTTTTTGGAAAATATTAAAACGATTAGCGAAAGAAGCGAATATTGAAAAAGAACTTACACCTCATACGTTACGTCATTCTTTTGCTACGCATTTATTAGAAAATGGGGCAGATTTACGTGCTGTACAAGAAATGCTTGGACATGCAGATATTTCAACGACGCAAATTTATACGCACGTTTCAAAAGCTAGATTAAAAGATGTATATAAACAGTTTCATCCGAGAGCATAGTTACTATGCTCTTTTTTCATAGATTAAGAAGAGTAAGCCGTTTCACAGAAACTTCACAAACATTTCGTATATTGTTTTCAGCAGAAGACTGGAATATTACAATGTATTTCCTCTATACTAAATAAAGTGAAACTTTAATCAGTGGGGTTTTTGTTCATTCCCACTGATTATTAGTTGAACCAATCGGGCTTTTACGGGCAGTTGATCTACCACCTAACTTCTTTGCTTCAGCGGAATTTTGAGGTGGGAGTCTTACTGCCCGTTAATGCGGGATAAAGTATAAAGGAGGAAATGATGATGAAAAAACTGATTATAACTTTATTTATCGCGATGCTAGCGTTGGCTGGCTGTAATACAAACAAAGAAGAACCGAAAAAAGAACAGAAACTTGAAGCTGTAAAAGTAGCAGTCCAAACAAATCCGAAAGAAATTAAACCAGGTGAAAAAACAGAAGTACAAGCACTTGTTACACAAGGAAAAGAAAAAGTAACAGATGCTGATGACGTAAAGTTTGAAATTTGGAAAACTGGTGACGAAAAACACGAGATGTTAAATGGTAAGCATAAAGGAAAAGGTGTTTATGCAGTAGAGAAAACATTCGAAACGGATGGCGTATATCATATTATCGCTCATACAAATGCACGTGAAATGCATGTAATGCCAGAAGTAAAAGTCGCTGTAGGAAACGCAAAAGTAGAAGATGCGAAAAAAGAAGAGGCACATGGTGATCATAAAAGTGACACAATGATTCATCTTATGGCTGGTGACATAAAAGCAAATGCTGAATCAACGATGAAAGTTCATTTAAAGCAAAAAGAAGAAGCGTTAACTGGTGCTGAAGTGCAACTTGAGATTTGGAAAGATGGCGTTGAAAAGCACGAATTTATTCCAGCAAAAGAAGGGAATAAAGGAGAGTATGAAAGTAAACATACTTTCAAAGAAAACGGTGCTTACAAAGTGAAAGTACATGTAAGAAAAGGCGAACTGCATGAACATAAAGAAGAAACAGTAGAAGTAAAATAAAAAGTAGCTCTTTAGAGCTACTTTTTATTTTTATATGAAGAAATAAATCATAAAATAATTAGCACTTCTTCGCCGAATGGATTACAATAGAAGTGTGAATAAAATAAGAAATTCTACGAAAATGTATTAAAAAGAAAGCGTAAACATGTTATGATATCAATATCAGATGTCTGACATCTGACTTAGAAAAAACTAGAAATGTTTTTGAGTCGTTTCAAGTAAAACGAAATAGGTTAGAGAATGATTTAAAGAAGTACTGTTTGACAATGAGAAGGAAAGAGAATTCTTATGAATAACAGTTTCACTTTATAGCGTTTTGAACATACTACAAGAAGTAGAACTGAACTTATAGGAGGTCGCAGTTATGAATAAATATAAACGTATATTCCTAGTCGTAATGGACTCTGTAGGAATCGGTGAAGCACCAGATGCTGAACAATTTGGTGATCTAGGTTCTGACACAATTGGTCACATTGCTGAACATATGAATGGATTACAAATGCCAAACATGGTGAAATTAGGTCTTGGTAACATTCGTGAAATGAAAGGTATTTCTAAAGTAGAGAAACCACTTGGATATTACACAAAGATGCAAGAAAAATCTACTGGTAAAGATACAATGACAGGACACTGGGAAATCATGGGCCTTTACATTGATACACCATTCCAAGTGTTCCCTGAAGGATTCCCGAAAGAATTACTTGATGAATTAGAAGAAAAAACAGGCCGTAAAATTATCGGTAATAAGCCAGCTTCTGGAACTGAGATTCTTGATGAACTTGGTCAAGAGCAAATGGAAACAGGCTCTTTAATTGTTTACACTTCTGCAGATAGCGTACTACAAATTGCAGCACACGAAGAAGTAGTACCACTTGATGAGTTATATGAAATTTGCAAAATTGCACGTGAATTAACACTAGATGAGAAGTACATGGTAGGTCGTGTTATCGCTCGTCCATTCGTTGGAGAACCAGGGAAATTCACACGTACACCAAATCGTCATGACTATGCATTAAAGCCATTTGGTCGCACAGTAATGAATGAATTAAAAGATAGCGATTATGATGTTATTGCTATCGGTAAAATCTCTGATATTTATGATGGTGAAGGGGTAACGGAATCACTTCGTACGAAGTCTAATATGGATGGAATGGATAAGCTTGTAGATACATTAAACATGGACTTTACAGGTCTTAGCTTCTTAAACTTAGTTGACTTTGATGCATTATTTGGTCACCGCCGTGATCCACAAGGATATGGAGAAGCACTGCAAGAATATGATGCACGTCTTCCAGAAGTATTCGAAAAACTAAAAGAAGATGATTTATTATTAATTACAGCAGACCATGGTAATGATCCAGTACATCCTGGTACTGATCATACACGTGAATATGTACCGTTATTAGCATATAGCCCAAGCATGAAAGAAGGCGGACAAGAATTACCACTTCGTCAAACATTTGCTGATATTGGTGCAACTGTAGCAGAAAACTTCGGTGTGAAAATGCCAGAATACGGAACAAGCTTCTTAAACGAGCTAAAGAAATAGGGGGATAAACAAATGAATCGTGAACTTATTACAAAATCAGCTTCATACTTAAAAGAGAAATTTCAAGAAACACCACAAGTAGGACTAATCCTTGGATCTGGACTAGGCGTATTAGCAGATGAAATCGAAAATGCGGTAACAGTGCCTTACAGCGAAATTCCTGAATTCCCAGTATCAACTGTAGAAGGACATGCAGGTCAATTAGTATTCGGTACACTTCAAGGTGTAACAGTAGTAGCAATGCAAGGACGTTTCCATTTCTACGAAGGATATGACATGCAAAAAGTAACATTCCCAGTTCGTGTTATGAAAGAGTTAGGTGTAGAAACTGTTGTTGTAACGAACGCGGCTGGTGGTGTAAATACATCGTTCGAGCCAGGTGACCTTATGTTAATTTCAGATCACATTAACTTCATGGGTACGAATCCATTAATCGGACCAAATGATTCTGAAATGGGTGTACGTTTCCCTGATATGTCTACATCATATACGACAGAACTTCGCGAAATGGCGAAACAAGTTGCAGCAGACTTAAACATTAAAGTACAAGAAGGTGTATACGTTGGAATGACAGGTCCTGTATATGAAACACCTGCTGAAATTCGTATGCTTCGTACACTTGGTGGAGATGCAGTTGGTATGTCAACAGTACCTGAAGTAATTGTAGCTCGTCATGCTGGTATGAAAGTACTAGGTATTTCTTGTATTTCAAACATGGCAGCTGGTATTTTAGATCAGCCACTTCACCATGATGAAGTAATTGAAACGACAGAACGTGTCAAAGCAAACTTCTTAGCATTAGTAAAAGCTATCGTAAAACAAATGAAGGGGTGACCTCACAATGAGAATGGTGGACCTAATTGCAAAAAAACGTGATGGACAAGCATTAACGACAGAAGAAATTAACTTTATTGTTGAAGGATATACAAATGGTGATATTCCTGATTATCAAGTAAGTTCACTTGCAATGGCAATTTTCTTCCAAGATATGAATGATCAAGAACGTGCAGATTTAACGATGGCAATGGTAAATAGCGGTGATACAATTGACTTATCAGCCATTGAAGGGGTAAAAGTAGATAAGCATTCAACAGGTGGAGTTGGTGATACAACGACACTTGTATTAGGTCCATTAGTAGCTGCTTTAGGTGTACCAGTTGCGAAAATGTCTGGGCGTGGTTTAGGACATACTGGTGGCACAATTGATAAATTAGAAGCAGTTCCAGGATTCCATGTGGAAATTGAAAATGATGAATTCATGCGTCTTGTAAATGAAAATAAAATTGCTGTTATCGGTCAAAGTGGAAACTTAACACCTGCTGATAAAAAATTGTATGCACTTCGTGATGTAACAGCAACAGTAAACTCAATTCCGCTTATTGCAAGCTCGATTATGAGTAAAAAAATTGCTGCTGGTGCAGATGCAATTGTTCTTGATGTGAAAACTGGAGCAGGTGCATTTATGAAAACAGATGAAGATGCAAAACGTTTAGCAGAAGCAATGGTACGTATCGGTAATAACGTTGGCCGTAATACGATGGCTGTTATTTCTGATATGAGTCAACCACTTGGTGAGGCTATTGGTAACGCATTAGAAGTACAAGAAGCAATTGATACATTACAAGGTAAGGGACCGAAAGATTTAGAAGAGTTATGTTTAACACTTGGAAGTCAAATGGTATACCTTGCTGGGCAAGCTTCATCTTTAGAAGATGCGCGTGAAAAGTTAATTGAAGTGATGAACAACGGTAAAGCGTTAGAATCTTTTAAAACGTTTTTATCAGCACAAGGCGGAGATGCATCTGTTGTTGATGATCCTTCTAAATTGCCACAAGCACAATTTAAAATTGAAGTAGAAGCGAAAGAAGACGGTTATGTATCGGAAATCGTTGCAGATGAAATCGGAACAGCAGCAATGCTTTTAGGAGCAGGACGTGCAACGAAAGAATCTGAAATTGATTTAGCAGTTGGCTTAATGCTTCGTAAAAAAGTAGGGGATAGCGTGAAAAAAGGTGACTCCCTTGTTACGATTTACGCAAACCGTGAAAATGTTGAAGATGTAAAAGCGAAAATTTATGAGAACATGAAAATCTCTAAAGAACACGTAGATGCACCAACTTTAGTACACGGAATTGTAACGAAGTAATAAAGTGAAACTTTAATCAGCGTGGGCTTTATCCCCACTGATTATTACCCTTCACTAACCGGGCGTTTATGAGCAGTTGATCCCAGACCTAACTTCTTTGCTTTCGCTGAATGTTGAGGTAGGGGTCTTACTGTACGTTAATATGGGATAAAAAAAGGCTGAGGAGATTTCTCCTTGGCTTTTTTTACTATTTTTTGTTTATAATAATAATGGGTGAAATTATGATTAGAATATGTGCAGTAACAAAAACAGATGAAGTATTATATGACGTTTCGCTAGAAGAAACAACGAAAGACCATATTGTATGGTATTGGCTAGATTTATATAAGCCAACGAAAGAAGAGTATACATATATTTTGCAAGACCATTTTAAGTTCCATCCCCTTGCAATTGAAGACTGTATAGAATATGTACAGAGGCCAAAGGTTGATTTTTATGATGGATATAATTTTTTAGTTCTCCATGGATTTGGTGAGGATGGATTAGAACCGCATGAAATCGATTTATTTATTAGTGATCGTTATATTGTTTCTTTCCATTTTTCTCATAACAATGCAATCGAAAGAGTATGGAAAACACTTGGCGAAAAAAAACGTATTAAGAAAGGTCCTTTGCATGTGGCACATACAATTATTGACCAAATTGTAGATGACTATTTCGCACCTGTTTATTACATTGAAGACCATTTAAATGCGATTGATGATAATTTAACGGGTGAGACAGCAGGAAGCGTGTTAGAAGAGGTATTTGATATACGTGCGGATTTATCTAAGCTAAGGCGGACAATTATTCCGATGCGTGATTTATTGTATCGTATTTTAAATTCAACTCGTTTTTACGGCATAAGTGATCATGAGATTTACTTTAAAGATATACATGACCATTTGCTTAAATTAACTGAAATGATTGAAGCGAGCCGAGAGTTGACGGCAGATATTCGGGATAGCTACTTTTCATTAAACTCACATCATATGAATAACATTATGAAAACATTAACTGTTTTCTCTACTATTTTCATGCCACTAACATTTATTGCAGGAGTATATGGAATGAACTTTTCACATATGCCAGAGCTTGGTGGGAAGTATAGTTATTTTATTTGTTTGTTGTTAATGGCGTTAATTGGTGGCGGAATGATGGCCTGGTTTTATAAAAAAGGATGGTTTAAATAAAAAAACACCGAGGTATTCACCTCGGTGTTTTTTTATTTAACCAATAGCATGTAATACAAACATGGCTAAGAATAGGCATGTAACGATATACATAGATGGTGCGACTTCTTTACGCTTTCCAAGTGCAACTTTTAAGATAGGGTAAGCAATAAATCCGAACGCAATGCCATCAGCGATACTATATGTGAGCGGGATCATAACGATAATTAAAAACGCTGGAAATCCTTCTGAAAAGTCGTTCAGAGGAATTTGTTGAATGCTTGTAATCATCAGACCGCCAATAATAATTAAGATTGGTGCAATGGCACTATCAGGAATTAATTTGACAAACGGAAGAGCGAACAGTGATGCAAAGAATAACATCCCAGTAACGATAGACGTCAGACCTGTCTTTCCGCCTGCTGTAATACCTGCGGCACTCTCTACTGTTGAAACGGTAGGACTTGTGCCAAATAGACCACATGTCATTGCTGAAATCGCATTGGCTTGGTAAGCACGTGGGAATTTGCGGTCATCTTCTAATAAACCGTGCAGAAGTCCCATGTTCTCAAAAATAAGCACCATGCTTAAGGAGAATGTTGCAATCCAAAACGGTAAGGAAGAAAGTTTCCCAAATGACATAGCTCCAAACACATCGCCGTAATTAGCGAATGAGAATGAACTATTTCCCATTTGACTCGTATCAACAAGACCAAATAGCCATGCAATACCAGTTCCTATTGCAATCGTCCATAAAAAGTTTCCACGTACGTTACGAATAAATAATACAAGTGCAACGATAAGAGTAAGCAATGTCGCAAGAACGACAGGATTACTTAATTTCCCCATTGCAACAGCAGTATTTGGATTCGAAACGACTAAACCACCTTTTTGCAATCCGATAAATGCTAAAAACAATCCGATACCGACAGTAATAGCTTCCTTTAATGACTTTGGAATCGATACTGAAAGCACGCGAGCAATTGGTGTAAACGCAGCAATTGCAAAAATAATACCAGAGATAAAGACAGCTGCTAATGCTTCTTGCCAAGTTAAACCGAGCGTATGCACAGCTGTGTACGTGAAGAATGCATTTACACCCATACCTGGGACAAGAATAGCAGGTGCATTTGCCCAAAATGCCATGAGCAGACATCCGACAAATGAACTGAAAACAGTTGCTAAAATTCCAGCTTCAAGTGGAATGCCGGCATCCGATAAGATTGACGCATTTACAATCATAATATATACGATTGTGAAAAATGACGTAACTCCAGCTAAAACTTCTTGTTTTGGTGATGTTTCGTGTAAGCCTAATTTAAATGTTCTTTCAAGTATTCCTTTCATGTTAAACCTTCTTTTTCATATCCCTCTCCCACCCGTGATATCTCTTTTGTAAGAGCTCACCGTCCTTTATTATATCAGAACATCATGTTTTTACAACAACGAAAATGATAACGTTTACTTATAAACGAAATTATTTATAAATACGTAAAAATAGCCCGTATAGTTGAAATGATTTCTAATTCTCCCGATTGAATAGGTGGAGCTGTTTGTGCATGCAAAGTAGCATAGGAAGCAATCTCCCGTGGTAATTGAGCAGATTCTTCAACGAGTGAGAGGGGGACAGGATTAATATTTAAATTGTATGTACTCGCAATAGCACGAGCTTTTTCTACCGCTTGATGCAGAGCCTGAATAAGAGCTTGCTCATAATATTTATTTGGATGAGATATTCGAAAACGTAAACCTTTTGCTACGTTTGCTCCATTTGAAACGGCTATATCATATACTTCCCCTGCTTTTTGTACATTTAAAACGGTAATTTCATACAAATGTTCCACACGATATCCTTGTAGTAACGCTTTATCATTTACATACTCGTATTGAGGAGTGATCGTATAAGAAATCGTTTCTATATCTTTATCAGCAATACCAAGCTGTTTAAGTGCATCCAGCAATTGTTTTGATTGTACTGCATTTTCTTCTTGCGCTTGTTTCACATTTTTACTATCAGTTCGAATGCCAAGTGTTAATAGAACAACATTTGGTTTCGCTTTGACAACACCTTCACCTTGTACAGTAATAGTCGCTTCTTTACCAGTATTAGCTGTGCGTACGTTGTGTAAATAAGGATTCATTCCACCCTGCATTTTCCATCACCATCCTTTTTATATGTATATGTGTGAACAAAAAAGAAATTTATATGAAAAAAGTTACATAAATGAGAATGTTGAGGAAAGAAAGCATATACAACATAGGTATTTATAGATTATAATATGTGTAAATATGATAAAAAAGGGACGAGGCTAGTGAACGAAAAAAGAGAAACACTGATTTTAGATTTATCCGCATCATTTCGAAAGATGATACGTTTATTACAAAATGATATTAATACACGCTTTGCAGAACATATGCCATATAATGAATTTTCTGTATTACGTGCGTTATTTTTAAACAGTCCACAGATGGCTTCGCAAATTGCGAGTGAAGTAAACGTAACCTCCAGTCATATTACAGCTGTTACAGATCGTCTCGTACGAAAAGGGTTTGTAGAAAGAAAGCGTTCAAATTCAGACCGTCGTATCGTGTACTTAGAAATTACAGAACACGGAAGAGAAGTAACTGAAAAACTTGAAGCTGTGCGTAAGGAATACTATAAAGAGAGATTTAAAGGTTGGAGCGACCAAGAAATAGAAATGGTATTAGAATTATTTGGCCGCGTATTATAATAAATGAGGATAGGAAGCGAAAGCTTTCCTATCCTTTTTCTTTTGAATAAAAATATTTTGAAACTCCAATACTTTAATTAAAAAGAATCGGAGTGAAAAATTATGAAACGTATTTTTACGCTTTTCATTATGATTGGAAGTATGTTCTGCTTTAATAAGTTCGTGGATGCCGCAACGCCAATTCATGTCGTTCAAAAAGAATTACAACATATTTCAAATAAGCAACCTGTTTTATATTCAAAACTATGGATTCGTTCTATGCAGAATGCCATTTTATTTCATCATAGTGATAACATGCGGCATGAAGATACGATAAGCAATGTGACAAAGTCTTCTCTTGTAAAAGTAAAACAACTTCCACTTCAGAAAGCATCACAGTACATCCCGAGATTATCACAATATATTGCTAAGTTTGAGGCTGAAAATGTTCAAGTGTATTATGTTGCAGCTCGTTATGAAGTGAAAAAAGAAAATCCGTATCAGTTAAATGGAATGAATTATTTTATGCAAGTGTTTATTCAACAAGGGGGAGAATGGAGAATTGCTGAAAGTATAGTTGCTCCAACAGATCAAATCGTAGCAAATGGTGACGGATTTGGAACGAAGCAAGAAAAAGAGTATGGGAAAAGAAGAGAGAATGTGAAATAACCTCCTCAAGAAGAGGAGGTTATTTTATTTGAAATTCCAAGAGACTTTCCATTTTAATATTTTAGGTAGAAGGAAGTAGGTAATTATGCTCGTCACGAAAAATCCAATGTAAAAATTCAGTAATGATTTGTCTCTCCCCAAGACTAAACCACCAACTATTCCTATAAAGAAAATAGCAAGGCTCATAACTATGTTTTGAAACTTCGGATATAGTAAGAAACTTCCATTTCGCTCGTTGACTGAACGAACATATAAATATAAACTGAGTGGTAACAAAATAATGATATATATAATAGGTGCAATCAATAATTTTGCTGAAGGGATTTTTGTAAAGTTGGGTTCGTTATGACGCACTCCATTATCATCAATATAAGAACTTTGTGGATCGTAATCAAAGCGAATAGTAAAATTTTCTGCCGGACCAGAAATCCGCATGTTTTCCATAACCCGATGCATATTGCCATTGTTCTCATGAAAGTCAATATTTGAGTGGACAGCGATGACTCCTGAGATAAGTGTTGGAAGTAATAATGGGAATATGAATATAGCTGCAGTGAGAAGTCCTTGCGAGATAAGATTCCCAGTTATTGTCCCTATACATAAGGCAAGTGTATAAATAGCAATTAATACAATTAACATGTATATAAAATAAGAATGGAATGGGGAAAATACTTGATATTTATTATGAAAAGTTAACTTTTTCATAATAGCAAATAGTCCCCAGTTTATACTAACAGCTGCTACAATGTTACAAATACCAAACAACCATTTTGTCATAAAAAGGTGTGAACGTTTAAAAGGCATAGACCAAAGAAAATCGATGGAGTTATTTTGCCTTTCCCAACCTAT